>NZ_CP118480.1:2122750-2426000 GCF_030450055.1 Gallaecimonas kandeliae
TTAAGAAGAGGCGCCTTGGCGCCTCTTTTCAATCCTCCCTGGGGAGCTTTTCCTTGCTGCGGCCCAGCACCATGCCGGGCAGCTTCATCAGATCCTTGCCCATGTCGACGATGAGCCGCGAGCGGGCCTTACTCAAGCGCTGGCGCTCCGCCTCATCCATGGGCAAAGGCCGCGACAGGCGCATAGCCTGCCAACCGAGGCGGGCGGTCAACAGCCCCGCCCCCAGGCCTTGGGCGGCACGGCCGGAGAGCTTGCCGAGCAAGTCGGCCCCCAGGGTGCTCATGCCGATATCCACCACCAGTTCGGAGGCGCCGGCATAGATGAGGTTGATGAACACCTGGCGCACCAGACGCACCCGGCTCCAGTAACCGAGGGGCAGACCGTAAACCTTGGCGATGTCGCGAATGAGCCGCAGGTTGCGCCAGGCGATGATGGCCATGTCGGTCAGCGCCAGGGGGCTCACCGCCACCAGCACAGTGGCTTCCAGGGCGTAGCGGCGCACCAGGGCCTGGGCCCTGTCGTCCAAGGACACCAACACCTGCTGGCGAAAACGCTGCTGCACCTCTTCCCCGCTGTCATGGCTGGAGAGGGTCGCCAGGAAGGATTGCATATCGGCGCCCTTGTCCAGGCCACGCAGTTTCATGCTGCGCTCGATATGGGTCAGGGCCCCGTCCCCGGTGCTGGCCTTGGCCGCCTTGTCGGCGTCCCGCTCCAGGCGCTTGAGCCGAGCCAGGGCCCGCCATTCGCGCCACAGGGCGCGCAGGGCCCCTGCCCCCAGCAGCACTGTGGCCAGGCTGAACAGCAGCGCCAGCGCAGGCGTGCTCTGCCAAAGGTCGTAGAGCCAGTAGCCGGTCTGGCCGAAGACGCCCAGAGTCAGGAAGCACAGGCCCCAGGCCAGCCAGGGGCGGCGGCGCGGGGCCAGGGCCCGCTCCAGGCCCTGTTCGGCGGCGCTGGGTTCTTCCGGCGTGAAGCTGGCATCGCTGAGCTCCACGGCCTGGCGCAGCTCAGGCAGGACCTCTTCTTCTTCCACCAGGCGGCTGGGTCGCAAACTCATGTCATCTTGTCTCCAAGCAAAAAGGCCAGGGCCTTGTCCATGCGCAGGTGCTTGAGGGGTGAGCCGAGGCCCAGGGGCGGCGCGAAGGCCGGGAAGGCAAAGCCCTGGCGCTGCCAGAAATCGCTGCCCGGCAGGCTGGCCGGCAGATCGCCGGGAAAGAGGGTCACCTGGCGGCCATCGGCTAAGCGGCCCTTGAGGCAAGGCAGCAGCTCCCCTTCCAGGCTGCTGTGCCCGGCCAAGGTGGTGCAGACGGCGGCCAGGGTCTCGACCCCCACCTCGATGCCGGCATAGCGGATGGGCTCCAGGGCCGGGCGGATAAGCTCCTCCAGCAGGCTGGTCAGGGCCGGGCGCTGTTCAGGGGTCAGGCGATCGGCCTGGGTGGCGGCGAAGAGCACCCTGTCGATGCGGGGCGAGAAAAGCCGCTGCAGCAGATTGGAACGGCCGTACTGGAAGCTCCGCAAGATCTCGGTCAGGGCCAGCTGCAGATCCAGGAAGGCCGCCCGGGAATGGTTAAGGGCCGCCAGGGTGTCGATCAGCACCACCTGGCGGTCCATGCTGGCGAAGTGCTCCTTGTAGAAGCGCTTGACCACCTCCTGCTTGTACTGCTCGAACACCTTGGCCAGGGCCTGGTAGCAGGGGTTGGTGGCATCAGGCTCCCCTTGCCAGGGGAAGAAGGCCAGCACGGGAGCCCCTTTCAAGGCCCCCGGCAGCAGGAAGCGCCCCGGTTGCAGGTAGTAAAGGCCCAGCTCTTGGCGAAGCCTTGTCAGCAAAGCCGCATAGTCCTGGGCCAGGGCTTCGGCCCTGGCTTCATCCAGCACCCCGCCCTCACCGTAGGCCCGGGCATCAAGGCACCAGCTGCCGGCCAGGACCTTTCGTGGCTCCTGGCTGAGCAACACCTGTTGCTGGGCGCTCCACTGGCCGTAGTCCAGTTCCAGCATGGCCAAGTCCAGCAGCCATTCGCCGGGGTAATCGACGATGTCCAGCACCAGGGTCACCGGCTCCTTGAAGAAGCCGCGCAGGCCGCTGTCCGGCAGGTAGCGCAGGTGCAGGCGCAGTTCGGAAATGCCGTCCGTCGAGGGCGCCCAGGCCGGGCTTTCTGCCGTCAGCTGGGCCAGGTTGTCACGATAACGGAAACGGGGCACCAGCGGATGGGGCTGGGGCATTTCCCTGGCCCCCTGGTAGCGGCCCTCGGCCACGACAGGGAAGAATGGCAGGTGGCTGGGGCTGCCGTGAAGCAGCTGGTCGGTCAGGGAAGTGATGAAGGCGGTCTTACCGGCCTGGGACAGGCCTGTGACCGCCAGCCGGACGTGCTGGTCGAGGCCGCGCCTTAAGGTGTCGCCGGCGGCCTGGGCCAGGGATTTGAAGCTGGAACTGTCGAACATGGAGGTATCCAAAAGCGAAAGGCGCCTTGCGGCGCCCCTTTCAGAGCCGGCTGATTTGCCGGTTCAACTGGAACTCGGTGGAGGTGACGTAGCTTTCCAGGCTCCTCAGCCGGCCTTCCAGGCGGTCGAACTGGCTGTTGATGTCGTGGATGGCCTGGCGGGGCGGCTCGCCGGACTGCCAGACCTGCTCCTTCACATGGATGGGCTTTTCCTTGCGGCCATTGCTGGTACCGGGGGCCTTCTCCAGGATGAACCAGAGGGCGATATAGGCCACCACGAAGAAGGAACCGGACAGCAGGATACCGCTGACCACCAAGACCCGCACCAGCCAGGTTTCCAGCCCGAAGTAGTGGGCCAGGCCGGCGCAGACACCGCCGAGGCGGGCTTCGTCGGGGTAACGGTACAGAGGGCCTCTTGCATTGTTCATAGCCTGATCTCCTTCACGTTGGGCAGGGCATCCCTGCCCTTAGGCCTTGTTGCGCCACTGGGGGCTGTCGGCATCCAGCAGGCGTTCCAGGGTGGCGATACGCTCGGCCATCTTTTCCGCCTTCTGGGACAGCGCGACCAGCTGCACCCTTTCATCTTCACTCAAGCCCTGCCCTACCTGGCGTCTGCTGCGGTAGTGCAGGATGAGCCAGATGGGTGCCACGAAAACCATAAAGATGATCAGCGGCACCGAAAAAGCCCAAACCACATCCTCCATCATCTGCTCCTTAGCTTACTTTTTCTTGGCCAGCTTGGCCTTCAGGGCGTCCAGCTCCTGATTGACCTTGTCGTCGGCGGCCAGGGCGGCAAATTCGGCGTCCAGGCCTTTGCCTTTACCCAAATCATAGGACTCGACCTGGGCTTCGATGTCGTCAATGCGACGCTCGTACTGTTCGAACTTGGCCATGGTGTCTTCGACCTTGCCACCGTCGAAGCGCTTGCGCACATCCAGGCGGGTCTGGGCGGACTGCTTGCGCATGACGATGCTCTTCTGGCGGGCGCGGGCGTCGGTCAGCTTCTCGTTCAGCTGGCCCACTTCCTCGCTCAGCTTGGCGATGGTCTCCTCGACGTGAGTCAGTTCCACCTGCAGGGTCGTCATGGCATCTTCGGCGCGGTTCTTCTCGACCAGGGCACCCTTGGCCAGATCTTCGCGGTCCTTGGTCAGGGCCAGCTCGGCCTTGGCCTGCCAGTCGTTGGCCTTCTCGGCCAGCTTCTGAATGCGACGTTCCAGATCCTTGCGCTCGGCCAGGGCCTTGGCGGACAGGGAACGCACCTCAACCAGGGTGTCTTCCATTTCCTGAATGATCAGGCGCACCATTTTTTCCGGGTCTTCGGCCTTGTCCAGCAAGGCGTTCAGGTTGGCATTCACTATGTCGGTGAAGCGAGAGAAAATACCCATTTCAGTTTCCTCGTCTGATCTAAGGGAGTTCCTTGCTCTCCCTTATCCGAAAAGCGTGCCACTTTGCCAAAGACAATAACACACTGAATTAAAAAAGAAAATTTTGTTGATCCTATGTGAAGAGATTTGGCTTATCATAGGTTCAACCACTATTTGGCGAAAATCACCACTCATGGCACCAAGGCAACACGACAACCTCCTAGGCCAGGCCAACAGCTTCCTGGAGGTCATGGATCAGGTCTCGAGAGTCGCCCCCCTCAATAAGCCGGTGCTTATCATAGGGGAAAGGGGGACGGGTAAGGAACTCATTGCCGAACGTCTGCACTTCCTGTCCAGCCGCTGGGACCAGAGCTACCTCAAGCTCAACTGCGCGGCACTGAACGAGAACCTGCTGGAATCCGAACTGTTCGGCTACGACCAGGGCGCCTTCACCGGCGCCGCCAAACGCCACAGCGGTCGTTTCGAGCGGGCCGATGGCGGCACCCTCTTCCTGGACGAGCTGGCCAACACCTCCGGCCTTATCCAGGAAAAGCTGCTGCGGGTCATCGAATATGGCGAGTACGAGCGGGTGGGCGGCTCCCAGACCTTGAAGACGGACGTGCGCCTCATCTGCGCCACCAACGAAGATCTGCCGACCCTGGCCGAACAGGGGGCCTTTCGCGCCGACCTGCTGGACCGCCTGGCCTTCGACGTCATCACCCTGCCGCCCCTGCGTGAGCGCCGGGAAGACATACTGATGCTGGCCGAGAACTTCGCCATCAACATGGCCCGCCAGCTGGGCCAGCCGCTGTTCTCCGGCTTCACCCGCAAGGCCCAGCAGCTGATACTGGATTACGACTGGCCCGGCAACATCCGCGAACTCAAGAACGTGGTGGAGCGCAGCGTCTACCGCCACGACAACCCGGACCTGCCGGTGCACCAGATAGTGCTGGATCCCTTCGAGTCCCCCTGGCGGCCCCAGACCCAGGTGCGCACCACCGATCGCCAACCCAAGGCCCAGGAGACCCAGGCGCCGGTAGCGGTGGCCAAGCCGGCCGGCTCTTCGCTACGTTTCCCTTTGGACTTCAAGAACCTGACCCAGGAATTCGAGATCCAGGTGCTGACCGAGGCCCTCAAGGCCAACCAGTACAACCAGAAGCGCAGCGCCGACGCCCTGGGGCTGACCTACCACCAATTGCGGGGCATACTGCGCAAATACGAGCTGCTCGGCGCAGAGGAAGGTTAAGGGCAGATGGATCCCAGGTTTGGAAGGACGGGGCCAAGGGTGGTATCTTGCCGCCCTTGTTCTTTAACATCGACTCACGGCATGGCTTATGCTGGTTAATCGCACCCTGCTCTTGGGGTTACTGGGACTGCTGCTGGGGGCCTGCTCCGACGGCAAATCGGGCCTGGCCCACCAGGGCCTGGTCTATTGCGCCGAAGGCAGCCCAGAGACCTTCAATCCCCAGTTGGTGACCTCGGGCACCACGGTCGACGCCACCTCCAACCAGCTTTACGACAAGCTCATCGACATCGACGCCAAGACCGGCGAGGTGATCCCCCGCCTGGCGGTGAGCTGGGAAATGAGCCCGGATGGCCTGCGCTACAGCTTCCAGTTGCGCCGCGGGGTGCAGTTCCACCAGACCCCCTATTTCACCCCCAGCCGTGATTTCGATGCCGATGACGTCATCTTCAGCTTCCGCCGCCAGTGGGACAAGAACGACCCCTTCCACAAGGTGTCGGGGGGTGAATATCCCTTCTTCGAGGCCGTGGGCCTGGGTAGCCTGCTCCACGACATAGTGCGGGACAACGCTCACCAGGTGACCTTCGTGCTGAACAGGCCGGACGCTTCCTTCCTGGCCAACCTGGCCACCGACTACGAGGTGATCCTCTCCGCCGAATATGGCAAGCAGCTGCTGGCCCAGGGCCTGCCGGGGCGTATCGACACCCAGCCCATAGGCACAGGCCCCTTCGTCTTCGAGAGCTACCGTAAAGACAGTTATATCCGTTACCACGCCCACCCTCACTACTGGGACGGCAAGGTGGCGGTCAATCCCCTCATCTTCGACATCACCAAGCGCAGCTCCCGGCGCCTGGCCAAGCTCATCACCGGCGAATGTGACGTCACAGGCCTGCCCCTGGCCTCAGAAATAGGGGAGATCAAGAAGCACCCCAACCTCAAGTTGCAGTCCACCCCTGGCCTCAACGTCGGCTTCTGGGCCTTCAACACCGAAAGGCCGCCCCTCAACAACCCTGACGTGCGCCACGCCCTGGCCCTGGCCATCGACAAGAACACCATAATGCAGGCGGTGTTCTACGGTACCGGCTCCGCCGCCAATACCCTGCTGCCGGAAAGCTCCTGGGCCTACAACGACAAGATCCCTCCCATGAAAAGGGACCTGGACAAGGCCAGGGAGCTGATGAAAAAAGCCGGGCTTCAAGACGGCTTCAACCTCGACATCTGGGCCATGCCGGTGTCCCGCTCCTATAACCCCAATGCCCGCAAGATGGCCGAGCTGATCCAATCGGATCTCGCCGCCATCAAGGTCAAGGTACGCATCATCACCTACGACTGGACCAACTTCCGCCGCCGCCTGGCCCACGGTGAACACGACTCTGTGCTGATCGGCTGGTCCGCCGACAACACCGATCCGGACAACTTCTTCAGCCCCACCCTGTCCTGTGCGGCCCTGGCCGGCGGCAACAACAGGGCCAACTGGTGCGATCCCAAATTTGACACCCTGCTGACCAAGGCACTGCTGGTGCAGGACCGCGCTCAGCGCAAGGTCTACTACCAGCAGGCCCAAGCCTACCTGCAGGAAGCCATGCCGGTGGTGCCCCTGGCCCATGGCCTGCGCTTCTCGGCCAGCCAGGCCGATGTTGAAGGTGTGACGCTGCGCCCCTTCGGCGGCATCGGATTCGCCAAGGCGAGGAGGACCGACTGATGCTGTCCTACACCCTGCGCCGCATCAACCTCTTCATCATCACCTTCGTACTGCTGGCCCTGGTCGCCTTCAGCCTGACCCACCTGGGACCTGGAGATGCCTTGAGCCACCTGGTCAACACCGACGGCCTGGGCCCGGGCCAGATAGCGGCCCTGCGGGCCCACTACCACCTGGACGACAGCCTGGTGGTGCAGTTCGGCTATTACCTGGAGCGCATATTCAGCGGTGACTGGGGTTATTCGCTCAGTAACGGCGAGGCGGTGCTGGGGGTGTTGATGCGCACCCTGCCCGCCACCTTGGAGCTCATCTTCAGCGCCATGCTGGTGGCCCTGGTCATAGGGATCCCCACCGGCGCCTTCGCCGCCATGTACAAGCGCTCCGCCACCGACTACGCGGTGCAGGGCCTGGCCATGGTGGGCTACTCCATCCCCATCTACTGGTGGGCGCTGCTGCTGGTACTGGTATTTTCCCTGAAGCTGGGCTGGCTGCCGGTGTCGGGGCGCCTGAGCCTGGTCTATGAAATACCGCCCAAGACCGGCTTCCTGCTGGTGGATATCTGGCTTTCCAAGGTGCCCTATCGTCTCGAGGCCATGCGCGATGCCCTGGCCCACCTGGTGATGCCCACCCTGGTGCTGGCCACGGTGCCCACGGCCGTGGTGGCCCGCCTCACCCGCAGCTCACTTCGGGAAGTGCTGAAGAAAAACTACATCCGCGCCGCCCGCGCCCGGGGTTGGTCGATGTGGAAGGTGGTACGCCGCCACGGCCTGCATAACGCCCTGGTGCCGGTGGGCCGTATCCTTGGCCTGCAGATAGCGGCGCTGCTGTCCGGCGCCATCATCACCGAGAGCATCTTCAATTGGCCAGGGGTCGGCAACTACCTTATCAACAGCATCTATTCCCGGGATTTCCCCGCGATCCAGGGCTGCCTGCTGCTGCTGTCCAGCTTCGTGATCCTGGTCAGCGTGCTGACCGACATCATCTTTACCGCCCTGGATCCCCTACACCGGAAGCGTCTCCATGCTGAGCCCTAACCTCTACGCCGACGAGCGCATCCCCTCGCCCCTGATCCAGACCTGGCGGGCTTTTCGCAAGAGCCCCCTGGCCATGGTCGGCTTTTACCTGATGCTGGGGTTACTGGTGGCGACCCTGATAGGCCCCTACCTGGCCCCCTACAACCCCGATGCCCAGCACCCCGATGCCCTGCTGGTGCCGCCGTCCTGGGCCCAGGCTGGCCATGTGGATTTCTTCATCGGCACCGACGATCTGGGCCGGGATCTGCTGTCCCGCCTGCTTTACGGCGCCCGCTATACCTTTGGCTCGGCACTGCTGGTGGTGCTGGCCGCCGCCCTCATCGGCGTTGTGCTGGGGGCCATTTCAGGCACCTTGAAGGGCCTGCAAGGCTCCATTCTTCACCATTTCCTGGACACCCTGTTGTCCATCCCTTCGGTGCTTCTGGCCATCACCCTGGTGGCCATCCAGGGCCCGGGTCTGTCTGCCGCCCTGCTGGCAGTCTGGCTGGCCCTGGTACCCCAGTTCATCCGCGCCACCCATGACGCCGTGGCCTCGGAGATGGAAAAGGAATATGTGGTGGCGGCACGCATGGACGGCGCCGGCCGCTTCCGGCTGCTGTGGGACGTGATACTGCCCAACGTGGCCGACGCCATAGTGCACCAGTTCGCCCTGGGGCTGTCGGCAGCGGTGCTGGACATCAGCGCCCTCGGCTTTTTGAACCTGGGGGCCCAGGCCCCCTTGCCGGAATGGGGCGCCATGCTGGCCGGCGCCACCGATCTGGCCTACCTGGCCCCCTGGACGGTGACCTTGCCTGGCCTTGCCATACTGACGACAATGGTGGCTGTGAACCTCATCGGCGACGGCCTTCGTCAGGCCCTGAGCGAGCGCCTGGAGCAGTAAATGAGTGCCTTGCTGGATATCCGCAACCTGACCATAGAGCTGGAGACCCCCCAGGGCCGGGTGCAGGCGGTGGAAAAGGTCAACCTCCTCATCAACGAGGGGGAAATACAGGGGCTGGTGGGGGAATCCGGCTCCGGCAAATCCCTGGTGGCCAAGGCCATACTCGGGCTGCAGAGCGAGAGCTGGCATGTCCATGCCGACCGCATGCACTGGAAAGGGGTGGAACTGTCGGACCTGCCCATAGACGACAGGCGTGAACTCATAGGCCGGGAACTGGGTTTCATCTTCCAGGAACCCATGAGCTGCCTGGACCCCATGCTCACCGTCGCCGAACAGCTCGTTGAAGTGCTGCCCCACCACCAGTGCCCCTACCCCTACTGGAACCTGCTGGCCAGGCACCGCTGGCGTGCGGCCGAGGCCAAGGCGCTGCTGCACAGGGTCGGCATCACCCAGCACAAGCGGGTGCTGGCCAGCTACCCCCACGAGCTGTCGGAAGGCCTCTGCCAGAAGGTGATGATCGCCATGGCCATCGCCAGCGGCCCCAAGCTGCTGATCGCCGACGAACCCACGGCCCAGATGGAGGCCACCACCGAGGCACGGATCTTCAGCCTGCTGGCCAAACTCAACCAGCTCGGCAACATGTCGGTGCTGCTGATCACCCATGATCTGGAGTCCATCATCAAGTGGAGCCACAGCATCACCGTCATGTATTCAGGCCAGACGGTGGAAGCCGGCCCCACCCAAAGCATACTGGCGCGGCCCCACCATCCCTATACGGAGGCGCTGCTGCGCTCCGTGCCCCACTTCGAGGAAGGCCTCGACCACAAGTGCCGGCTGCACACCTTGCCGGGGGCCATACCGCCGCTGCAGCACCTGCCCATCGGCTGCCGCCTGGGGCCACGCTGCCCCAGGGCCCAGCGTAAGTGCGTGGAAAAACCCCTGGTCAAGGACCTCAAGGGCCACCGTTTCGCCTGCCACTTTCCCATCAACATGGAGGACTGAGCGTGCCCTTGTTGGAAGTGGAAGGCCTGTCCAAGACCTATATCAAACGCAGCGGCCTGTTCCGAAAAGAAGAGATCCAGGCCGTGGCGCCGCTCAGCTTCAGTCTGGAGGCAGGCAAGACCTTGGCCATCGTAGGGGAGACGGGTTCGGGCAAGACCACTGTCGCCAAGCTGCTGGTGGGGGCCGAAGTGCCCAGCACCGGCGTGGTGAAGCTGGACGGCGAGCCCCTGGCCCTGCATTCAGCCCAGTCCTGCCGCACCATCCGCATGATCTTCCAAGACCCCTCCACCTCCCTGAACCCCAGGGTGACCATAGGGCGCCAGCTGGAAGAGCCCTTGAAGCTCAACACCGAGCTGACCCCGGCCCAGCGCCTGGCCAAGGTGGAAGCCACCCTGATCCGGGTGGGGCTGCTGGCCGAACACGCCGACTACTACCCGCACATGATCTCCGGCGGCCAGAAGCAGCGGGTGGCCCTGGCCAGGGCGCTGATCCTCAACCCCAAGATCCTCATCTGCGACGAAGCCCTGGCGGCCCTGGACGTCTCCCTGCGCGGCCAGATCCTCAACTTCCTCTTGGAGGAGCAGCGCAAGCAGCAGCTGGGCTACGTGTTCGTGTCCCACAATATGGGCATAGTGCGGCACATCTCCGACTACGTGCTGGTGATGCACCACGGCGAAGTGGTGGAACGGGGCCCGACGGAGCAGGTGTTCCGGGAGCCCAAACACGAAGTCACCAAGCGCATGTTGATGGCCCAAAACCTGCTGGGCTATTGAAAAGGGCCGCAACAGCGGCCCTTTTTCATGCGGCGAAGCGGACAGGGCTGGGGTGCAGCAGGCGCCGCACCAGGCCGATATCGCAAGTCCCCTGGCTGGCCAGGATCAGGCTGCGGCCAAGGGCCAGGGCCCGTTTCTCGGCCTCGGTCCGCTGCCCGCCTTCCAGGCTGGCGATGTCCGCCACATGGGCCAGCCCCAGGGTGCGGCGGATAAGCTCGCAGCCGGCATAGCCCAGGGCGTCCTTTTGGACCTGGTTGATGAAGCGGCTCTGGTAGCCCTCGCTGGCCAGGGCCAGATCCTCGGTGCCGGCCAGTAGCGTCTTGAAGCGGTCTTCGAAATGCTGCCAGAAGTTGATGCATTCCTCTTCCAGCCAGTCGGCGTAGTCCTGGTTGCCGAGGCACTTGTGGCGGCACCAGGCCAGCAGCAGGTTGCCAATCACCGAACCGACGTCAAAGCCCATGGGGCCGAAGAAGCCGAACTCGGCGTCGATGACCTTGAGCTCCCCCGGGCCCGAGAACACGGAACCGGAGTGCACATCGCCGTGCAGCAGGGCCTGGGGGCAGGACAGGAAACGGGCTTTGAGCTCGGCCACCGCATCCAGCAGCATCACGTCCTGCCACAGTTCTTCGGCCAGGGGCCGGGTGGCGGGGAAGATGTCGTTGCGCTCGTGCTCGCGGAAGGGGTCGGTAAAGAAGAGATCTTCGGTGATCTGGCAAAGCTCAGGGTTGCTGAACTGGCTGACCAGGGCTTTCTTTTCCTTGCCGGCCAGGGCGAAATCCGAATAGGCGTAAAGGCTTTGGGCCAGGTAATCGGCCAGATCCGCCGACAAGCCATCCACCCGCTCCCCTTCGATCAGCCGCCGGCGCAGCAGCACCAGGTGCGACAAGTCTTCCTGCACCATGGCGTAAAGCTCGGGGTCGAAATCCAGCACCTTGACCACGAAGGGCTCGGCCACCTTGGCGTGGGCCAGCAGGGTCTCGGCCTCGATGCGGGCCCTGTCCAATGTCAAAGGCCAGGATTCACCTACGCAGCGTACATAGGGCAGCGCCTGCTTGACGATAAGGCCCCTTCCTTCGGCGCGCAGGTGGAACACCAGGTTGAGGTTACCGTCCCCTATCTCGGTACAGCTGACTTCGGCGTGCTGGGGCAGGAAGCCCCGGGACTGGGCGAAAGCGATGGCAGCGGCGCTGTCGAAGGTCTGGTAAGGCATGGCATGGACCTGGAAAATGAACGTCTGGAAATTTAAACGCAAAAACGTTTAGACGTCTACACCTCTTGCCGTAAGAATGGCAAAATGCCTTTTTTCACCGACAGCCAGCGCCCATGACCCAAAGAACCGCCACCGCCCTTCGCTATGACGACGGCCAGCTCAGCATCCTCGATCAGCGCGCCCTGCCTGCCGAGCGCCTCTGGGTAGCAGTGGAAAGCACCGAGCACCTGGTCCAGCTCATCCAGAGCCTGGCCATCCGCGGCGCCCCCCTTATCGGCATCGCGGCCGTCCTCTACCTGGCGGTCTTGGCGAGGAAAGGTGAGCCAGCGCCGGCCCTCAAGATAGCCAGCCAGGCGCTGCGGGAAAGCCGCCCCACGGCGGTCAACCTGATGAACCTGCTCGACCGCATCAATCCTGTGTTGGACCAGGGCGCCGCCGAGGTGGAAGCCATGGCCCTGGCCCTCTTCGACGAGGACGTGCAGCTCTGCGACAAGATCGCCGAGGCCGGCCTGCCGCTGGTTAAAAACGGGGCCCGGATCCTCACCCACTGCAACACCGGCGGCCTGCCCACGGCCGGGCGCGGCACCGCGCTTGGCATCATCACCCGCGCCCAGGAAGCAGGCCTTACGCCCTTCGTCTGGGTGGACGAGACCCGTCCCCTTTGGCAGGGTGCCAGGCTCACCGCCTATGAGCTGCAACAGGCCGGGGTGGCTCATCGGCTGCAGGTGGACAGCGCCGCCGCCAGCCTCTTTGCCAGCGGCCAGGTGGATTTGGTGCTGGTGGGGGCCGACCGTATCGCCGCCAACGGCGACACCGCCAACAAGGTGGGCACCCTGATGCTGGCCGTGCTGGCCAGGCACTACGGGGTGCCCTTCTATGTGGCGGCCCCCTGGACCACGGTCGACCCCGCCTGCCCCGGCGGCCATGCCATCCCAATAGAGGAGCGCAGTGCCGAGGAGATCTGCCAGCTTGGCGACAGGCAGCTGGCGCCACAAGGCACCACCACCTACAATCCAGGCTTTGACGTGACCCCGGCGACGCTTATCAGCGGCTGGGTCACAGATCGCGGCCTCATCACCGAAGCGGCCGCCTTCCACCACTCCTGAAGAGGACAACAGATGAAAGGACTCATCCTGCCCCTGGCCCTGCTGCTGGGGGCCTGCGCCAACCTCCAATCCTCCCCCCAAGACGGCTACCAGGCCGCCATTGCGGACGCCGCCGTCATAGAGCCGGGAGAAGCCATGCCACTGGCCCCCATACCCCAGGGCAAGGTGTTGGTGGTGACTTGGAGCAAATACCCGGCGAGCTTTCCTACTGGCCAGGATGTGCAGCTCAGCTGGGGCGAAACCTGGGTAACACTGGATGGGGCCGTCAGAGGCTTCTGCAAGGGCTACCAGGACAAGACGGCCCAGACCCAACGGCTGCTGGGCCTGCCGGTGGTGGCCGGCGAGCAGCGCAGCTTCGTGACCCTGGAAGTGGACAGGGAGGAGCTGTTCCGGCCCTGCGCCAACCCCAGCCTGGATCAGAGCCAGTGCGGCCCGGATTTTCCCAAGGACGTCAGCCCCGCCTACAGGGCCTGGTTCGCCGGCCAGACCGCCGCCTCCTACCAGGAAAAGGGCTTCCCCTGGACCCGCCTTGGCTACACCTACAACTACAACGCCGGCGCCTCTGAAGTGGGCCCCACCGAGCTGGTGCTGCCCAAGGGCAGTAGCGCCAAGGTGGTCGCCGTCGTAGAGACGGCCCAGTACTGCCGCTGAGCCAAGACAACCCCATAAAAAGGCGCCCTGAGGCGCCTTTTTTTCAGGCCGCGATAAAGTTCGCCGCCACCTTGTCTCCCGTATGCTGGGCCACCCAGCCATCGGGGTTGGTGAAGAGGCGCACGGCCACGAAGTAAGGCTCGCGGCCCATGTCAAACCAATGCCTGGTGCCGGCCGGCACCGACAGGTAGTCCCCCTGGGTGCAGGTCAGGGCATGGACCCTGTCCCCCAGGTGCAGGTAGAAGATGCCGCTGCCGGCGGCGAAGAAGCGCACCTCGTCTTCGGCGTGGATATGCTCGTCGAGGAACTTCTTACGCAGCTCGGCCGCATTGGGGTTGTCCGGCTGCAGGGACACCACGTCCACGCTCTGGTAGCCGCCCTGCTGCTGCCACTGGGCTATGGCGTCCTGGTAGCACTCCAGCACGGCGCCTGGACTGAGGTCGGCAAGGGGTCGGGTGGGCAGGTACTGGTAATCGATGCCCTGTTCCGCCAGGGTGGCGGCGATGTCGGCACGCTCGGTGAGCAGCGCCAGCTCGGTACCCTGCTCGTCGCAGAGGCGCAAGGTGGTCATGGGTTTATCTCCTTGAAATCATGAGCCTGAGGATAGCCCTCGGCGGCCTGGGTACCGGGCCTGACCAGTTGGCAGACCTTAAAACCCGCCAGCTTGGCGGCGGCCAGCTCCTCCTTGATGTCGGACAGGAACAGAATGGCCTCAGCCGGCAGGGCCAGGGCCTTGGCGATGTTGTCGTAGCTGCCCTGCTCCCGCTTGTGGCCGATGCGGGTGTCAAAGTTGGCCTCGAAGAGCCCCTGCAGATCGCCGGCGTCGGAATAACCGAACAGCAGCTGCTGGGCCTCCACCGAACCTGAGGAATAGACGGCCAGGCGCAGCCCCCGCCTGCGCCATGCCTCGAGCACGGGGGCCACTTCAGGATAGACATGGCCGGTGAAGTCGCCGGCCTCGTAGCCGCAGCGCCAGATGAGCCCCTGCAGGGCCTTGAGGGGTGTGACCTTCTTGTCTTCGTCTATCCAGCGGATAAGCGCCGCCAACTGCCCTGCCCTGTCGTCCTCGGCAAGGCCGGCCTCAAGGCTGACCGCCCTCAGGATCTCGGCCACCGCCGGCGTATCGCCCTGCTCCTCGATAAAGGCGGCCAGGCGTGTCCTGGCATAGGGGAAGAGCACCTTATGCACGAAGGCGATATCGGTGGTGGTGCCTTCCACATCCATCACAACGGCTTTGATCATCGGCGTAGCTCCCATTCGCATTGCAGCAGGAATTCCAGCCCCTCGAGGTGGCGCCAGGCCTCCTCCGGGCTTTGGCCGAAGGCGTAGAGGCCATGGCCCTTGAGCAGCAGACCGCCCACAAAGGGCTTGGCCTGGTAGCGGCTGCGGATCTGCTCGGCCAAGGCAGGCATGTCCTGGGTATTGTCAAAACAGGCGATGCCCAGGGGAGCCAGGTGGTCGGTGACGCCGCGGATGGCCTTTTGCATCTCGAAGCCTTCCAGCCAGAGGGTATCCCCTTCCACCTTGCGGGACAGCACAGTGGCGGCCACCGAATGGGTGTGGAAAACGGCCTGGATGGCAGGGTCGCTGCCATAGAGGGCGCAGTGCACCAAGGTCTCGGCGGAGGGCTTGGGACCAGCGACGACCTTGCCTTGCAGATCCACGGTGACCAGATCGTTTTCGGTGAGGCTGGCCTTGTCGACCCCGGAGGCGGTGATAAGGCAGCGATCGGCAGCGATGCGGACAGAGAGATTGCCACCGGTAGCGGGCAGCCAATGGCGGGCGGCCGCCTGGTTGCAATAGCGCAGCAGGCTTTGGGTGAGTCCCCCTTGGGACATAAAAGCGCTCCGTTTGGATAGATAGACGTCTAAGTTGCCAAATCCTAGCATTCTGCTACCCTGTCGCCAAACGCTTTTCTGAAGAGGCCTCACCTTGACCCTCGCTTCCAAGCTGCCCTTGGTGGGCACCACCATCTTCACCCAGATGTCGGCCCTGGCCGCAGAATTCGGCGCCTTGAACCTGTCACAGGGCTTCCCCGACTTCGCCCCCGACCAGCGGCTGCTGGACAGGGCCGCCACGGCCATCACCCTAGGCAACAACCAATATGCCCCCATGACCGGCTTGCCGGCCTTGCGGGAGGCCATAGCGGGGCTGATCAGCCAACACTACGGCAGGACTGTGGATGCCAACCTGGAGGTGACGGTCACCAGCGGCGCCTCCGAGGCCATCTTCGACGCCATAGCGGCCCTGGTGCGCCCCGGTGACGAAGTGGTGCTGTTCGACCCAGCCTACGACCTCTACGAGCCGGCTGTGCTGCTGGCCGGCGGTGTCTGGCGGCGCCTGGCCCTGACGGCGCCGGACTTCCGCCCCGACTGGCAGGCCTTCGAGGCAGTGCTCGGCCCCAAGACCCGCCTCGTCATCATCAACAGCCCCCACAACCCCACCGGCAGCTGCTGGCAGGAGCAGGACCTGGCAGCCCTCTGGCAGGCCATCAAGAGCCAGGACTGCTACCTGATCTCGGACGAGGTCTACGAGTTCATCCATTTCGGCGAAACGGCCGTGAGCGTCCACAAGCACTCCCAGCTGCGTGACCGCGCCTTAGTGGTGTCCTCCTTCGGCAAGAGCTTCCACCTGACCGGCTGGAAGCTGGGCTATGTGGTGGCGCCTGCTGCCCTCAGCGCTGAGCTGCGCAAGGTGCACCAGTTCGTGACCTTCTGCACCGCCACGCCGCTGCAGGCCGCCATGGCCGAGCACCTCAAGGCCCTGCCCGAAGAGACCTTCACCCTGGCCGGCTTCTACCGCCAGAAAAGGGACCTGCTGCGGGATCTCCTGGCCGGCAGCCGCTTCAAGCTGCTGCCCTGCGACGGCACCTACTTCCAGCTGCTCGATTACAGCGCCATCTCGGACGAGGACGACCTGAGCTTCTGCCAGCGCCTGGTCAAGGACATCGGCGTCGCCGCCATCCCGGTCAGCGTTTTCTACGCCGAGCCGCCGGCCGGCCAGCGCCTGATCCGCCTCTGCTTCGCCAAGGAAGACGACACCTTGAAAGAGGCAGCCCGGCGCCTTAGCCAGCTATAAAAAGAAAAGGCCGCGTTGAGCGGCCTTTTTTATCGGCTGACGATACCTTAGCTCGGCGCCGTCCATGCTGCAGTGCCATAGAGCGGCACAGTCGAGATAGCGTGGTGATGGCTGCCTTGTGTCTCCTTGGTGGAGTAGGAGAGGTAGATGAGGGTCTGGGTTTCCGCATCCCAGATCCGGCGCACCTTGAGGGATTTGAAGAGCACCGACAGGGATTCCTTGAACACCAGCTCACCGGACTTGGACCTATCTATGTGGGCCAGCATGGTCTTGTCGATGGGCCCCGTCTGACGGCAGGCGATGGACATGTCCGACGGATCGGCAAAATCCAGGTCCGCTTCCACGTGGGCCACGTGGCAGGTCACACCGGGGATCTTGGGATCCACAAAGCCCCTGACCACCACGTCCTTGGTAGTGAACCAGCCCAGGGACACCCTGGCACTGTCGTCGCCACAACCGGCCAACAGCAGGGCCAGCAACAGCCATTTTCTACTCATCCGTTCTCCTAAGAAAAAACCCCGGCAAGCCGGGGTTTTTCATCAACCTTTATCGGTGTTGAAGACCTTGATATCCGCCGTCTTGCGCAGGGCATCGATGAACTGGCGGTTGGCATCCCCTTCCCTTTGCTGGGCCAAGCGCTTCTGCCACATGTCGATGACCGGCTGGTCCTCGGCCTTGGGCTCATAGGCGTGGACGGCCTTGACCTCTACCACGGCGCTGTCGCCGTCGGCCAGGCTCACCAGCTCACGGCCACCGGGCTGCTGGCTGAAGGCGCTGCGGCCGACGGCCGGGGCCACCTTGGTGTCGTTGCGATTGACGCCGTCAAAGGTCTCGAACTTGAGGCCATTCTCGGTCAGCCAGGCGGTGACATCTTCCTTGGCGTTGAGCTTGTCCAGCAGGGCCTGGGCGGTCGCTTCGGCCTTGGCCTTGGCTTTCTCGCCTTGCAGGCTGGCTTGGATCTCGGCCTTCACCTCGTCCAGGGACTTGCGGTGGGCGTCCTTGAAGTCGCTGGCGCGAACCACGAAGACGTGCTCGGGGCCGGCTTCGATGACTTCGGAGTTGACCTTGTCCAGCTTGACGCTCTCGGAGAAGGCGGCATCCAGCACCTTGGGATAGTTCAAGGCCGCCGGCGCCTTGGCACGGGCGAACAGGGGCAGGTGCTTGACTTCCAGGCCAACGGCCTTGGCGGCGTCAACCAGGCTGTCCGGGTTCTCGAAGGCCAGGCGCTCCAGTTCGTCCTGCTTCTTGTAGAAGAGATCCTCGGCAGCCTTCTTGGTCAGCTGGGCCTTGATCTCAGCTTTGACCTCGTCCAGGGACTTGGTCTCGCCGGCCTGGATGCCGGTCAGTTTGATGAGGTGGTAACCGAAGGCGGACTTCACGGGGCCAGCGACGTCACCTTCTTTGGCGATGGCGAAGAGGGCCTTGTCGAAACCGGGGTCCAGTACGCCTTGCTCGTTCCAGCCCAGGTCACCGCCCTTGGTGGCACTGAAGGTGTCTTGGGATTCGGCCTTGGCCACATCGGCAAAGTCCTTGCCGCCCTGGATCTCCTTCAACGCAGCGGCGGCCTTGGCCTCGGCGTCCTTACCGGTGAACAGGATGTGGGAAGAACGGCGCTTCTCGGGACGCTTGAACTGGTTGGCGTTGTCCTTGTAGTAGTCACTGATCTCCTGGTCGGAAACGGTGACGGACGGCTCCAGGGCCTTCTCGGACAGTTCCAGGTAGTCGATGGCTACCTGCTCCGGGGCCATGTAGCCCTGGGGCTGGCTGTCGTAGCGTGCCTTGATCTCGTCGTCGCTGACCTGGACCTTGCCCACGAAGTCGGCAGCCTTGACGGTAGCGACCTGGATGTCGCGGGTCTGGCGGCTGGCGGCGTAAAGGGTCTTGGCCTCTTCAGGCAGCACTATGGTGGAGGAGATGACGCCGTCGACGAACTGCTGGCGGGCCAGGTCGACACGGACCATCTCGGAGAATTTGCTGGGGGTCAGCCCCTGGTTGCGCAGCACGGCCAGGTAGCGGTCGTTGTCGAACTTGCCGTCGATCTTGAAGGCGTCGTAGCCAAGGATGGCGTCCTTGACCTGGCTGTCGGAAACCCGCAGCCCCATGTCGCTGATGGCGTCGGCCACCAGGTGTTGGTTGACCAGTTGTTCCAGGGCGCCTTTGCGCAGCTGCTGCATGAAGGCGTCGTTGCCGGAGAGCTGCTTGAACATGTCACCGCTCTGGGCTTCCATGCGGGCACGTTCGTTCTGGTAGGCACGCTCCAGCTCAACCCGGCTGATGGATTGACCATTGACCTCGGCTGCTGCGTTGCCATGCGGCCCGCCTCTGAGGTAGGAATAAACACCAGTCAGGGCGAAGGAAAGGATGATGAACCCAAGGATGATTTTCACCACCCAGTTCTGTGACCCTTCCCGGATCTGTTCCATCATTTGCTGTTATCTCTCTTATATGAAAAAAGCGCATCACTCTCATGATGCGCCCTTTGGTTTTGGCGGAGTGGACGGGACTCGAACCCGCGACCCCCGGCGTGACAGGCCGGTATTCTAACCGACTGAACTACCACTCCTCATATTCCTGGGCACATCAGGGTCATGGACCCTACCGTCGTGCCCGGGTAAGGCGTCTTAGTTGACGGAGTCTTTCAGTGCTTTACCGGCCTTGAAGGACGGGATTTTGGCAGCAGCGATGTCGATGGTTGCACCGGTCTGAGGGTTGCGGCCAGAACGGGCAGCGCGCTCACGAACGGTGAAAGTACCGAAACCTACCAGAGCAACAGAATCGCCGTCTTTCAGGGACTCAGTTACGGCGTCAGTGAAAGCATCCAGTGCACGAGCGGCAGCGGCTTTGGAAATGTCAGCACCTGCAGCAATTTTATCGATCAGTTGTGACTTATTCACAATATCATCCCCTTCAATTGTTATTTTTGCTCCGCAGTTAAGATCTCCCAGAAACTGCGGCCTAGCGGAGGTTTTTATATCAAGCCTGTTTGCCCAGTGCAAGCATACAAAAGTATGTATTCCACGTCGGCAAACCCCGGCAGAACAGGCCCTCCAGACTAGCGACCTCGCCTAGGCTATACCAGAGCGGTCGCCGCTGGAAAGCCCTCTAACGCAAAAAGTCACCTTCATGCCGCAGATTGTGGCGAAAAGCCCGCCGGATCCTCGGCCAAGGCCAGTTTTAACACTTCATCAATCCATTTCACAGGATGGATAGTGAGCGCCGCTTTGACGTTTTCCGGGATCTCTTCGAGGTCCCTTTCGTTCTCATAGGGGATCAGCACATGCTTGATACCGCCCCTGTGGGCCGCCAGCAGCTTCTCCTTGAGGCCACCGATGCGCAGCACCTCGCCGCGCAGTGTGATCTCCCCTGTCATGGCCACATCGGCCCGCACCGGATTGCCGGTGAGGCTGGAAACCAGGGCGGTACACATGGCGATACCGGCTGAAGGACCATCCTTGGGCGTGGCCCCTTCCGGCACGTGGATGTGGATGTCCCGCTTCTCGTGGAAGTCGCTGTTGATGCGCAGCTTCTCGGCACGGGAACGGACCACTGTCATGGCCGCCTGTATTGACTCCTTCATGACATCACCCAGGGAGCCGGTATAGGTGAGCTTGCCCTTACCGGGCACGCTGGCCGCCTCTATGGTCAGGAGGTCCCCGCCCACTTCGGTCCAGGCCAGGCCAGTGACCTGGCCAATGCGGTTCTCTTCGTCGGCACGGCCGTAATCGAAGCGCTGTACCCCCAGGTAATCGTGGAGGTTGTCGCCGTCGATGCGCACCGTCTTGGTGTCCTTCTCCAGCAACAGCTTCTTGACCGCCTTGCGGCAGAGGGTGGACAGCTCGCGCTCCAGGCTCCGTACCCCGGCTTCGCGGGTGTAGTAACGGATGATGCCGACGATGGCACTGTCGTCCACCTCCAGCTCGCCCTTCTTGAGGCCGTTACGGCCTATCTGCTTGGGCAGCAGGTGGTTGCGGGCGATGTTGAGCTTCTCGTCCTCGGTGTAGCCGGACAGGCGGATCACCTCCATCCGGTCCAGCAAGGGGCCGGGAATGTTCATGGAGTTGGAGGTGGCTACGAACATGACATCGGACAGGTCGTAATCCACTTCCAGGTAGTGATCGGAGAAAGTGACGTTCTGCTCCGGATCCAGTACCTCCAGCAGCGCCGAAGCCGGGTCGCCGCGCATGTCGGACGCCATCTTGTCGATTTCATCCAGCAGGAACAGCGGGTTACGCACCCCGACTTTGGCCATCTTCTGGATAAGCTTGCCGGGCATGGAGCCGATGTAGGTACGGCGGTGGCCGCGGATCTCGGCTTCGTCCCTGACGCCGCCCAGGGCCACACGCACATACTTGCGGCCCGTCGCCTTGGCGATGGACTGGCCCAGGGAGGTCTTACCGACCCCCGGCGGGCCCACCAGGCAGAGGATGGGGCCCTTGAGCTTGCTGGAGCGGGCCTGTACGGCCAGGTACTCGAGGATCCGTTCCTTGACCTTCTCCAGGCCGTAGTGGTCAGAGTTCAGTACTTCCTCGGCCTTGGCGAGATCCTTCTTGACCTTGGTCTTCTTGGACCAAGGCACGGACACCAGCCAGTCGATGTAGGAGCGCACCACTGTGGCCTCTGCCGACATGGGTGACATCATCTTCAGCTTGGTCAGCTCACCGGTGGCCTTGGCCTTGACCTCTTCGGGCATGCCGGCTTCGTCTATCTTCTTCTGCAGGCCCTCGAACTCGTCGGGGGTTTCCTCCAGCTCACCCAGCTCTTTCTGGATGGCCTTCATCTGCTCGTTGAGGTAGTACTCGCGCTGGCTCTTCTCCATCTGCTTCTTGACGCGGTTGCGGATGCGCTTCTCGATCTGCAGCAGATCGATCTCGCTTTCCATCAACCCCAGCAGGTACTCGATGCGCTCCCCGACCGGGATGATCTCCAGCACTTTCTGCTTGTCTTCCAGCTTGATGGGCATGTGGGCGGCCATGGTGTCGGCCAGGCGCGCCGGCTCATCGATACCGCTCAGGGAGGTGAGCACCTCGGGCGGGATCTTCTTGTTGAGCTTGATGTAGCCCTCGAACTGGTTGATGGCCGTGCGCACCAGCACTTCCTGTTCCTGCTCCTCGATAGGAGTAGAAGCCAGGAAGGTGACTTCGCCGTGCAGGTAGTCGTCGGCCGTCTGCAGGCTGTTGATCTGGGCACGCTGGTTCCCTTCCACCAGCACCTTGACGGTGCCGTCGGGGAGTTTGAGCATCTGCAGAATGGTGGCAACGGTGCCGACCGGGTAGATGTCGTCCAGTTCAGGATCGTCCAGCTCGGCGTCTTTCTGGGCCACCAGGAAGACCTGCTTGTCCTGGGCCATGGCGGCTTCCAGGCAGTTGACCGACTTGTCGCGCCCAACAAACAGCGGGATCACCATATAGGGATAAACCACCACGTCACGCAGTGGCAGTACGGGAATTTGGATGCGTTCTGAACGCTCGAGAGTCATGCTGATCTCCGGGGGAGGCTGATAGGCTCAAGATGGGGACGGGTGTGACGAATTTCAAGAAAAAAAACGGGGCTGCTGCCCCGTTTTTTAGTTGGAAGACGCGACCTTGTCTTCCGAGCGGTAGATGAGGATGGGTTTGGACTCGCCGCGGATAACGGCTTCATCCACCACCACCTTGTCGACGTTGTCGAGGCTGGGCAGCTCATACATGGTGTCCAGCAACACCCCTTCGACGATGGAGCGCAGGCCACGGGCCCCGGTTTTGCGTTCCATGGCCTTCTTGGCGATGGCCTTGAGGGCGTCCTCGCGGAACTCCAGCTCGGAACCTTCCAGGCTGAACAAGGCCTGGTACTGCTTGGTAAGGGCATTCTTGGGCTCGGACAGGATCTGCACCAGGGCAGACTCGTCCAACTCGTCCAGGGTGGCCACCACCGGCAGACGGCCGATGAACTCGGGGATCAGGCCGAACTTGACCAGATCCTCGGGCTCGACCTTGCGGAACAGCTCGGAGATGGAGGCCTTGTCCTTGTCACCCCTGACCTCGGCACCGAAACCAATCCCTTTGGAGGTCGCGGTACGGGCATCCACTATCTTGTCGAGGCCGGCGAAGGCGCCGCCACAGATGAAGAGGATCTTGGAGGTGTCCACCTGCAGGAACTCCTGCTGGGGATGTTTGCGTCCGCCCTGGGGCGGTACGGCAGCAACGGTGCCCTCGATAAGCTTGAGCAGGGCCTGTTGTACCCCTTCCCCGGAGACGTCACGGGTGATGGAGGGGTTGTCGGACTTGCGGGAGATCTTGTCTATCTCGTCGATGTAGACGATGCCGCGCTGGGCCTTGTCGATATCATAGTCGCATTTTTGCAGCAGCTTCTGGATGATGTTCTCCACGTCCTCGCCCACGTAACCGGCTTCGGTCAAGGTGGTGGCGTCGGCCATGGTGAAGGGCACGTCCAAGAGGCGCGCCAGGGTCTCGGCCAGCAATGTCTTGCCTGAGCCGGTGGGACCTATCAGCAGTATGTTGCTCTTGCCCAGCTCGACGTCGTCGTGGCTGGGATTGCGCAGGCGCTTGTAGTGGTTGTAGACGGCGACGGACAACACCTTCTTGGCGTGTTCCTGGCCGATCACGAAGTCGTCCAGGTGTTCCCGGATCTCCTTGGGCGTGGGCAGGGCGTCCTTTGCCTGGCGCGGGGCGATTTCCTTTATCTCTTCACGGATGATGTCGTTGCACAGATCAACGCACTCATCGCAGATAAAGACGGATGGCCCCGCGATCAGCTTCCGGACCTCATGCTGGCTCTTGCCACAGAAAGAGCAGTACAACAGCTTACCGTCGCCACCGCCTTTAGAGCTCTCAGTCATTGCTTACCTCATGCAGTGCAGGCCTGGCCTGCCCGGCTTTCACTTTCATTGTAGGATAGGACCGGACTACCGGATCGCTCAACGGTTGCTGAGCACGGAGTCGATGATGCCGTATTCCATGGCCTGCTCGGCGGTCATGAAACGGTCGCGGTCGGTATCCAGGGCTATGGTTTCCAGATCCTGGCCGGTGTGTTCGGCCAGCAGGCGGTTCAGGCGATCCTTGATGAAGAGGATCTCACGGGCATGGATCTCGATGTCAGAGGCCTGGCCTTGGAAACCGCCCAAGGGCTGGTGGATCATCACACGGGCGTTCGGCAGGCAGTGGCGCTTGCCTTTGGCACCGCCGGACAGCAGGAAGGCGCCCATGGAAGCAGCCTGGCCTATGCACAAGGTGCTGACGTCGGCCTTGATGAACTGCATGGTGTCGTAGATGGCCATGCCGGCCGTCACGGAGCCGCCCGGGGAGTTGATATAGATATGGATATCTTTCTCGGGGTTTTCCGCTTCGAGGAACAGCAACTGGGCCACGATCAGGTTGGCCATGTGATCCTCGACCTGGCCGGTCAGGAAGATCACCCGTTCCTTGAGCAGACGAGAATAGATGTCGAAGGAGCGTTCACCCCTAGCCGTCTGTTCTATGACGATGGGCACCAGGGCATTGATGGGGTCGTTCTCGGCGTTGAGCTTCATTAATGTTCCTGAAATGAAAATGGCTCGAGGGTTGCTCGAGCCATTATAACGTCGCTTTGTTCAGCTAAGTCAACGGACCGGGCTTAGCCCTGGTTGCCGTTGTTCATGATTTCATCAAAGCTGGCGGCCTTCTCGGTCACCTTGGCCTTGGCCAGGATGGCGTCAACGGCTTGCTCTTCCAGAGCCAGGTTGCGCATCTGGTCCAGCATTTCCTTGGTCTCGTTGAAGTACTTAACCACTTCAGCCGGATCTTCGTAGGCAGAAGCTTGGTTTTCAATCAGAGTCTGGACGCGGGCGTCGTCAACCTTGATGTCTTCAGTCTTGATGACTTCACCCAGCAGCAGGCCAACCTGGACGCGGCGGCGGGCCTGTTCTTCGAACAGTTCGGCCGGCAGCTCGGGCAGGTTGTTGGCGTTGACGTTACCACCGAAGCGGCTCAGGGCCTGACGACGCAGGTTGTCGATTTCCTGGTCGACCAGGGCGGAGGGCAGCGCCACTTCGTTGGCCTTGATCAGACCGTTCAGGGCCTGGTCCTTGATCTTGTTGCGCAGCACGTTGCCGAGCTCACGCTCCATGTTCTTGCGCACTTCGACCTTCAGGGCTTCGATGCCACCTTCGGTCACGCCGAAACGGGTAGCGAACTCGTCGGTCAGTTCGGGCAGCTCCTGGACTTCAACCTTGGTTACCTTGATGGCGAAGCTGGCGGCTTTGCCCTTAAGGTTTTCGGCATGGTAGTCCTCGGGGAAGGTCACCTCGGAAACCAGCTCTTCACCTGCTTTCTTGCCGATGATGCCGTCTTCGAAACCGGGGATCATGCGGCCTTTGCCCAGCTCCAGCTGGAAGCCTTCGGCCTTGCCGCCTTCGAACTCTTCACCGTCGATGCTGCCGACGAAGTCGATGGTGACACGGTCGCCACTGGCTGCGGCCTTGTCGGAATCGCTCCAGGTGGCGTGCTGCTTTTGCAGGGTTTCCAGCATCTTGGCCAGATCGGCGTCGGTAACTTCAACAACCGGCTTCTCGACTTCAACGGTGTCCAGGCCCTTCAGCTCTACCTCGGGGTAGACTTCGAAGGTGGCGGTGAACTCGAAATCGCTGCCGTCTTCGTCTTTGGTCACGGCGAAGCGGGGGGCGCCGGCCGGGTTCAGTTTTTCCTTGACGATGGCTTCGATGAAGTGACGCTCGACAACGCGCTGGGTCACATCGTTACGGATGGCTTGGCCATAGCGCTTCTTGATGACGCTGACCGGTACCTTGCCCTTACGGAAACCGTCGACCTTGGCGCGTTTGGCCTCTTCACGCAGGCCGGCTTCTACGGCGCTGTCGATGGTGTTGGCCGGCACAGTGATGGTCAGGCGGCGCTCCAGGCCTTGTGTCGTTTCGACGGAAACTTGCATCGTTTTACCTCGATATTGTGATCATCGGCGCAGCCGGTGCAGCGCCTTTATCTTGACTGAAAGGCACGGTCTTCGCCCTGCCCCGATGTTCTTGCAGCCCAGGCAAATCAAGGCCGGGCCAGCGTTGGCTTACAGAATGACGCGCCATTATAGCGGCGCTTTTCTGGAGAGTCGAGGAAGGGGAGACACCCTGGTCAATATTGCGGCAACAGCCCTGTAACAGGCCCTCAGGCGCCGCCTTGTGGCGACTTGTAGGGCAACAGTGTCCTGGCGTCACGGCAATAGTCTTCGAGCATCAGGGATTCTTCTGCCACGAAGCGCTGTACCGCCTCAACGAAAGCGGGCTCGGCCAGCCAATGGAGCGACCAGGTGTCCACCGGCTCGAATCCCCGTAGCAGCTTGTGCTCCCCCTGGGCGCCGGCATCGAAGCGCTTGAGCCCCTGGCGGATGCTGTAATCGATACCCTGGTAGTAACAGCACTCGAAGTGCAGCTTGTCGAAGTCGGCCAAGGCTCCCCAGTAGCGGCCATACAGGCATTCCCCGTCCTTGAAGAACAGCGAGGCCGCTACCAGCTCACCGCCGAGCCAGGCCCCCACCAGCAGCAATTGCTCGGCCATGGCCTGGCCGACCTCAAGGAAAAACGCCAACGGCAGGTAGCCGCCGTGGCCGCTGCGCTTGGCATAGGTGTTTTGGTAGAAAAGGAAGAAGCGCCGCCAGAGTTCTTCGGTGATCTCCGGCCCTTCCACCACCTGGAGTTCCACACCTGTTGCCGCCACCACCGCCCGCTCCTTGGCGATCATCTTGCGCTTGCGGGCCTTGAGGCTTGCCAGGAAGTCATCGAAACCTCCGTAACCCTGGTTGAACCAGTGATATTGGACACCGCGCCTAAGGGGCAGCACCCTGCCCTGAGCCAGCCAGGGCTGCAAGGCCTCGAGCTTGGCGAAGAGCAGATGCCAGGAAGAGGCGCCTACCACGCTGTTTTTGCGGATAAGGGCATCCAGCATGGCCTGGCAAATCGGCCCTGGTGCCAAGCCCTCGGCCAGCAACAACCTGGGGCCGGCCACAGGGGTGAAGGGTACGGCGCTGACCCACTTGGGGTAATAAGGCAGGCCATGACGCTGGTAGGCCTGGGCCCAGCCTTGGTCGAAGACGTATTCGCCGAAACTGTGCTGCTTGAGGTAAAGAGGCAAGGCCGCCACCGGCTTGCCCTCATCGAAAGCCACCAGATACCGCGGCTGCCAACCGGTGCCCGGCCCTACGGCGCCGCTGTCTTCCAAGGCTGCCAGGAAGGCAAAGCACAGGAAGGGGTAGTCGCAGCCCAACAGCCGATCCCAGCTTGGCTGGTTCAGTTCATGGATACTGGAGAGGAAACGAATATGGTACATGGCCCTGCCCTGTGCCCGGACGGCACCAGCATATTCTCAAGGGCTCATTGATTGCAAAGGAGGGAAAATGGGGTGGACGATGGGACTTGAACCCACGACAACCGGAATCACAATCCGGGGCTCTACCAACTGAGCTACGCCCACCATAGAAATGGCGCGCCCTACAGGATTCGAACCTGTGACCCACGGCTTAGAAGGCCGTTGCTCTATCCAACTGAGCTAAGGGCGCAAATCCTTCAGACGCACAGACAATGCCTGAAAAGCGGGGCGCATCATACAAAGATGCCCCCTTGCGGTCAACCTCCAAGAGAGCATGGTTTCAGGCCGTATTCTTTGCGACAATATGGCCGCCCAAGCCCACTCAAACGATTTCCTGAAGGAATTTTGCTGCATGTCTGCTCAAATCATCGATGGCAAAGCGGTCGCTGCTTCTGTTCGTGAAAAAATCAAAGGCGCCGTTGCCGAGCGCCTTGCCAAAGGAAAACGCCAGCCTGGCCTGGCCGTGGTACTGGTGGGTTCAGACCCGGCTTCCGAAGTTTATGTGGGTTCCAAGCGCCGCGCCTGCGAAGAAGTGGGCTTCCTGTCCAAGTCTTTCGATCTTCCCGCCGACACCAGTGAAGATCAGCTGCTGGCCCTGGTGGACGAGCTCAACCAGAACCCCAGCATAGACGGCATACTGGTGCAGTTGCCCCTGCCGGCCGGTCTCGACGCCACCAAGGTGCTGGAACGCATACGCCCCGACAAGGACGTGGACGGCTTCCACCCCTACAACGTCGGCCGCCTGGCCCAGCGCATCCCGGCCCTGCGCCCCTGTACCCCCAAGGGCATCATCACCTTGCTCGAATCCATCAACTATGACCCCTACGGCAAGCACGCCGTGGTAGTGGGCGCCTCCAACATCGTCGGCCGCCCCATGACCTTGGAGCTGCTGCTGGCCGGCTGCACCACCACCACCTGCCATCGCTTCACCCAGGATCTGGAAGGCCATGTGCGCCGCGCCGACATACTGGTAGTGGCCGTGGGCAAGCCGGAATTCATTCCTGGCGACTGGGTCAAGGAAGGGGCCATCGTCATCGACGTGGGTATCAACCGCATGGAAGGGGGCAAGCTGGTGGGTGACATCGGCTTTGAAGCGGCCGCCCAGCGCGCCAGCTACATCACTCCGGTTCCCGGTGGCGTGGGCCCCATGACTGTGGCTACCCTGATGGAAAACACCCTGGAAGCCTGTGAACGTTTCCATGACGCTGAAGGCTAAGCTTAACGAAATCATCTTCGGCTACAGCACGCCCGCCGGGCGTGCTTTCGATATTGTCCTCATCATCGCCATAGTGCTGAGCGTCATGGCGGTGATGTTGGACTCGGTAGCCGGCTTCCACCTGCGTTTCAAGGAAACGCTGTCCCTGCTCGAATGGGGCTTTACCGCCCTATTCACCCTCGAATACCTGGCCCGGTTTTACTGCACGCAGGAGCGGCGGCGCTACGCCTTGAGCTTCTATGGCCTGGTAGATCTCCTGTCCATCTTGCCGAGCTACCTGGCGCTGCTGCTGCCGGGGGCCAATACGTTGTTGATAGTGCGGGTACTGCGGGTGCTGCGGATCTTCCGGATCCTGAAGCTGATGGAATACTCGGACGCCTCGAAACGGCTGATAAGCGCCTTAGTGCAGTCGGCCCCCAAGATCTTCGTGTTTTTTGCATCTTTACTGGGCACCATCACCGTCTTCGGTGCCCTGATGTACCTGATCGAGGGCCCAGAGCACGGCTTTACCAGCATACCGCGCAGCATGTACTGGGCCGTGGTGACCATGACCACTGTCGGCTACGGCGACATCAGCCCCCAAACGCCCCTGGGCCAGGCGGTGGCCTCCGTCGTCATGTTGCTGGGTTATTCGGTAATAGCGGTGCCGACCGGCATCCTTACCAACGAGATGGCCAAGCAGCGCTATAGCCGCGCCTGCCCGGCCTGTGGCCAGAGCGGCCATGAGCCGGATGCCCGCTTCTGCAGCCAGTGCGGCGCCAAGCTCTAGGCCTACTGTCCAAACACCAGGCATTAAAAAACCCGGCTGATGCCGGGTTTTTCTTGTCAGGCCTTGCGCCAGGTCGTGCCCTGGGGGCCGTCTTCCAGTACCACGCCGAGGGCGGTCAGGGCGTCACGGGCGGCGTCGGCGGCGGCCCAGTCCTTATCGGCCCTGGCCTGGTTGCGCTTGGCGATCAAGGCTTCAACTTCGGCCACGTCCAGACCTTCGTCGCCGCCCTGCAGGAAGGCTTCAGGCTCTTGCTGCATGATGCCCAGCAGGCCACCCAGGTGCTTGAGGGTCGCGGCCAGGGACGCCACATCTTCCCTGCCCTCCTGCTTGGCCTTGTTGAGCTCGCGGGCGAGGTCGAAAAGCACCACCAGGGCTTCGGGGGTGTTGAAGTCGTCGTCCATGGCGTCGTCGAAACGGGCCACCCAGTCACCGGCGACATCGCCCTGCCCATCCACACCCTTGATGGCGGTGTAGAGGCGCTCCAGGGCCGCCTTGGCCTGATTGAGGTTGTCTTCGGAGTAGTTGAGCTGGCTGCGGTAATGGCTGGTCAGCAGGAAGTAGCGCACCGTCTCGGCATCGAACACCTTGAGCACATCACGGACAGTGAAGAAATTGCCGAGGGACTTGGACATCTTCTCCTTGTTGACCTGCACCATGCCGGAGTGCAGCCAGTAGCGGGCGAACTGCTCGCCGCTGGCGCAGCAGCTCTGGGCTATCTCGTTCTCGTGGTGCGGAAAGGTCAGATCCGAACCACCGCCATGGATGTCGAACACGGCCCCCAAGTGCTTGGAGGACATGGCGGAACACTCTATGTGCCAGCCGGGTCGGCCTTGGCCCCAGGGCGACGCCCAGTGGGGCTCGCCAGGCTTGGCCTGCTTCCAGAGCACGAAGTCGAGCGGATCACGCTTGGCCTCGTCCACATCCACCCGGGCACCGGCCTGGAGGGCGTCGAGATCCTGGCGAGACAGGCGCCCGTATTCGGAGAAGGACTTGACCTCGAACAACACGTCACCGTTGGCCGCCACATAGGCATGGCCGCGGTCGATCAGCTGGCCGACCATGGATACGATTTCGTCCATGTGGGTGGTGACCTTGGGCTCGATGTCCGGCGGCAGTATGTTGAGGGAGGCAAAGTCCTCGTGCATCAGCTTGGCGAAACGCTCGGTCAGGGCCTCGCAGCTCTCGCCGTTCTCGTTGGCACGCTTGATTATCTTGTCGTCCACGTCGGTGATGTTGCGCACATAGGTCACATCCAGGCCCTTGTGGCGCAGGTAGCGATTGACGACGTCGAAGGCCACGTAGGTACGGGCGTGGCCGATGTGCATCAGATCGTAGATGGTGATACCGCAGACGTAGAGGGACACCTTGCCGGGAACCAGGGGCTTGAAGGGTTCTTTTTCGCGACTCAAGGTGTTGAAGACTTTCAGCATGACAACCATTGGCAATAACGGACAATGGCGTCATTGTATTGCGAGCGGCTGGTTGCGTCACCGGCAAATTAGGTAGAATGCGCCCCGACAAGCCAAGAGGAACGAATTCATGGTCATTTTGCACACCAATTTCGGCGACATCAAAATCAAACTGGATGCCGATAAAGCCCCACAAACCGTCGCCAACTTCAAGCAGTACGTGGAAGACGGCTTCTACGACAACACCATTTTCCACCGCGTCATCGACGGTTTCATGATCCAGGGCGGCGGCTTCGAGCCCGGCATGAAGCAAAAGAGCACCCGCGCGCCCATCAAGAACGAAGCGGACAACGGCCTGACCAACAAGAAAGGCACCATCGCCATGGCCCGTACCCCGGATCCCCATTCCGCCACCGCCCAGTTCTTCATCAACGTCAAGGACAATGACTTCCTGAACTTCCAATCCGCCAGCAGCCAGGGCTACGGCTACTGCGTCTTCGGTGAAGTGGTGGAAGGCATGGACGTCATCGACAAGATCAAAGCCGTGGCTACCGGTTCCCATGGCTTCCACCAGGACGTGCCCCTGGAAGACGTCGTCATCGAGGGTGCCGAGCTGGCGTGATCCTCTTTATCGCCGATCTGCACCTTTGCCCGGAACGCCCCGACATCACGGCGGCGTTCCGGCGCTTCATGCAGGAGGAGGCCCCCAAAGCCGAGCGCCTCTACGTGCTGGGGGACCTTTTCGAGACCTGGATAGGGGACGATGACGACAGCCCCTTCAACAGGGAGATCGCCGACCTGTTCAAGGACAACGCCGCCAAGGGCGTGGCCCAGTACTTCATCCACGGCAACCGCGATTTCCTGCTGGGCAAGCGCTTTGCGGGCAGCGCGGGCCTGACGTTGCTGCCGGAAGAAGCCATCGTCGACCTCTACGGCACCCCTGCCCTCATCATGCACGGTGACAGCCTCTGCACCCAGGACGTCGCCTACCAGGCCTTTCGCAAGAAGAGTCGCTCGCGTTTCTGGCAATGGCGGATGCAACTGCTGCCGCTCTGGCTGCGCCGGCGTATCGCCCGCAACTACAGGGCCCGCAGCCAGGCCGCCAACGCCATGAAAAGCGCGTCCATCATGGACGTGACCCCGGCCGAGGTGGACAAGGTGATGGCCCGGTACCGGGTGGGGCTGCTCATCCACGGCCATACCCATAGGCCGGCCCGGCACCCACTCGAAGCCGGTGAGCGCATAGTGCTGGGAGACTGGTATGAGCAAGGCTCGGTGCTGCAAGTGACGCCGGATGGCATCAGGCTGGAAAGCCGCCCTTTTGAAAAAAGCGCCTGAGGGCGCTTTTTTATGCCGCCGTGGTGGCCGGGATACCGCTGTGAAAACGCAGTTGGCTGTCAGGGCTTTGGATAAGCTCGGCCTCCTTGGCCCGGAATAAGGCAACCCGTTCATCGATATCGGTACCTGCCACCTGGCGGGCCAGGCTGAGGTAGTCCTGGTAGTGGCGGGCTTCAGAGCGCAGCAAGGACACATAAAAGCGCCCCAGCTCCTCGTCCACCAGGGGGGCGAGGCGCGCAAAACGTTCGCAGGAGCGGGCCTCGATGAAGGCACCGACGATGAGCTTGTCCACCAGGGTCCAGGGCTCATGGTCCCGCACCTCGGCGATCAGCCCCTTGGCATAGCGGGCCGCCGTGACGGTTGCATAAGGGATCTGGCGCTCGGCCAGTATCTCCAGCACCTGCTCGAAATGGTGCAGCTCTTCCTTTATCAGCCTGATCATCTTGTCGAGGATCTCGGGGCCGTGGCTGAAGCCGTCCTTGCTTTTGAGCTCGCCAATGAGGGCGTTCTTGGCGCCGCCGAAGTCCCCTTGGGCACGACGGTAGACGAAATCCTCGTAGGGCTTGACCCAGGCCAGCAACGCCTTGCCGCTCTCACCATCCACCGCATAACGACGGATCAGCCAGATGGCGGTCTGGGCGGCCTTGAGTTCGCAGTTGCAGTGGTCGATGAGCAGCAGCGGCAGGTTGCCGGGCTCAGTCGCCTCGGCCAGCCAGGCGTCGGGAGTGGCACAGCCCAGAAAGGCCTCTATGGGTTCCAGCAAGGACTGGTAGTGAGAAAGACTGACGGCCATGGACCCTCCTTGAACAACGAGGCGGATCCTAAAGAAGTCCCTGGAACAGGACAAGGCCTGGAGGCAAACCGGGACTAGAGGTAATGGTCGCCCCAGGCCGCCATGGCCGCTGCCATCTCTGGCGTGCTTGCCAGCGCCACGGCCTTATCCAGAAACTTCCTGGCAAGAAAAGTCTGCCCCAAAGCGGCATAGGCCTTGGCCATGCCCCAAAGGGCTTCTTCATTGATGTCGTCTATCTCCAAGGCCTTTCCAAAAAGGTCTTTGGCCTTGGCAATATGGTCGTCCTGCAAGGCCTGCTCTCCCTGGTCGATATAATCAAAGGGATTTTCCGGCATCAGCTTCAAGGATTCCTGCCGCGCCTGCTTGGCCATGGCCTCCTTCCCTTCTTGATGGTAAAGCACCGACAGGTTTTGCCAGACAGAGGGCTGTTTGGCTTCCAAAACCAGGGCATGGCGATAAACGGCCTCCGCCTCAGGCAGCAGATCGGCACGGCGATAGATGACCCCCAACAGGTTCCAGCTGTCCCCTTCCAAGGGGGCCAACTCCAAGGACTTTTTCACCGCCCAGTAGCTCTCCGACAGCTTGCCGTTCACCAGCCAGGACGCGGCCAGGTTATGGTAGAAGAAGGATGCCGCCACCTCATCGCTGATGGGTTGAGCCCGCAGGCCGTAACGCTCGTAGCCTTTCTGGAAATCCACCACCCTGTAGTAACTGCTGCCCAGCACATTATCGCCAGGCTCTCCCGTCTTGACTCGCACATTGACATGCTGGGAGAGGGTGATGAGGTCGCCGCTGCGGCTCCATCTGGGGGGAATGGCCACCCGCTGCAGTTCCGCCTTGAGGCCCCAGGCCCTGGCCATGACAGTAGTGAACATGGACAAAGACAGGCAGTTGCCTCGGCGCAACGTCATCACCTCAGACACCGGCAGGGTCATCTCGGCGTGGTATCGGATAGGTGGCTGAATCGTTTTGAAAAGCAAGATCAGCAGTTCCTGCAGCCGGTCGGCCTTATTGGGCTCAGCGTGTTTGCTATCCAGCAGGGACTGCATCTGTGGCGTGATCTGGAAGAGTTCTGCCTGGCTGGGCAAAGCGGGATGGACACTGAAATGGGCATCCTGCCAATAACCCTGTGGAACAGGCGGGTGAGGTTCAGGCGGCAGACTCCGGCAGGCGGGCAATATCAGTACCAGCAATAGCCATAGACGCATGGACCCACCTTGACGAAACATTTTATTTACACTTAATTCTAATCAGGTGGGAAGAATTTGCTCATCTTGGCTTTGGGGAAAAGCGTAAACATCTATTAAAGGACAAGACCATGATCCTTAACCATATCTGGGGGCTCTATGCCCATCCTCGGGACGAATGGCACAGCATAGAGCAGCGCCATGAGAGCCTGACCTACAGCCTTACCCACATACTGCTTGTCGCCCTTATCCCATCCATCTGCGGCTTCTACTCGGCCAGCCAAATTGGCTGGCGCATCGGTGTCGGCGACCCGGTACGCCTCACCAGCGACAGCGCCCTGCTGTTGGCAGTGGCCATGTATTTCGCCCTGGTGGCAGGGGTCTTTGCCCTGGCCTACCTCGCCAAGTGGATGGCTCAGACCTTCGGCTCCAATCCTTCCTACATCCAGACCCTGGAACTGGCGGCCTATACCTCCACGCCCCTGTTCATGGTGGGCTTCGCCAGCCTTTACCCCCTGCTGTGGTTCGTGATGCTGGTGGGCCTGGCCGGGGTCGCCTACTCCGTGTACCTGCTCTATGTGGGGGTGCCCATACTGATGCACATTCCAGAGGAGCGCGGCTTCATCTACGCCAGCTCTCTGGTCACCGTAGGTCTGGTGCTGCTGGTCAGTATCCTCGCCATCACCGCCATCCTCTGGGGGTCTGGCTTCGGACCCATGTACAGCAGCTAAAAACACGACCATCAAAAAAGGCGGCCCTTGGGCCGCCTTTTTTTAAGCTTCTTCGTTATGCATCTCGAGGTTGGGGTCCTCTACGCCAGCCCTCTTGGTCTTGGCCGAATCGGAGCGGGCCTGGTCCAGGGCATCCAGGTAGGCCTGGTCCACATCGCCGGTGATGTAGTCACCGTCGAAGACGGAGGTCTCGAAGCGCTGCACGGCCGGGTTCTCTTCACGGACAGCGTCGATGAGGTCACCCAGGGACTGGAAGATGAGGCCGTCGGCACCGATCTGCTGGCAGATATCGTCCACTTCGCGGCCGTGGGCGATGAGCTCGTTGGCCGAGGGCATATCGATGCCGTAGACGTTGGGGAAGCGGATCTCGGGAGCGGCAGAGGCGAAGTAGACCTTGTTGGCGCCGGCGTCACGGGCCATCTGGATGATCTGCTCAGAGGTGGTGCCGCGAACGATGGAGTCGTCCACCAGCAGCACGTTCTTGCCTTTGAACTCGGCGTTGATGGCGTTCAGCTTGCGGCGCACCGACTTACGGCGGATGGTCTGGCCCGGCATGATGAAGGTACGGCCGATGTAGCGGTTCTTCACGAAGCCCTGGCGGTAAGGCAGTTCCAGTACGCCGGCGATCTCCAGGGCGATGTCGCAGGAGGTTTCGGGGATGGGAATGACCACGTCGATATCCAGATCGCTCCACTCCTTCTTGATCTTCTCGCCCAGTTTGCGGCCCATGTGGACACGGGCGGCATAGACAGAGATGCCATCGATGGAGGAGTCGGGACGGGCGAAGTAGACGTACTCGAAGATACAGGGGCAATGCACCGGGTTGTCGGCACACTGCTGAGTGAACAGCTGGCCGTCTTCGGTGATGTAGACCGCCTCGCCGGGGGCCACATCACGGATGAATTCGAAGCCCACCACGTCCAGGGCCACGGACTCGGAAGCCACCATGTACTCGACGCCTTCTGGCCCTTCGCGACGGCCCAGCACCAGGGGACGGATGCCGTAAGGGTCACGGAAGGCCACCAGGCCATGGCCGATGATGAGGGACATCACTGCATAGGCGCCGCGGCAGCGGCGGTGGGTCTCGGCCACTGCCTTGAAGATATCTTCCGGCTGCAGCGAAATGGCGGTGCAGGCAGTCAGGGCGTGGGCGAAGACGTTCAGCAGTATCTCGGAGTCCGAGGTAGTGTTGATATGGCGGCGCGCCTCACGGAAGAGGCTTTCCTTCAGTTCCTGGGCATTGGTCAGGTTGCCGTTGTGGGCAGCGGCGATACCGAAGGGGGAGTTCACGTAGAAAGGCTGGGCCTCGGCGCTGGATGAAGAGCCGGCGGTGGGGTAACGCACATGGCCAAGGCCGATGTTGCCGGCCAGCCGTTCCATGTGGCGGCGTTCGAAAACGTCCTTGACCAGGCCGTTGGCTTTGCGCAGACGGAAGGTGTTGTCAGAAATAGTGACAATACCGGCAGCGTCCTGTCCGCGGTGCTGGAGTACGGTCAGGCCATCATAGATGGCTTGGTTGACCGCTGACTTGCCAACGATACCGACGATACCACACATGTTTCGTTCCTCTCGGTTAAGGCCTTAGCCTTTGGGCAAAAAGCTGGAGCTGGATTGCAGGTATTCAAAAAACCACTGGATCACCACCCCAAACTGGGGGATCAGCTGGGACGACTTCCACCAATGGGCATTGGCGGCAGCCGTGAAGCTGTCCAGGGCAAAAAGCAGTGCCGACACCACCAGCACGCCACGCAGGGCGCCGAAGATCATGCCAAGCAGCCGGTCAAAGCCGGACAGGCCTGTCTTGTCCACCAATTGGCCGATGATGTAGGTCAGAAGCCCCCCCAGAACCAGGGTGGCGAGAAAAAGGGAGGCGATGGCCGCCGCGTTACGGAACAGCGGATCGCTGAGGCCGGTGAAGAGAGGCGCCAGCTTGGTGTAGAAGGCGCTGGCGAGAAAAAAGGCAGCAACCCACACCACCAGGGACATGGCTTCCCTGACAAAACCCCGCACCAGGCTGATGAGGGTGGAGAGGCCTATGATGGCCAAAATCGCTATATCGACCCAATTCATGCAGTCACGCAAACGTTTAGATTTCGACGGCGGCGTATTCTAACAGAGACTGGGCGCAAAAGGACAACTCACTGCAAGGGGTCGTACTGGAACACCCGGCCCTTGAGGCCGGTCAGCTTGTTGAGCTTGTCCAACTGGCCTTCCAGGCGGCCCTTGTCGAGCTCAGGCCCCACCAGCACCTTGGACAACCCCTTCTCCTCCACCAGGAAGGCCTTATAGCCACTGCTTCTCAGCTTCTGCACCAGGCTGTCAGCCGATTGATGGTTGCCGAAAGCCCCCATCTGCACCACCCAGGCATCCCGGCTCACCGGCTTGGGTTTGGCCGGCAAGGGTGCCGGCGCGGTCTTGGGCTTGGTTTCCACCTTGGCCTGTTCGGTGGCAGGCTGGGGCTGGGAAGCCTTGGGCTGTTCGGCGGCCGTCTGGCCGCTTGCAGCCTCTCCTGCCGGGATATTGTCGTCTGGCAGGGGCTTGGCCTGGGGAGGCTGCTCCGTGGTCGCCAGGGCGTCCTTGGGATAGGTAGCGGGGGGCGGCGTTGAGCCTAATTCCGGGCGCAGCGGTATCACCTCGAATTTCTCGGGGGTGGGGGCCGCCGGCTCCTTGAGCAGCTCCGGCACTATCAGTGCCAGCAGGGCCAACAGCACCAAGGTGCCGACTATGCGATTGGTAACAGGACTGGACACCGTCATTCCCCCTGGGGCAAAACCTGAGCCACAGTGTAAAAGGAACCGAAGACGATGACCACGTCATCGGCAGCGGCGGCCTGAACAGCGGCTTGCAGGGCCAGCTGAACGTCGTCGAAAACGGCATCACTCCCCAATGCCTTGGCCAGGCGCTGGGCCGGCGCCGCCCGCCCTACCCCAGGCAACTCGGCCGGGTACCAGTGCCCTATGGCGTTTAGCGCCGCCAGGGTCCCTTCGATATCCTTGTCGGCCAGCATGGCGCAGACCCCATGGATGGTCCGCCCCGCAAAACGCCGCTTGAGCTCGCTATTGAGGTAGCGGGCCGCATGGGGGTTGTGGGCCACGTCGATGAGGATAAGGGGACTATCCGCTATCTGCTGCAAGCGCCCTGCCAGGCGGGCCTTGGCCAGCCCTTGGGCCTTGGCCTCGTCAGGCACGGCCAGGCCCAGCGCATCTAAGGCGGCCAGGGCCGTGGCGGCATTGGGCAGGGGTAGCGAGGGCCTTGGCCAGGCTTTGCCGTTGAAGCTGAAGTCTTCGCCCTGAGCCTGGTATTGGAAATCCCGGCCCACCAGCTTGAGCTCGGCCCCGATACGCATCGCTTCGCTGAAAAAGACGGCGGTAGGCTCGGGCTCCCCGCAGATCAGAGGCTTACCGGCGCGGGCTATGCCCACCTTTTCCCTGGCCACCGACTCGCGGCTGTCTCCGAGGAAGCTCTGGTGGTCAAGGTCGATGCTGGTCACCAGGGCCACGTCGGCGTCCACTATATTGGTGGCGTCCAGGCGGCCGCCAAGCCCCACTTCCAGTATCACCACGTCTGGCCTGTGTTTGCGGCAGAGCCAGAGGGCGGCCAGGGTGCTGAACTCGAAATAGGTAAGGCTGGTCTCGCCCCGGGCTTGTTCGATGGCGGCAAAGGCGGCGCAATGGTCGGCCTCGCTGAGCAGCTTGCCGTTGATGCGCAGGCGCTCGCGATAGTCGACGAGATGGGGGGAACTGTAGACGGCGACGCTGTAGCCCGCCTCCATCAGCATGGCTTCCAACATGGCACAGGTGGAACCCTTGCCGTTGGTGCCCCCGACCAGCAGCGTCTTGGCCGGCAACGGCAGCAGGGCCGCCTGGTCGGCGACGGCTTTAACCCGCTCCAGGCCCATGTCGATGGTGCTCTGGTGCAGGTTTTCCAAATGAAAAAGCCAGTCCTTGAGGGACTGGCCTGAAAATGCGGTCATTCTATTCCTTGCCCTTAGGCAGCCGATTCGGTGCTGGGCTGCCCCATCATCTTGGCCAGCAGGCGGGCGATTGTATCACGCATCTTGCGGCGGTCGACGATCATGTCAATGGCGCCTTTTTCCACCAGGAATTCGGCGCGCTGGAAACCTTCAGGCAGATCTTCACGCACCGTCTGCTTGATGACGCGGGGACCGGCGAAACCGATCAGCGCCTTGGGCTCGGCCACGTGGATATCGCCCAGCATGGCGAAAGAAGCAGAAACGCCACCCATGGTGGGGTCGGTCAGCACGGAGATGAAGGGCAGGCCCTTGTCGGTCAGGCGAGCCAGGGCGGCAGAGGTCTTGGCCATCTGCATCAGTGACATCAGGGCTTCCTGCATGCGGGCACCACCGGAGGCACTGAAGCAGATCATGGCGCGGTTTTCACGGATGCAGGTCTCGACGGCGCGCACGAAACGGGCACCCACCACCGAGCCCATGGAGCCGCCCATGAAGTCGAATTCGAAGCTGGCCGCCACCACGGGCAGACCCTTGAGCGAGCCTTTGAGGACGATCAGGGCGTCCTTTTCACCGGTCTTTTTCTGGGCCTCGACGATCCTGTCCTTGTACTTCTTGGAGTCGCGGAACTTCAGTACGTCCTGGGGCTCCAGATCACCGGCCAGCTCTTCACGGCCGTCCTGGTCCAGGAAGGCGTCCAGACGGGCGCGGGCGTTGATGCGCATGTGGTGGTTGCACTTGGGGCAGACTTCCAGGTTGCGCTCCAGCTCGGCGCGGTACAGCACCTGATCGCAGGCGCTGCACTTGGTCCAGACCCCTTCGGGAATGTTTTTGCGGTCCTGGGAAACGGTTTTTGTTTTGTTGAGGATCTTTTCAATCCAGCTCATAAGACACCTGTAAGAGCCATTTAAAGCGGCGCCCTCTGTGGCGCCGCTGAAACCTTATAACTCATGGCATTAAAGCATAGATAAGGGAGTGGCTTACAGCAAAAACTGGTCAGCTGAGGGGGTCGGGCAGGAACAAAGGGCCGGGCTGGGGGGCCGGCAGGCCGAAGTGGTCCGGGTAGCTGACGGCCACTAGGTAGAGGCCGTTGGCAGGGGCCGTCGCCGGCGCCAGGTTACGGTCCTTGCCGGCCAGAAGCTCGGCCACCACCGACTCGGGCAACTCGCCGTCACCCACCTTGAGCAGGGTGCCGACGATGTTGCGCACCATGTGGTGCAGGAAGGCATTGGCCTGGATGTCCACCACCACATAGTGGTTGAAACGCCCCACCGACACCGCCATCACGTTGCGAAAAGGGCTGTTGGACTGGCATTGGATGGCCCGAAAGGCGCTGAAATCCTGCTCGCCAAGCAGCGCCTGGGCAGCCCTGTGCATGGCCTTCTCGTCCAGGGGCCTGTGGTAATGGGTGACCCCATGACGCATCAGCCCGGGCCTGAAAGGCTGGTTGACGATGATGTAGCGGTAGCGGCGAGCAGTGGCCGAGAAGCGGGCATGGAAGTCGTCCGCCACCGGCATGGCCCAGCGCACGGCGATATCGTCCGGCAAGTTGGAGTTGAGCCCCAGGGTCCAGGCCCCCTCCCCGCGCACGGCCTGGGTGTCGAAATGCACCACCTGGCCGGTGCCGTGGACGCCGGCATCGGTACGGCCGGCACAGAATATCTCTACCGGCTCGTTGGCCACCTTGCTGATGGCGGCTTCCAGCCGTTCCTGGACGCTGTCCACTTCCTGTTGCCTTTGCCAGCCGTAGTAGCGACTGCCGTCGTATTCAATGCCCAGGGCGATGCGCATCTGTTTTCTCGAGCCATGTCAGGGGCGGGCATTATAGCCATAAATAAAAAGCGGTGGCATGCCACCGCTTTTTCTCAGGCCTGGCCCAGCCGGCCAAGGAGTTTGATGGCTTCCGCCTTCTCCTCCTCGGTGCCCTTGCCTTGCACCTCATCCAGCAGCTCACGCGCCGAATCCAGGTCGTCTATCTCCAGGTAGGCTCGGGCGAGATCCAGCTTGGAGGCCATCATCCCTTCTATCTCCTCATCGCCTTTGGAGACCAGCTTTTCATAGCCCTGCATGTCCAGATCCAGGGACCAGTCGCCGTAGGGATCTTCCTCACTGAGGTCGCCGTCTGCGTCCTTCATCAGCTCGTCGATGTCGATGAAGCCGTCCTTGCCCTCGGCCTTATCTGCCTCGGTCGGCGTCCAGTCCAGGCCCTCACCGTGGAATTCAGCGCTCTGTTGTTCCTCAAGCGCCGCATCGAGCTCAGGGGTTTCCCAGTGCAGGGTGCGTTCGGCATCCCACTTATGGGCTTCGGGCTGGGCAGGCTTTTCCAGCTCGGCCAGCAGATCGTCGTCACCGGCCATCAGCGCCAGGTTCTCGTCCATCAGTTCGAGGGTTTCGTCGTCATGACCGTCGAGGCCCGGCAGCTCTTCGTCCTCGGCCTTGCCGAGATCCAAGAGGCTGTCTTCACCGCCGAGGTCGAGCAAGGCGTCATCCTGGCCAAGGCCCAGCAGCGCGTCCTCTTCAAGGCCGCCAGCGGAAAGCAGCTCGTCGTCAGCTCCCTCGGCCAGCAGGCTCTCCACTTCGTCCAAGGCTGGCAGCGGCTCTTCTTCGCCGCCAAGGGACAGCAGATCCTCGTCGGCGCCTTCGGCCAACAGGCTCTCGACTTCGTTCAGGGCCGGCAGTTGCTCTTCTTCAGCGCCCAGGGACAGCAAGTCCTCATCTTCGCCTTCGGCCAGCAGGGCCTCGACTTCGTCCAGGGCCGGCAGTTGTTCGTCTTCCGCGCCAAGGGTCAGCGAGTCCTCGTCCGCGCCTCCGGCCAGCAGTGACTCGACTTCGTCCAGGGCCGGCAGTGGTTCTTCTTCGCCGCCCGGGGACAGCAAGTCTTCATCGGCGCCTTCGGCCAGCAGGGCCTCGGCTTCATCGAGGGCCGGCAGCTGGTCTTCTTCAGTGCCAAGGGACAGCAGATCCTCGTCCGCGCCTTCGGCCAACAGGGCCTCGGCTTCGTCCAGGGCCGGCAGTTGATCTTCTTCAGCGCCAAGGGACAGCAGATCCTCATCGGCGCCTTCGGCCAGCAGGTTCTCGGCTTCCTCAAAGGCAGGCAGCATGTCGCTGTCATCGGATTGGGCAAGGAAATCCTCTTCTTCGCCGCCCAGGGCCAGCAGATCCCCGGCCTCGTCCAGTCCGGTCAGGTTGCCGTCTTCGCTGTCCAGCGCCGCCGTGTCTTCCAGTGCCGCTGGATCGTTCAGGGCGGCCAGTTCGTTACCGCCCTCTTCCTCTGGCTCATCGAGGCGGATCTCGGCCCCTTCTTCGAAGCCACCGCCCAGCAGGGCCGCCGCTTCGTCCAGGGAACTGTCCAAGGCCTCGTCTTCGGCAGGCATCAGCAACTCGTCGGTGGCCTCAGCTTGGGCGCCTTCCTGCTCGGCCAGCATGGCCTCGGCTTCGTCCAGACGCTGCTGGGTGGTTTGTTGCTCCTGGGCCAACCAGTCGTCCAGGTCACCTTCGTCGTCCAGGCGAATGGCAAAATCGTCTTCCTCGGCGCTCTCGGCTTCCTGAGGCTCTTCATCCTCGCTGGGCAGTGCCGCCAGCATGTCGTCCAGCGAGCTGTCGCTCAGGGGATCATCCTGGATCTCCGGCTCTTCCTCACTGGCAAGGGCCGCGGCAGAAGCCACAGCCCCCGCAACGGCGGCGGCAGCCAGGGCCTCTTCACCCTCGGCCTTGTCCTTGGGCTGTTCGGCGTCTTTGTTCACCATGCGACTGGCCAGGCTGCGCTCCGGCTGGGCAGGTTCAGGCTCGCGGTTACGCCACCAACGCAGCAGCAGGAACAACAACAAGAGGCCGGGCACGGCGATCAGCGCCGCCAGGCCCCAGGTGGAATTGAGCAGCATGTCCTGCCAGCCGCCCTTGCCTTCTTCCTTGGGTTCGGCCAGTTGGGCATTCTGCTTGGCGATAACCTGGCGCAGCTCTTCCTGCAATTTGACCTCGTCGGCCAACTGCTGCTTGAGGCTGGTCAGCTCCTCGCTGACCTGGCCTATCTTGGTCTTGAGCTGCTGGTTTTCTGCCAGCACCTGTTCGAGGTTGTCGGTGCTGGAAGACAGCTCCTTGCGCAGGTTGTCCATCTCCTCGGCATGGCGCTGGGCCTGCTCGTTGAGTTTCTGCTGCAGCAGGGACTCGTCCACCTTAGGGCCGTTGCTGGCCGCCTTGACCACGGCAGGAGTGCCCTGGGCTTGCGCTTTGGCCGGAGCCGGGGCTTCCGCCTGAGGCTCGGCCTTGGTGACTATGGGCTTGGTATCCAGGTGGCTGGGTTGGCTGGCAGCGGTGCCTTTCACAAAGCGGCGACGAGCCTCATCGGCGTCCACCTGCTGCACTTCCAGAAGGGTCGGCACCTTGAGGATGGAGCCCTTGACCATACGGTTGATATCGCCGTTCAGGAAAGCATCGGGGTTCTTGCGCTGGATGGCGATCATGGTCTGGTAGACGGAAACGCTGTCATCCGGGCGCAGGTTGTTGGCCACACTCCAGAGGGTGTCGCTGGGGGAAATGGGGCCGTAGATGTCGCTACCCTTGGCCGTCTTGCCGGTCAGGGTGCTGGCATTGGCCGGGGGGCTGTTGACGGTGACAGTGGGACTCTGTTTGGCCGCCGGCTTGGAGCTGGCCTCCTGGGGCAACACAGGTACGCTGCTGCCGCTCTTGTCGTCCAGCAGCAGGTCGTAGTCGTTGCTGACCCTGCCATTGGGCAGACCTGCTATTTCCACCTGCAAAGACACGAAAGGCGCCGAGACCTTGTCGTTGGAGGACAGCACCAGGTAGCGCCGGCCCTTTTCGAAGACGATGTCGTCGACCTTGACGGCCAGGTGCTGGCCCTTGGGCTCGAAGGCCTGGCGCGCCGACAGGTCGATACGGACCTTGGCCGGATCCAGGGCCTCAGGCCCCACCAGCTCCAGCTTGGCCGAGAAAGGTTGGTTGAGGGTGGAGCTGACTTTCAGTTCACCCAATTCAAGTGCAAGCGCCTGGCCGCTGATGCCTGCGGCCATGACCAAGGCAGCGATCCGAGAAAATTTCATGCCGATCCCCGAGGCTCCTGTGAGCCTTTCATTTTAATTGTTAACTGAAGCTATCATAAACAACGCTATTCACCCTCGCCAATAACAAAAAGCCGCCCTGCTGGGCGGCTTTGCCTATCTGTAGTTGGCGAGCCAGTACTCGGCTATCTGCACACTGTTGGTCGCCGCCCCTTTTCGGACGTTATCCGCCACCACCCAGAGGTTGAGGCCGTGGGGGTGGGTGAAGTCGGCCCGCACCCGGCTGACGAAGACGGTGTCCTTGCCGGAGGCATGGGTGACCTGGGTCGGATAGTCTTCATCGTCCACCAGCTCGACCCCCGGAGCATTGGCCAGCAGCGCCTTGACCTCGTCCACGTCCACCGGTTGCAGCGCCTCCAGGTGTACCGCCTCGGCATGGCCATAGAAGACCGGCACCCGTACGCAGGTGGCGTTCACGGCGACACCCTCGTCCCCCAGGATCTTCTGGGTTTCCCAGTGCATCTTCATCTCTTCCTTGGTGAAACCGTTGTCCTGGAAGACATCGATCTGCGGCAGGCAGTTGAAGGCGATCTGCTTGGGGAACTTGCTGGGTTCTGCCGGACGGCCGCTCAGCACGTCGGCGCTCTGCTTGGCCAGCTCTGCCATGGCGCTGTGGCCAGCGCCCGAGGTGGCCTGGTAGGTGGCCACGTTGATACGGCTGATGCCATAGCGGTCATGGATGGGCTTGAGGGCCACCAGCATCTGGATGGTGGAACAGTTGGGGTTGGCGATGATGTTGCGGTTGCGGTAGTCGGCGATGGCTTGTGGGTTCACCTCCGGCACCACCAGCGGGATCTCCGGCTGATAACGGAACTCGGAGGTGTTGTCGATGACCAGCACACCGGCATCGGCGGCGATGGGCGCCCAGTGGCGGGAGACGCTGCCACCGGCGGAAAAGAAGGCCAGCTCCACCTGGGACCAGTCGAAATGCTCCACGTCTTCGATGATGAGGGTCTTGCCCTTGAACTGACGGGTCTGGCCGGCGGAGCGGCTGGAGGCCAACAGGTGGAGCTCGCCGACCGGGAAATCCCGCTCTTCCAACAGCTCCAGCAGAGTATCACCAACGGCGCCGGAGGCGCCCAGGATAGCCACGTTGATCGTCATCATTACCTCGTCAATTCGCCCCAAAGCCCCATGCTTTGCAGCGCTCGTCTTGCGTTTCAATCTCGACGCTGGCCCATTCCCGTCTCATCGGGTAGCTGCGGCGCAGGGCGTCGAAGGTCTGGCCGGACGCGAGGCCGGCACGAAACCAGGCATCGTCGTCGCGAATATCGTAAATCAGGTTGCCAAGCTTCCTGGGGTCGGGCCTGGCAGCTGTCACCCTGGCCACGGAAGGCGCAGGCAGCTGCGCCTTGAAGTTCCCGGCCACGGGCCGCTCCAGTTGGGCACAGAGCTGCTCATAGAGCATCCAACTGCCGCGGCGCTTGCCTTCCAGGCTGTGCCCGGCGATATGGGGCGTCAACCAGAGGGCAAGGGCCAAGAGGCGCCGGTCGAAATCCGGCTCGGCCTCATACACATCCAACACCGCCTCGCCGCGCCCGGCCTCGAGCCAGGCCACCAGGGCGGCGTTGTCCACCACTGAGCCGCGGCAGCTGTTGATCAGCAAGGTCCCCGCCTTCAGGGCCGCCAGCTGCGCTTCCCTCAACATCTTGCGGGTGCCCTCGCCACCCGGCACATGCAGGGTCAGCACGTCCACTTGCGGCAGCAAGGCCTCCAGGCTGATGAAATCCGGCTCGCCCCTTGGCGGGTCACAGCACAGCACCTTAACACCGAGCGCATTTAGCCGTCTAGACAGCCGAGAGCCGATGTTACCCACCCCCACTATGCCGACGCTAAGGCCGCTGAGCTCTTTGCCCCTAAGGAAGGCCCAATTAAGGACGGCAGACAGCACATAGTCGGCCACCGCATCGGCGTTGCAGCCGGGGGCGGCGCACCAATGGATGCCCTTTTGCTCGAGCAGCGCAGTGTCCAGGTGCTCGGTGCCTATGGTAGCGCTACCGACGAAGCGAAGCTTGGGCGTCTTGTCCAAAAGTGTGGCGTCCACCTTGGTCACGGAGCGGACCAGCAGCACCTCGGCCTCAGCCAGCTGTTCGTCGCTGGGAATACGGCCCTCGAAACGGGCAATGGGGCCGAGTTCGCTGAAGAGTTCATCGACCAGGGGCATGAGGCCGTCGGCCAGGATCTGGGGCATATTGCAGGCACAAAAAAACCGGTTTGGGGCAGTCTACCCCAAACCGGCCTTGTTTGGAGCCTTAGCCCTGGTAGCGTTTCAGCACCAGGGAGGCGTTGGTACCGCCAAAGCCGAAGCTGTTGGACATCACCAGATCCAGCTTGGCTTCCTGAGCTTGACGCACTATGGGCATGCCCTCGGCCTTCTCGTCCAGGTTCTCGACGTTGATGGAGGGGGCGATGAAGCCGTGCTCCATCATCAGCAGGCTATAGATGGCCTCATGGGCACCGGCGGCGCCCAGGGCGTGGCCTGTCATGGCCTTGGTGGCGGAGATGGCCGGTATCTTGTCGCCGAACAGGGTGCGGATGGCTTCCAGCTCTTTGACGTCACCCACAGGGGTGGAGGTGCCGTGGGTGTTGATGTAGTCCACGTCGCCTTCGACACCGTGCAGGGCCTGCTGCATGCAGCGCAGGGCGCCTTCGCCGCTGGGGGCAACCATGTCGTAACCGTCGGAGGTGGCGCCGTAGCCGACGATCTCGGCGTAGATCTTGGCGCCGCGAGCCAGGGCGTGCTCCAGTTCCTCGACCACGACCATGCCGCCGCCACCGGAGATGACGAAGCCGTCACGGTCGGCGTCATAGGTACGGGAGGCCTTTTGTGGGGTCTCGTTGTACTTGGTGGACAGGGCACCCATGGCGTCGAACATCATGGCCAGGGTCCAATCCACTTCTTCACCGCCACCGGCAAAGACCATGTCCTGCTTGCCCATCTGGATAAGCTCGGCAGCGTGGCCGATACAGTGGGCAGAGGTGGAACAGGCGGAGCTGATGGAGTAGTTCACGCCCTTGATCTTGAAGGGGGTGGCCAGGCAGGCGGAGACGGTGGAGGACATGGTGCGGGGTACCATGTAGGGGCCGACCCTTTTCACGCCCTTCTCACGCAAGGTGTCGATGGCGATGCTCTGGTTCTTGCTGGAGGCGCCGCCGGAGCCGGCCACTATGCCGACGCGGGGATTGGATACCTGCTCTTCGCTCAGGCCGGCGTCTTTGATGGCCTGGTCCATGGCGATATAGGCATAGCCGGCCGCTTCCCCCATGAAGCGGATGGCCTTGCGGTCGATGTGCTCGCTGATGTCCAGCTTGACGTCACCCCAAACCTGGGAGCGCAGGCCCATTTCGTCAAATTGCTCGGAGCGGGTGATACCGCTCTTGCCGGCTTTGAGGGAAGCCAGGACTTCCTCAGCGTTGTTGCCGATGCTGGAAACGATCCCCAGACCGGTGATCACGACGCGTTTCATCTTGCCTCACTTGGATTCCATTTGGTTAAGCCTATGGTACGCAAAGGGGCCGACCCAAGTGGTCGGCTTTCCCCATGGTCCCGTACTGCCCAGGGGGGTAGAATACGCCCCCCGAGCCTCGGCCAGATGACAAAGATGCGACAAGCGACCATCCATTTCAATGAGCAGGGTACGCCGGTAGCGGCGGACTTCGGCGACGTCTACTTCTCCAACGCCTCAGGGTTGGAGGAAAGCCGTCACGTCTTCCTGAAAAACAATGGCCTGCCGGAACGCTTCGCGCACCATCAGGGCGCCTTCGTCATCGCCGAAACGGGCTTCGGCACGGGCCTCAACTTCCTGGCCGCCTGGCAGGCCTTCGACGCCCACGCCGGGGTCGATGCCCGGCTGCATTTCATCAGCACCGAGAAGTTTCCCCTCACTAGGGCCGACCTCGCCGCCGCCTTGGCCGCCTGGCCCGAGCTGGCCGAGTTCTCGGCGCAGCTGATAAAGGATTATCCCCCCGCCCTGCCCGGCTGCCACCGGCTGCTGTTCTGTGGCGGGCGCGTCACATTGGATCTCTGGTTGGGAGACATCGCCGAGCTGCTGCCGGCCTGGCACAGGCCTCAAGGGGGCCTGGTGGACGCCTGGTTCCTGGACGGCTTCGCCCCAGCCAAGAACCCACAAATGTGGCAGCAGAGCCTTTTCGACGCCATGGCGCGCCTGGCCAAGCCCGGCGGCAGCTTCGCCACCTTTACCGCCGCCGGCTTCGTGCGCCGAGGCCTCCTGGCCGCCGGCTTCGAGGCCAGGAAGGTGCCGGGTTTTGGCAGCAAGCGGGAGATGCTGGCCGGCCGCCTGACCGAGTTCCAGGAACAAGTTGCGCCAGGCTCCTATGAAAGGCAGCCGGCCAAGTCCCTTGGCAAGGTGGCCATCATAGGCGCCGGGTTGGCCGGCAGTGCCCTGGCCTGGCAGCTGCGCCGCCGGGGTATCGAAGCCCTGCTTTTCTGCAAGGACAAAGAGCCCGCCGTCGGTGCCTCCGGCAACCCCCAGGGGGCGCTCTATCCGCTTTTGAACATCGAGCACGACGCCGTCAGCCAGCTCTTTGCCGCCGCCTTCGGCTACAGCCGCCGCATCATAGAAAAAAGCCCTGTACCTCAGGGCCTCGACGGCCTCTTGCAGCTGGCCCTGGATGACAAGCTGGAGGAGCGCTACCGGCGCCTTGCCGAACGCTTCAAAGCCCTTTGCCGTTATGTGGACGCCGATGAAGCTGGCACCCTGGCCGGCATCGCCCAGCCCTATCCCGGCCTTTATTTCGAAGACGCCGGCTGGCTCAAGCCCCCGGCCCTGGTGGACTGGCTGCTTGGCGAAAACCAGGTGCGCTTCGGTCTTGATATCACCGCCATCGACAAGACAGCGGGCGGCTGGCGGCTGATGGCCGGGAAAGAAGAGCTGGGCGAATTCGACAACGTACTGCTGGCCGCCGGCGCCGGAAACATAGTCCTTGCCGGCAAGCTGCCGCTGACCGCCGTCCGAGGACAGATCAGTCAGGTGGAGGCCAAAGGGGAGCTGGCCGGGCTCAAGACGGTGCTCTGCCACAACGGCTATATGACCCCGGCTCATCAAGGGGCACTCTGCATCGGCGCCAGCTTTGTGCGCCAGGATCTGGATACGGATATACGGTACAACGAGCACCAGGAGAACCTGGAGAAACTCCAGGGCAGCTTCCCCGATGCACCCTGGCTGCCGACGGAGAAAGCCATCCAAGGCGGCAACGCCGGCACCCGGGTGGTGCTGCGGGATCACCTGCCGATGGTAGGCGCTTTGCCGGACGAGGCCGGCTACCAAGGCAAAGGGTTAGACGATATGGAGACTACCGAACACCAGGGGCTCTGGCTGCTGGGGGGCCTTGGCGCCCGCGGCGTCACCTCAGGGCTGCTCTGCGCCGACGTGCTGGTGTCCCAGCTGCTGGACGAGCCCCAGCCCCTGCCACAGGTGGTGCTGGACGCCCTGATGCCGAACCGGTTCTGGGTAAGGCGCCTTAAGAAAGGCCAGCCAATTTATTGATCTAAGGAAGATCCACAGAAGGCTGGGAGCGTCGCGAGCGAAGCCAAGATAAGGCAAAAAGGCCCTGGGGAAGCGGAGTTTACATAGCGTAAATGAGCATTCCCCAGGGCCTTTTTAACGCCAGATTGGCGAGCGCAGTAGCTACCTTATTGGCTGAGGCGCTCCCAGAGGCCTACCACCAATTGCTGATCCTGGGGATTGAGTTCGCCGTTGGCGATGGCGCCGTCCAGGCTCTGGCGCACCCGGCCCTTGAGGGTGTCGACGCAGCGCTCGTCCCCTTCCAGCTCGTATTGCCCGGCGGAAAGCATGACGTGGCCCTGCAGGTAGCCGCCGGCGAAGAGCTCGTCGTCATTGCCGGTCACCACCAGTTGGTCCAGCTGCTCTTGGATGTTGTCGAGGAATTGGTCGTAGGCCATGGTCAGTCCGTAGGGTTGGCGGCCCGGTACATGACGCTGTCCCGGTAGCCGGTGATGATGGGATAGATGCCGGTCAGCTCAACGTCCAAGGCCGCGTCGCCGGTATCGATGATAAGGGGCCGGCCCTCCAGGGCCTGGAGCTTGCGCTTGGTGGCCACCACCAGGATGTTCTCCCGGCCTATGGCGCGGATGACGCGCGGGCTCAGCTGCTGGTTGCCGCGGCCGAAGAGGTGGCCCTGGCCGCCGATAAGGGTGATCACCAGTTGGGTGCCGGGGCGAAGGGCCTCGAACAGCTGGGCTTCGGTGAGATCGCTCGCAATAAGCTGCTCGTCCTCCACCAGGTCCACGCCCAAGAGGGTGTTAGGCAGGCCCAACTCCGCCATGATGAAGGCGACGGTGCTGCCCGAGCCCATCACGTAGCGCCGGCCCGGCTCCATGCGGCTGATGACTTCCGCCGCTATGTCGTGCAGCACCAGTTCGTCCGATTCCTTGCCGCCCTGCTTGACCGCCTGCACATAGCGCAGCGAGGCCGGGATGCACATCTCGCCGAAACGCTTGGCCCGCACCACGCCTTCACGGAACTGGGTTTCGTCTATGTCCATGACGTCCGCCTCGATGAGGCTCAACAGCTCCCCCTGGTGCAGGGAGGCGATGAGTTCGCCGGCCGCCTTGGGAGTGACGGCGTAGACGCCAGAATGGATCTTGCAGCCGGCGGGCACGCCCAGTACCGGCAGCTTTTCCTCCACCACAGAGCAGATGTCCCTGGCCGTGCCGTCGCCGCCGGCAAAGAGCAGCAGCTCCACCTGGGCCGCCAGCAAGGCCTGGGCCGCCGCCTTGGAATCCTCGGCCGTGGTCTCGAGGGGCGCCTGGTAAGCCACCTCGAAGGTAAAGCCCATCTCGGCCAGCAGATCGGCCCCCATCTCGCCGGAGGCGGTGACGAAGGAGAGCTGGTCCTTGAGGGCCAGCAAGGGTTCGAGGGCTGTGCGGGTCCGGTTGTTGGCCTGCTTGACGGCGCCGCGCGCCAGGGCCTCTTCGACGACGCCGTCGCTGCCCTTGAGGGCCACGCTGCCGCCGACCCCGGCCACGGGGTTGATGATAAGGCCCAGCTTCATGCCGCCTGCTCCCAGCCAAAATCCGCCGCCGTCACAGGGCCGCGGCCATAGAATTCCGCCAGCACTTCCATAAAGCGGGCCGCCCTCGGCGGGAAGCCGTGCTCGAGGTAGGCCAGCACCTGGGCATGGACCTTCTGCTGGAAACCCTGGCGGTCCGGCTCGGCGCTGCCGTTCAAGTTGTCGGTGCTGACATTGAAGCGGAAACCGGCGGCGGCGCAAAGGCCCCATTCGATGGCCTGGGGCTTGACCTCCACTTCCTCGAAAGCCTTTTGCTGGGCGTTATCGCGGCCGTCCGGGCAATACCAGTAGCCGTAATCCACCAGCTCGCGGCGCTGGTCGCCGGCCAGGCACCAGTGGGCGATTTCGTGGAGCGCCGAGGCGTAGTAGCCGTGGGCGAAAACCACCCTGTGGTGAGGGTGCTCGCCGTCTGCCGGCAGGTAGATGGGCTCGTCATCGCCCCTCACCAGCTCGGTATTGTGGCTGGCGAGGAAGGTGGCATTGAAGAGCGAGATGAGGTCTGGGTATTGGTGCATACGACTCAAATGCGTCCGGTCTGTCCTCTGTGGCGCAGCCAGTGATCCATCAGGGTCAGGGCCAGCATGGCCTCGGCGATGGGCACGGCGCGGATGCCGACACAGGGGTCGTGGCGGCCCTTGGTGACCACTTCGACGGCATTGCCGTCCACGTCGATGCTGCGCCCCGGCACCTTGATGCTGGAGGTGGGCTTGAGGGCGATGTTGACGCTGATGGTCTGGCCTGTGCTGATGCCACCGAGGATGCCACCGGCATGGTTGGTCAAGAAGCCTTCCTCTGGGGTTATTTCGTCGCGATGCTGTGAACCGCGCTGGCGGGCGGCCTCAAAGCCGTCCCCTATCTCCACGCCCTTGACGGCGTTGATGCACATCATGGCCTTGGCAATGTCGGCGTCCAGGCGGTCGAAGACCGGCTCCCCCAGGCCGACAGGCACGCCGCTGGCTTCCACCACCAGCTTGGCGCCGATGGAATCGCCTTCTTTCTTGATGGCGCGCAGCAGCTCGTCCAGGGACGCCAGCTTACTCTCGTCACCACAGAAGAAGGGGTTCTGTTCCACCTGGCTCCAGTCCACCACAGGGCAGTCCACCTCGCCCATGGCGGTGAGGGCGCCGCGAATGGTCACGCCCTGCTGGGCCAGCCACTTCTTGGCGATGGCACCGGCGGCCACCCGCATGGCGGTCTCGCGAGCGCTGGAGCGGCCACCGCCGCGGTAGTCGCGCAGGCCGTACTTGTGGTGGTAGCCATAGTCGGCGTGGCCGGGGCGGAACTGCCTGGCTATCTCCGAGTAATCCTGGGAGCGCTGGTCGGTGTTCTCGATGAGCAGCCCTATGGGGGTGCCTGTGGTCCTGCCCTCGAAGGTGCCGGAGAGGATCTTGACCTGGTCGGCCTCCTGGCGCGGCGTGGTGTAACGCGAGCTGCCGGGGCGGCGGCGGTCGAGGTCGTGCTGCAAGTCCGCTTCGGTCAGTTCCAGGCCAGGGGGGCAGCCGTCGACGATGGCCCCCAGGGCCAGGCCGTGGCTCTCGCCGAAGGTGGTGACGGTGAAGATAGTCCCGAAGGTATTACCGGCCATCCTTAATCCTTGTAGAGGCTGAACAGGTCCGCGTGTGCGTCCAGATCTTCCTTGGTGATCAGGAAGACGCCGCTGCCGCCGCGCTCGAACTCGAGCCAAGTGATGGGCAGCTCGGGATACTGGTGGTTCATGTGCACTTCGCTGTTGCCCACTTCGCAGATGAGGATGCCGCCGTCTTTGAGGTGCTTGCCGGCGTTGGCGAGGATGCGGTTGACCAGCTTGAGGCCGTCGCTACCGGCGGCCAGGGCCACGGCGGGCTCATGGTGGTATTCGTTCGGCAGGTCACCCATGTCCTCGGCGTCCACGTAGGGAGGGTTGGTGACGATGAGGTCGTACTTCTCCCCTTCCGGAATGGCGCGGAACAGATCCGAGTGGATGGGGGTCACTTGGTGCAGCAGGCCGTGTTCTTCGATGTTGCGCTCGGCCACCGCCAGGGCGTCCTTGGACAGATCGGTGATATCCACTTCCGCTTCGGGGAAATGGTGAGCGCAGGCGATACCGATGCAGCCGGAGCCGGTGCAGAGATCCAGGATGCGGGTCACCTCGCGGCCGTCCAGCCAGGGAGAAAACTGGTTCTCGATGAGTTCGCCTATGGGAGAACGGGGAATGAGCACCCGCTCGTCCACATAAAAGGGCATGTGGCAGAACCAGGCCTGGTTGGTGATGTAAGGCACCGGCTTGCGTTCCTGGATGCGCACCATGATGCGCTCGACGATGCGCTGACGCTCGGACAGGGTCAGGCGGGCATGACGGGTGTCGTTGTCGATGTCCATGGGCAGGTAGAGGCTGGCCAGCACCAGGGCGACGGCTTCGTCCCAGGGGTTGTCGGTACCGTGGCCGTAATAGATGTTGGCGGCGCTAAAACGGCTGACTGCCCAACGGATCATGTCCTGAATGGTATGAAGCTCGGCGACGGCCTCATCCAGAAAAATCTTGTCCAACTCTGCCTCCCATTTCAGCCCGGCACCACGCTGGGCTACACTATGGCCCCATGAAAAAGCCCCCCATCGACAACGACGAGCAGGCCCTTTTCCTCGAGGCCATGGCCGGAACCCGGCCGCTGGCGCAGGATACCATAGGCCACGAGCGCCCGCGACGCCCCAAGAAGCGGCAGCTGGCCGAGCAGAAGGCGGCCCGTGAGGCGAGCTTCTATTTTTCCGACAGCTACCAACCCCATTTCGGCGAGAACTGGCCTAACCATGTCCGTGAAGGAGTTTCGGCGGGAGAGCTGAAAAAACTGCGGCGCGGCGACTATGCGCCCGAGATGACCCTGGATCTGCACGGCATGAACCGCGAGGAAGCCAAGCTGGAGCTGGCTGCCCTTATCGACAGGGCTGTCAAAGATCAGGTGTTCTGCCTCTGTGTACTGCACGGCATAGGGGGCGGAACCTTGAAGCGGCAGGTGCCGGCCTGGCTGGCCCAGCACCCCAGGGTGATGGCCATGCACTCGGCCCCCCTCGAATACGGCGGCCAGGGGGCGCTGTTGGTGCTGGTGGACTCAGTCCACTGAGGAAAACTGCCGCAGGCTGATGCTGGCTTTGCCGTCCTCGATGTCGATCACCACGATCTGGGCCGTGGCAAAAGCCATGGGCATCTCCCCCGGCACCAGCCTTTCCACCAGGTAGGACACCAGCGGCATATGGGAGACGATGAGCACCCGCTTCAGCTCCGGGGAGCCGGCCAATAGGTCGGCCACGGCTTCGATGTCTCCGGCCGGCACCAGCTCGGGCAACACCAGCCGCGGCGGCGCCAGGCCAAGGCCAGCCACCACCTGGTCGGCCGTCTGTTGGGCCCGCAGGTAGGTGCTGACCCAGAGGGCATCCGGTTGCCAGCCCTGGCTTTTGAGCCATTGGCCCTGGGCCAATGCCTGGTGCTGACCGTATTCGGTGAGGCGGCGCTCGGCGTCACGGGCTATCTGTGGCTCCGCTTCGCCATGGCGCATGACCAGGATCTGCATCTTTTTTCTCCCAACAAAGATGGTCGCGCAGTGTACAGAAAGGTATCGGCGTTTCCAATCTCGATAAGGGCGGTCATAATGTCTATTCGACCTCCCAACAGGGGCAACTGTGCGTAAAAGTCCTTTCGATCACCGTACTTACCGACACATCACCCTGGCCAACGGCCTGCCGGTACTGGTGGTGGAGGACGCCAAGAGCCACAGGGCGGCGGCGGCAGTGGCCGTGCGGGTGGGGCATTTCTTCGACCCTGCTCACAGGGAAGGCCTGGCCCACTTTGTCGAGCACCTGTTGTTCCTGGGCACGGATACGCACCCAGGCGCAGGGGAGTATCAAAACTTCATCCAGGAAGCGGGCGGCAACCACAACGCCTGGACAGGCACAGAGCAGTCCAGCTATTTCTTCGACGTCCAGCCACAGCATTTCGCCGAGGCACTATGGCGCTTCTCCCGCTTCTTCGTCTGCCCCCTGCTCTCCCCCGATGCCGTTGACAAGGAAAGGCACGCCATCGACGCCGAATACCGGTTGAAGATCCAGGACGACACCCGCCGCATCTACCAGGTGCACAAGGCGGTGGTGAACCCCGAGCATCCCTTCAGCAAGTTCTCGGTGGGCAACCTCGAGACCCTGGCCGGGGACCCAGCCGAGCTGGCCGCCGAGGCCAGGGATCTATTCGAGCGTCACTACCATGCCGGCAACATGACCCTGGTGCTCTACGGCCCCCAAGCCGTGGCAGAACTCTCTTCCTGGGCCCACAGCTATTTTTCGGAGCTGCCCAGCGGCCACAAGGTGCCTGCCTTCTGGGAAGGCACCCGCCTCTACCAGAGCCTGCCCTTCCAAGTCTCGGCCCGCCCTTTGAAAGAGCAGCGGCGCCTGGCGGTGAACTTCCCGTTGCCCTCGGTGCAGGCCGAGTACCGCCAAAAACCCCTGACTTTCATCAGCCACCTGTTGGGGCATGAAGGACCGGGCAGCCTGCTGGCCTACCTCAAAGCCAAGAATTGGGTGGAGGCCATGTCTGCCGGTGGCGGCATCAGCGGCAGCGGCTTTCGCGAATATGCGGTGCAGTTCCTGCTCACCGAAGAAGGGGAAGGCCGCCAGGCGGAGATCGTCGAGGCCCTCTTTGCCATGCTGGCGCTGATCCGCGACCAGGGACTGGAAGAGTGGCGATTCAAGGAGCGCCAGCAGCTGGCGGAGCAGTCCTTCCGGCTGATGGAAGTCACTGAACCCATGGACTACAGCAGCCACCTGGCGGTGAACCTGCTGCAATTCCCACCCGAAGATGTGCTCTACGGCGACTTCGTGATGGCGGGATTCGACCCGCTGCGGGTTTCCTATTGGCTGGACTTCCTCAGCCCGGACAACCTGCGCCTGGGGCTGGTCTCACCTTCGGTGGAGGGGGAAATGGAAGCCCCCTGGTACCACACCCCTTTCCTGACCAGGCCCATCAGCAAAGAATGGCTGGGCCGCTGGAAGCACCCCTCCCTCATCGCCGAGTTGCGACTGCCGGGGCCTAACCCCTTCCTGGGACAGGCGCCGGATCCGGCCCCCCTCGGCCGGGTGCAGAACAAGCCGGAAAAGGTCAACCGGGGCCCCCACCAGCGCCTCTGGCACTGGCAGGACCCGGATTTCAGGCTGCCCAAGGGTCATCTCTACCTGGCCATGGAAAGCCCCTGGGCCATGCAGTCGCCCAAACACATCGCCCTCACCCGCCTCTGGCTGGACATGGTCTCGGAATCCCTGGGCGGCGAGCTCTACGATGCCGAGCTGGCGGGGCTCAACTGGCAACTCTACCCACAGCAGGCAGGCATCACACTGCAACTGGGGGGCATTCTCGGCCGCCAGCACCGGCTGTTCAGCCACATCACCCAGCGGCTGCTGGACAAGGCCCCGCCCCAAGGGGTGATGGAGCTTTGCCGCCAGGCCCTGCTGCGCCAATACCGCTCACTAAAGCAGCAGAAACCGGTGCAGCAGCTGCTGGCCGAGCTGACAAGGCTGTTGCAGCCGTCCCACCCCGGCTATGAGCGCCTGGCGCAAGAAATGGTCACCCTGGATTACGAGGATCTGCTCGAGCACAAGGCGCTGGTGACGGGCTCGCTTTTCGTCGAAGGCCTGGTCCATGGCAGCGCCCCCCTCGAGGAAGTGGAGCCCTGGCTGGAGGAAGTGACCTCGAGAGCCGCTGGCAGCGAACCGACACGCCGGGTCATTACCTTGCAGCAGCGCGGCCCCCTGCTGCGAACCCGGGCCGTGGAGCACCCCGACTCGGCGCTGCTGGTCTACTACCAAGGCCACCGGGCTTCGGCCACCGAGCATGCCTTCTTCATGCTGGCCCAGCAGCTGATGAGTGCCACCTTCTTCGACGAGCTTCGCAACAAGCAACAACTGGGGTACCTGCTGGGGATCAGCCTCTTTCCCATGCAGCGCCTGCCGGGGCTGCTCTTCTATGTGCAGAGCCCGGTGGCTGGCCCGGTGCAGCTGCTGGACGCCATAGACGACTTCATCGCGGACTTTTCCCTGCTGCTGCTGGGCCTGACCGAAGGGCAATGGCGGGCCGCCAAAGGGGTTTTGCTGCATCAGTTGGCCCAGCCCGACGCCACCTTGGCAGACCGCAGCGCCAGACTTTGGCACGCCATAGGCCAGGGGGATCTCACCTTCGATTGGCGCCAGCGGCTGGCCGCGGCCGTCAAAGGTTTCAGCCGTACCCAGCTGATCCGGATGATGGTCAAGCGCCTCAAGGCCAAGCAGTCGGACAGGCTGCTGCTGGCCAGCGTCGGCGAGCGGCACCGCAACCTGCAGCCCTTGGAAGGTTATCGCCTCATTACCGACCTGGCGCTGTTCAAGAGCCAATCCCATCAGCAGCACTGGCCTCTTTCCTGAGGCTGGCGCCAGAGGGGCATTCGTCTTCAATAATCAAAACAAACTGTGGGGAAAATCTCCTCGCTTTCGGTCGTACTGCTACAAATCGGTTCAAAAATGCGCCTGCCCACCCTAATTTCAATCTTCCTCCCTGTACCGAGCGGGCCTGGGAGACTGATTTCAGCCTACGTCTTCATCAACTTACCGAGGCGCCTTTGACAGCCCTAGGTGCCTAAGTTATAAGGAAGTACTGAACTTATACACCTCGGCCCAGGTTGCCCTGATGTGGCGAAAAGCAATAACAATCACAATCCACTTTGCGCTTGCCCTTTGTGTCTTTAACATGCCACAAGCATGGTCATCCACCTCATCGCCCCCCGCCTTCTACACCTACAAGAAAGTGTCCAAGGAAGACAGCCTGCCCCAGGTAACGGTATTCGATATTGCTAAAGACAACGAAGGTTTTTTCTGGTTGGCAACGGCCGGGGGATTGAGCCGTTATGACGGCAGCAACATTACAAACTATCTGCCCGGAAGCGAGCTATTTCCTCTCCAATCAGCCTTCATTCGAAATATCACCGTCGATAAATCCGGAAAAATTTGGGTGGGAACTCAAGGAGGGCTACTTAAAAAAGAAAAGGATCGCTCTGTTTTCACTATCGTTAATGCATTTAAGGGAAAGACAATTTGGTCAGTAACCCCCATCTCCGACAAGGAAATCCTTGTTGGTACAACTGAAATGCTTTATCTCTATTTTCCAGAAAAAGAAAAGATAGAGAGTCACTACCCACTAGCTCAAGTAAAATCGGTCGAGCCATACAAGAGTGAATACTTGATCGGGACCTATGCCGATGGCTTTTTTACTGCCACAAATCACTGGAGTAACTTCCAGAACACAAAGGAATTTGGCAGCAATATAAACAAAATAAAAACGACAACCGACGGTTATTTTGTTGCTTCGGAAGGAGGATTCTACTTCTCTAACAAGAATGGGACTCATCGCCTTTCAAAGCAAAAAACTCACGATTTTTTACAAGAAGGAGATGGCAGTTATGTACTTGCAACTGACAACGGCACCTTCGTTCTGCAGGACAGCAAGGAAATACTATTGCAGTCAGGAAAATCCTGGTCTCTTTTCAAGGATGGTTCGGACCTTTATATCGGTACTCATACCAGCGGGTTATTCGTATTAAAACAAATAAAACCTGGAGTAATGAATCATATTCTTGACAATACTGATGGTTACTACATAAAGTCTCTGGCAAATGTTGGAAATCTGCTTTTCTTCTTGGATAACAACGGCTACCATAGTCAAAACTTACAAACTGGCGACATCACTGACCTTGATGATTCAGGAGTGATAAGAATTTTTCCAGGCGACAACGGTTTTCTAGCTATCACCAAAGCAGGCTTTTACCTCTTTCGCGATGGTAAAATCACAGAAAAATATGTGAAGGATGACATAAATTTCGCCAAGTTTGACTCTGGCTATTGGTTGCTGTCGGACAAAAACAATAATATTTACAAAATAATAAATTCCAAATTAATCAGTATATCTTCTCTAGAGAAGTGCAATCCTGGTTACATCAATTCTGTCAATCTAACCTCAGAAAACATCTATGTTGCTGGAGCCGAAGGTCTCTGCAGGAAAAATTTAAAGAGTGGCTTCGAAGATAAAATAGATGGCAATTGGACCAAGAGGATTCATAACTACAAAGATGCCATCTATGCAGTGCAGAAGGATGGCTCTCTGCTCGACATCAAGAGCAAAGGAAGCTTCAAGATAAAACTCAAGCCTGGTGAAGAAATCTATTCAAGCGAACTCATCACCAGGCCTGTTGGTGACATTTTCTTAGTAGTCACATCTTTAGGCTTCCGATTTTATGAAATTGGTAAAAATTTGCTTGACCTAAACCGCTACGCACTTATCGACTCCCGCTATAATGGCCTGCAGGAGTACACCTCTACGGCCATCACAGTGCTCGATCAAGACACTGTTCTTCTTGGAGGAACGGGAGGTTATACCCAGGTTTGGTTACCTGCACTTCAAAAAGACAACTTGAGTGGCACCCTCACCATTTCGGATCTAAAGATATTTGGCGATGAACGTTTTGATCTTTTGGACAAGTTGAACCAAGACAGAGAAATTACGGTCCCCTACCATGCATACCCACTTTCGATAGGGCTTTCCTTTGTCAACACCCCTTTCCCGGACAGGGCAGAAATTGAATACCAGCTGTCAAGTTTTGATAACCATTGGTATGAACTGGACAGCTCAAACAAGCTCGTTCTTAGCAAAATGGAATCTGGCAGTCACCACCTGATCTTCAGAGCAGTCGACAACGGTCAAGTGATTGCTCAATCAGACCCCATCATCATTCAAGTACTACCTCCCTGGTGGCGAAGTAATATCGCCATAGGCTTCTATGCCTTCTTGCTGTTCTTTATTGCCGCCCATATTAGCTCCATCGTCAGGACCAGGCGCCGGCAGCACGCAAAAATAGTGAAGAGCGAGGAACGTCTCAAATTGGCCCTCTGGGGCAGCGGCGACGAGCTTTGGGACTGGGACATAGAGAAAGGCAACATCTACCGCTCCAACATATGGGACTCGCTGCAACTTCCCGACGACGGTGTCCGGAGCTTGGATAACAGAAATAACATCTACCCAAAAGATCTGCCTAGAGTGACATCAGTGCTCAACGCCTGCTTTTCGGGAGAGCAGGATGAGTTCGAGATCGCCTACCGCGTAAAGGGTAAAGATGAAGACTGGATTTGGCTGTTGGATAGGGGACGGGTCGTCGAGTACAACGAAAAAGGTGCCCCCATTCGTATGACGGGTACCATAAAAAACATCTCCAAGCTGAAAAAGACGGAGGAGATGCTCAAACTCCTGGCCCAATCCTTCCGTAACATCTCAGACGCCATCTGTATCACATCACCGGACTTCGTGATCCAGGAGATAAACGAGTCCTTTACCCGTATTACCGGTCTGAGCAGGGACGAGGCTATCGGCAAACCTTGGAACTTCTCCCTCTATAGCGACAGCTTCCTTGAGCAGATAAAAACCACCCTGGATAAGTCAGGCCGCTGGCATGACGAGCTGGAGGCCAAACGCAAGGACGGCGATTACTACCCCATAGAGATCACCATCGACAGGGTCATGGACGAAGAGAAGGACTCTTATCACTTCGTTGCCGTCTTCTCCGATATCTCCGAACGCAAGGAAAAGGAAAGGGAACTGGAAAGGCTGACCAACACTGACCCCCTGACCAGCCTCCCCAACCGCAGCTTCTTCATGACGACCTTGGCCACCTTGGTCAGGCGTAAACAGCCCTTCGCCCTGCTGGTACTGGATCTCAACAACTTCAAACAGGTCAACGATTCCCTTGGCCACCAGTATGGCGACCAGTTGCTGATCGAAATCGCCGACCGCCTGCAATATGTGCTGGGCACCAACCACGCCCTTTATCGCCTCGGCGGCGACGAATTTGCCATCATCATCGACAACCTGGGCAAGCTGGAAGAAGTGACTCGCCTGTCTGGCCTGCTGCATCGCCAACTCTTCGCCCCCTTCTACCTGCGCGGCGAAGAAATCAACATGACCAGTGCCATAGGCGCCGTGCTTTATCCTGAAGACGGCGATAACCCGGAAAACCTGCTCCGTAACGCCGACGCCGCCATGTACCACGCCAAGCACGTGGGTGGCGACATCTGCCAGTTCTTCTCCAGTACCATGAACGAACAAGCCCATGCCCGCCTGGCCTTGGAAAACAGGGTCAGGAAAGGGCTTCGCGAAAACCTGTTCGAGGTCTTTTACCAGCCCAAGGCCGATACCTTCAGCGGCCAATGCAAAGGGGCCGAGGCCCTGCTGCGGCTGCCCGACGGCAAAGGGGGTTATATCTCTCCTGCCGACTTTATCCCCATTGCCGAGGAAAGTGGTCTCATCCTCGACCTGGGCGCCTGGGTGCTAAACGCCAGTTGCCAACAGGTCAAAAAATGGTATGACCATGGGCTTTTCCCCGGCCGTATCGCAATCAACCTCTCGGCGCGGCAATTCCGTCAGCAGGATCTGGTAGCCCGTATCGACGAGGTCCTGGAAAACTGTGGCCTGCCACCACACATGTTGGAGCTGGAAATTACCGAAGGGGCCATGATGGAGGATCCCATCCGTGCCATAGCCGTAATGGAAAGGCTTCGTGAAAGGGGTATTACCCTGGCCATGGATGATTTCGGGACTGGCTATTCCTCCCTCTCCCATTTACGCCAATTCCCTGTCACCAGCGTGAAAATCGACAGGTCCTTCGTCAAGGATTTGACGGTAGATTCCAGCGCCCGCAGCCTGACCGCCGCCATTATTTCCCTGGCCAAGAACATGGAACTCCATGTGGTGGCAGAAGGGGTGGAAACCGAGGAGCAATTGTTGGCGCTGCGCAACCTCAATTGCCCTGTCTGCCAGGGATTCCTGTTCGGTAAACCCATGGCTGCAATGGACTTCGAGCAATTGTTAATCAAAAGGGGCGGGAAATTGGGCCCGGCCGAGGTGGTGCGGCTGAAACGTTAAAGCTTTTAGATATTGGCATGTAGTTTGTATCGCTAATGATTGCTCGACCCTATTGCAATCATTAAGAGGATACCGACATGTTTAACGTTATTCTGCTGAGTACTTTGCTGAACTTCTTCTCTGGTCAAGTCACCACTTCGGGTAATGACCCTGTGCAGCTGAAATCTTCAGCCGGCATCCAAGTCACGGCTACAGCGATGACAGATGAAGAAGTTGGGATCTAACCATGTTTACCCTTCTGAAGGCTTGGCTTAACAAGCGCCATAGGCGCAGCAGGCTGCCTGAAGGGTTGGAGACACTGGCAATTACGGTGACCCCGGCCCAGCGGTGGTGGTCCTGATATGAAAAAAGGCGCCTTAGGCGCCTTTTCTTTTCGCTGTTCTTCAGGCCGGGAACAGGACCCCGGAAAAGCCGCAGACTTTCCGCCACCAGAGGCGTTTGCTGGCCTGCAGCATGGGCCAGGCCAGGGGACCTGCAAAAAAGCCCACCAGCGCCCAGTGATTGGGCCTTATCCCCCCTTTCCAAGCTTCCACATAGAACAACAAGGCAAAGACTGGGGACAGGAAAGGCAACAGCAACCAGGACATGGAATACCTCTTACAGCGAAGGCGCGCAGTTTAGCACGGCGGCGATTTTATGACCAGGCCATGGCAGCCAGCAGGCCGACAAAAAAGGGGAGCACAGCTTCCCCTTTTCATCATCAATCCTGATAGAAGCTGCCGCCTTCCTCGGCCATCTTCTCCAGCAGCGCGCAGGGGGTAAAGCGCCCGCCGTGCTGGCTCTCCAGGGCCTTGAGCTTGGCCACCACCGCCTTGGCACCCAGCTTGTCCATATAGCGGAAGGGGCCGCCCAGGAAAGGCGGGAAGCCGATGCCGAAGATGGCACCTATGTCGCCGTCACGGGCGCTCTGGATGATGCCTTCCTCCAGGCAGCGGGCCGCCTCGTTGAGCATCTGCAGCAGGGTGCGCTCGGCGATGGCCTCAGGATCCAGCTTGCCGGCCGGGCTGATCCCCAGCACCTGGTAGACGGACTCGTCCACCGGCTTCCTGGATTGTTTCTTGAAGGGGTTCCAAGACCTGGGCAAGTCCTTGTATTGGTAGAAGCCCTTCTGGACCTTCTTGCCCTTGCGGCCGTCAGCCAGCAGCTTGTCGAAAGCGGCCGGTGCCTGGAAGCGCTCGCCCAGCTCCTTCTCGAGGATGGGGGCTATCTTGGCGCCCACGTCTATGCCCACTTCGTCCAGCAGCGTCATGGGGCCAACCGGCATGCCGAAGGCGGTCAAAGCCTTGTCCAGCTTCTCCACCGGCTCCCCTTCCATCAGCAGGTAGGCCGCCTCGTTCATGTAGAGGCCGAGGATACGGTTGACATAGAAGCCGGCGCCGTCCTTCACCACGATCGGCGTCTTGCCCTGGCGGCGGGCGAAGGCGACTGTGGTGGCGATGGTCTGGGGCGAGGTCCCTTCATGGGCGATGATCTCGGCCAGGGGCATCTTGTCCACGGGCGAGAAGTAGTGCAGGCCAATGACGTTCTCGGGGCGCTCAGCCGCCTGGGCTATCTGCCCTATGGGCAGGGAGGAAGTGTTGGAGGCAAAGATGGTGTCGGGGCGGCAATGGCTTTCCACATCCTTGACCATCTGGTGTTTGAGTTCTAAGTCCTCAAACACCGCCTCGACCACCAGATCCACGTCGTGGAAGCCACGGTACTGGGTATCGCCGCTCAGCATCATCATCTGTTTCTGGGCCTGGGCCTTGCTCAGATGGCGACGCTTGACCTTCTTCATCAGCAGGTCATAGCTGTACTTGTAGGCGTGGCTGATGCCCTGCTCGGAGATGTCCTTGATGCGGGTGGGGATGCCGGCCTTGGTGACGGTAACGTTGGCGATACCACCGCCCATCAGGCCGCCGCCCAAGACCGCCGCCTTGTGGACCTTCTTGGGCGCCACGCCTTCGGCGCCGGTTTCCTTCTTCATCTGGGTGGTGGCGAAGAAGAGGCCGCGCAGCTGCTTGCTCTCGGGGCTCTTGACCAGTTCACCGAAATGTTTGGCTTCGACGGCCAGGCCCGCCGCCATGCCGTCGGTCATGCCGACGCGCACGCAGTCGATGATCTTCAGCGGCGCCGGGTAATGGCCGCCGGTCTTCTTCAGTACCGCCTTGCGGGCCTGATCGAAGACGATGTTGCGGCCGACGCCGTTGTCTTCCAGCAGCTTGTCCTTGAGACCATGCTTGACGCCCACGCGCTGCGGCTTGCCTTTCTTGGCCAAAGCTATGGCCACGTCCAGCAGTATGCTTTTCGGTACCACTTCGTCCACCAGGCCGGTCTTCTTGGCCTGCTTGGGGCGCAGCTGCTTGCCGGTCAGCATCATGTCCAGGGCTTTTTGGATCCCCACCAGGCGCGGCAGGCGCTGGGTACCACCGGAGCCAGGCAGCAGGCCCAGCTGCACTTCCGGCAGGCCCAGGGCCGTCTTGTCCCAGTCGGAAGCGACCCGGCCATGGCAGGCCATGGCCAACTCCAGGCCACCGCCAAGGCAGGGGCCGTGAATGGCGGCGATCAGCGGCACCTTCAGGGCCTCCAATTCGGCGCAGATGGCGTGGCCGGCTTTGGACAGAGCCTCGGCATCCTCGCTGGTCTCGCATTTATCCAGCATGCCGATGTCGGCGCCGGCGATGAAGGAGTCGGGCTTGCCGGACACCAGCACCAGGCCCTTGACGGCGCTGTCGTGGCGGATCTGGTCGAGGATGGCACGGATCTCCTCGGCGAAGGCGGCTTTCAGGGTATTCATGGACTCGCCTGGCACATCCATGCTGATGATGCCGATGCCGTCTTCGCGCAGCTCGAAGCTGAAAGTCTTGTCAGTCATTATTCGGCCTCCAGTACCATGGCGGCGGCCAGGCCGCCGGCGGCGCAGGCGGGGGTCAAACCCAGGCCGCCGCCGCGGCGTTTCAGCTCACGCAGGGTCTGGGTGATCATGCGGGTGCCGGTGGCGGCGAAGGGGTGGCCATAGGCGATGGAGCCGCCCAGCACGTTGAACTTGTCCATGTCGATCTCCCCTGTGGCCTTGTCGCGGCCCAGCTTCTCACGGGCGAATTTGTCGGAGGCGAACATCTTGACGTTAGCCAGGGTCTGGGCGGCGAAGGCCTCGTGCATCTCGATGAGAGTCAGATCCGCCAGGGTGATGCCGGCGCGGTCCAGGGCCATGGGTGTGGCGTAGGAGGGGCCCATCAGCATGTCTTCCCAGACGTCGATGGCGGCAAAGGCATAGGAGCGGATGTAGCCCAGGGGCTCGTAGCCCAGTTCCTTGGCCCTGCCCTCGCGCATCAGTATGACGGCCGAAGCACCGTCGGTGAGCGGGGTGGCGTTGGCGGCCGTCACTGAGCCGAACTTGCGGTCGAAGACCGGCTTCAGTTTGGCGTAGCTGGCCAGTTCGGAGTTTTCGCGGACGTTGTTGTCCTTGTCCAAGAAGCCCTTGTAAGGCTCGGCGTGGGCCACCATCACTTCGTCACGCAGCAGGCCGTCGGCCCAGGCCTTGGCGGCCAGGCTGTGGGAGCGGTGGGCCAGCTCGTCTTGCGCAGCCCGGCTGATGCCGTGGCTCTTGGCCATCTGCTCGGCGTTATCGCCCATGGACAGGCCAGTGCTGTATTCGGCCACGGCCGGTGACACCGGCAGCAGATCCTTGAGGCCCAGGCGGCGGAAGATCTGGAATTTCTGGCCAAGGGTCCGGGCCTTGGTCAGATCCACCAGGGCGCGGGCCAGGCTCTTGGATACCCCAATCGGCAGCACAGAGGAGGAGTCGGCGCCGCCGGCGATGCCGATCTCCACAGTGCCGCTGAGGATGGATTCCACCACGTTGACGGTGGACTGGAAGGAGGTGGCGCAGGCACGGGACACGCTGTAGGCGTCGGTGTGCACATTCATGCCGGTGCCCAGCACGATTTCACGGGCGATGTTGGGGGCTTCCGGCATCTGCACCACCTGGCCGAACACCAGTTGGTCCACCAGCTTGGGGTCCAGCTCGCTGCGGGTCAGCAGTTCGTTGACTACCATCTTGCCCAGATCCAGCGCCGGCACCCCGTGGTAATAGGTGGCCTGGCGGGCAAAAGGCGTACGCAGACCGGCCACGACGGCGATGCGTTCGCCGCTGCCGGTCTTCAGGTTTTGGGTTCTCGCCGTCATCCCTTTCCTCTCTCTTCTGTTATCTCGTCTCGACCCATCAGAGGTCTGACCTGTAAAGGCCGATTGTAACCAGTCCCCGGCAAAATGGAAACGCCTCCCCGTGGAGTGGATATGGACCTCAAAGGCGTTTTCCGTTACAACAGGTCAACACTCCAGAATAATCATTAAATCAATGACACGCGCCGCATTTACCCGCCTCAAGAGCCATCTTGACAAGCAAGTGGTAGGCCAGAGCCAGCTTACCCAGAACCTCCTCATCGCCCTGCTCGCCGACGGCCACCTGCTGGTGGAAGGCCCGCCGGGCCTGGCCAAGACCCGTGCCATCAAGGCGGTGGCCCAGGGGCTGGAAGCGGACTTCCACCGTGTCCAGTTCACCCCTGACCTGTTGCCGGCCGACCTCACCGGCACCGACATCTATAGGCCAGAGACCGGCGAGTTCTCCTTCCAGAACGGTCCTCTCTTCCACAACCTGCTGCTGGCGGACGAGATCAACCGCGCCCCGGCCAAGGTGCAGTCGGCCCTGCTGGAAGCCATGGCCGAGCGCCAGATCACCGTCGGCAAGACGACCTACCCCCTGCCCAAGCTGTTCCTGGTCATGGCGACCCAGAACCCCTTGGAGCAGGAAGGCACCTACCCGCTGCCGGAAGCCCAGCTGGACCGCTTCCTGATGCACGTCAAGGTCGACTACCCCGACGCCCAGACCGAGATGGCCATACTGCGCCTCAACCGCCAGGAAGCCATCGAAGACAAGCCGGTACCGGTAGAACCCTTGAGCCAGGAAGAGATCTTTGCCGCCCGGCGCGAGATCTTCAGCCTGCACCTGGCCGACGCCGTCGAGCAGTACATGGTGGCCCTGGTCATGGCCACCCGCCAGCCCGCCCAGGTGGATGAAGAGCTGGCCGGCTGGCTGGCCTACGGCGCCAGCCCCCGTGCCACCGCCGCCCTGGAACGCTGCGCCCGCGCCCGCGCCTGGCTGGCGGGCCGGGATTTCGTGACCCCGGACGACGTCCAGGCCCTGCTGCCCAACGTGCTGCGCCACCGCCTGCTGCTCTCTTACCAGGCCGAGGCCGGCGGCATCACCATGGACCAGGTACTGGATCGTATCCTCTCCCGCGTTCCCTGCCCATGAGTGCGGCCCTGCCCAGTGGCGCCGACGGCGTCACCCTGTGCCTGGAGGAGCTGGTGCCCTACCGGCGCCTGGCAGGCCAGGTCCAGCTCACCCCGAAAACGGCCTCCCGCGCCCACCAGGCCGGCCAGCACCTGGCCAGGGCCCGTGGCCGCGGCATGGACTTCGACGAGGTGCGCCAGTACCAGGTGGGGGACGATATCCGCACCATCGACTGGCGGGTCACGGCCCGTACCGGCAAGCCCCACACCAAGATGTTCCGCGAAGAGCGGGAAAGGCCGGTGCAGCTCATCGTCGATCTCGGCCCCACCATGCAGTTCGGCTCCAAGCTGCTGCTCAAAGCGGTGCAAGCCGGTCATCTGGCGTCGCTCCTGGCCTGGCATGTGGCCGAGCGGGGCGATCGCATCGGCGCCCTTATCGGCAACGGCCTTGGCCACAGGGAGATCAAGCCCAAGGGCCGCCAGCAAGGGGCCCTCGCCCTGCTGCACGGCCTTATCGAAGTGCAGGGCCAGGCTCCCGATCTGCACCACCAGGCTCCCGGCCTGATGAACGAGCTGCTCAGGCGCAGCCTGAAATTGGCCTCTCCCGGCAGCCAGATCTGGCTAGTCACCGACCTGCAAGGCTGGGACAGCGAGAGCCAGTGGCTGCTGAGCCGGCTGCACAAGCACGCCGACGTCACCGTCTTCATGGTCACGGATCCGCTGGAACTGACGGTACCCCAGAGCCGCTTGCCCCTGACGTTGCCGGTACAGGGTCCGGGCCAGAAAGGCCTGCTGCCCATAGGCTCGAACCGCTTTCGCACCGCCTACCAGCGCAGCCGCCTGACCCAGATCCAAGCCATACGCCAGACCCTCAAGTCCCTGGACATCCGCTTTTGCGCCGTCGGCGCCCAGCAGTCCCTGGAGTTCCAATTGGACAGGGTGCAGCCATGCTAGACAAACTCAAAGACATCCACGAACCCCTGCCCCCCTCAGCCTGGCCCTGGGCCCTGGGTTGGTGGCTGCTGCTGGCCCTGCTGCTGGCCGGTATCGCCAGCGCCCTCTTCTGGTGGTGGCGCCGCGAGCACCAAAGCGCCGCCGACCGCCTCCAGGCACGCCTCCAGGAGCTGGGCAACGGCGACGATTTCCTGGCCGCCCTCAACCAACTGCTCAAAGAAGCGGCCTGCTACTACCACGGCACCGCCTTTGTGGCCCCCCTTTCAGGCAAGGCCTGGCTGGCCTTCCTCAAAGACAAGGCCCCGGGCCCCGTCGACAAGCACCTCATCGAGCTGCTGGAAGCAGGCCCTTACGCCAAGAGCTTTCCCATCCGCTACGAGCTGTTCCGGGATCTCAAGGCCTTCAGCCACGACTGGATAGCCAAACAGGAGGGCAAGGATGCTTGAGTTTGAAGCCCTCTGGGTGCTGCTGTTGCTGCCGCTGCCGCTGCTGTGGGCCCTGCTGCCGGCCCATCCCCAGCCCAGCCTGACCCGCCTCAAGGTGCCCATGGCCATCCTGGCCCAGGCCGATGCCGAGACCCAGGGGGTGAGCCGCCGCCTGTTGCCGGCCTGGCTGAAATGGGTGGGCTGGCTGCTGCTGCTGGCGGCCCTGGCCCGCCCCGTCTGGGTCGGCGCACCGGTCAGCCTGCCCGACAGCCGCCGGGAGATGACGCTGGTGCTGGACCTTTCCGGCTCCATGCAGGAAACCGACATGGAGTACGACGGCCACATCACCGACCGTTTGAGCGCCGCCAAAGGGGTGCTGCTGGACTTCATCAAGAAACGCAAGGGCGACCGCCTCGGCCTCATCCTCTTTGCCGATCACGCCTATGTGCAGGCTCCCCTGAGCTATGACCTCAGGACCATCGCCACCCTGATGGAAGAGGCGCAGCAGGGCCTGGTGGGCACCCGCACCGCCATCGGCGAGGCGGTGGCCCTGGCCACCAAGCAACTGGCCGGGCGCAAGGGTAAGAAGAAGGTGGCGATACTGCTCACCGACGGCCACAACACCGCAGGCGGTATAGACCCTCTTGATGCCCTCGCCGCCGCCAAGGAGAAGGGCGTGACCTTCTACACCATCGGCTTCGGCTCCGATTACCAGATCAAGCGGACTATATGGGGCAATAGGAAAGCACCCAATGAAGATCCGCCGGACGAGGCCTTCCTGACCCGCCTGGCCGAGGAGACCGGCGGCAAGTATTTCCGGGCCCGGGACGCCAAGAGCCTGGAGGCCATCTACGGCGAGCTCAACAATCTCGAGCCCCTGGCCGACAACCAGCAGACCTTGAGGCCCCGCAAGGACATCTTCTTCTGGCCCCTGGGGCTGCTGTTGCTGTTGAGCGCCGCCGTGGCGCTGTGGAGGACCCGATGATCCTACTCAGACCCTATTGGCTGCTGGCCCTTATTCCCCTGGCCGTGCTGCTCTGGTGGTGCTGGCAACGCCGCCCGGCCGGCACCGGCTGGCAAAAGCTGCTGCCCCCCCATCTCGCCAAACACCTGCTCACCGGCAGCGAAGGGGTACATAACCGCTGGCCGCTGCTGGTCTTGGCCGGCGCCTGGCTGCTGGCCACCCTGGCCATGGCCGGCCCCAGTTGGAACAAGGACGAGTACCCGCTCTACCAGCTCAAGGGCGGGCGGGTGCTGCTGATGGACATGTCCCTGTCCATGCACGCCACTGACCTGGCGCCGGACCGCCAGACCCAGGCCAAGTACAAGGCCATCGATCTGGTGCGCCGCATCAAGGAAGGGGAAACGGGCCTCATCGCCTATGCCGCCCAGCCCTTTACCATAGCGCCCCTGACCCGGGACGGGGGCACCCTGGAGCACCTGCTCCAGGCCTTGTCGCCGGAGATCATGCCGGCCCAGGGCTCCAGGGCGGATCTGGCCGTCGCCAAGGCCTTGGCCCTCTTGAAGCAGGCCGGCTACCGCCGCGGCGACATACTGCTCTTCACCGACGGCCTGTCGGACAAAGAGGCCAGCGCCATCCGCGACTTGGATCTGGGCCCCTTCACCCTCTCGGCCCTGGTGTTCGGCACCGAGCAGGGCGCCCCCATCCGCACCCTCTCGGGTGAGCTGCTCAAGGACGGCAAGGGCCAGGTGATCATCCCCCAGACCGACCTCAACCTGACCTGCGGCGCCGTCAACGGCCTCTGTGCCAAGGCGGGCCTCGACGACGGCGACCTCGACGCCCTGCTCACCCGCCCCGACGACGGCAAGCGTAAGAGTGACGAGGTGATGACATTGCCCAAGGACGGCGGCCGCTACCTGCTGTGGCTGCTGCTGCCCCTGGCGCTGCTGGCCTTCAGGCGCGGCCTGCTGGTGCTGCCTTTGATGCTGGTCCTGCCCCACCCCAGCCAGGCGGCGGTGCTGGACGGCCTCTTCAAAAACCAGAACCAGGTCGCCTACCAGCAATACCAGGACAAGGCCTACGGCAAGGCCGCCAAGGGCTTCAAGGACGCCAACTGGCAAGCCGCCGCCCTCTACCGCGACGGCAAGTTCGAGCAGGCCGCCCAGCTCTGGGCCAAGGAACAAGGCCCCCTGGCCCGCTACAATCAGGGCAACGCCCTGGCCAAGGCCGGCCAACTGGACCCGGCGATAAAGGCCTACGACGAGGCCCTCAAGCTCAAGCCCGACTTTGAAGACGCCCGCTTCAACCGCGACCTCCTGGAAAAGCAGAAGCAGCAGCAAAAGCCCCAGGATCAGAAAGGCAAGGATAAGGGCAAGGACAAGCAGAAGGACAAGGGCAAAGAGCAGCAGGACAAGGACAAGGGCCGCTCCGGGGACAAGAAGGACGGCGACAAGAGCGAAGATCCTGGCAAGCAGCAGGACAACGACCAGGGCAACCCCCAGGACAAGGGCGACAATGCCCAGAAGCCCAAAGAGCCCAAGGGCGGCGAGAAGGGCAACCAGGACGCCGGCCAGAAGCCCGAGCAGAAGAAACAGGGCCAGCAGAAGGACGGCCAGGACCAGGTCCCTAAGCCCCAGGGGGCCGACGATAAAGGCAAGGACAAGGCCAGCCGCCAACAAGGGCGTCTCGGCAAGGGTGACGGCGACCAGGCCAATGGTCCCATGCTCAACGCCGACAAGCTGCTGGACGCCGTCAACGACGATCCGGGTTACCTCTTGCAACAGAAAATGCGCCGCGCCTATGAAGCGCGGGCCAAGAAAGGGAAGGAAGAACAACAATGGTAAAGCGCCCCCTTTTGCTGCTGGCGGCCGCCTGGCTGGCCATAGGGCTGCCAATGCCGCTGCTGGCGGCCACCAAGGTGGAAGCCACCCTGAACCGCAACCCGGTGCCGGCAGGCGAAGCCGTGACCCTGGAGGTGGTGGTCAATGACGACATGGCCGCCGACGCCCTCGATACCTCGCCGCTGCAAAAAGACTTCATGGTGGGCAACATCAGCACCAGCCGCTCCACCCAGATCAACAACTTCAACGTCAGCCGCGAGACCCGCTGGGACATCAGCCTGATCGCCACCAAACCGGGCCATTACACTGTGCCGGCTCTCAAGGTGGACGACCTGATGACGGCTCCCATCAAGCTGGAAGTGGTGGCCGAAGGCGCCAGCACCAAGGCCCAGGATCTCATCCTCGACACCCAGCTCTCCGACACCCAGGTCTACCCCGGCGCCCAGCTCAACTACCAGGTGACCTTGCTGGTGGGCCAGGCTCTCAACTCCGGGCAGATCTCCGATCCCAAGCTGGACAAGGCCGACATCAAGCGCCTGGGGGACGACAAGGAATCCAGCCAGGTCCGCCAGGGCCGCCGCTACCACAGCTTCGAGCGCAGCTACGCCTTCTTCCCCAAGGACACAGGCACCCAGGTCATAGAACCGCCGATGTTTACAGGCGTGATTGCCACTCAGGATAGCCGCGGCTTCTACCAAAACCGGGAGGTGGGCAAGGTGGGCCAGCCCCAGACTTTCACCGTGCTGCCGGTGCCGGATCCGAGCAAACCCTGGCTACCGGCCCGGGATCTCACCCTCGAAGAGCGCTGGAGCCAGGATCCCAAGGACTGGAAAGTGGGCCAGCCCATCACCCGCACCCTGGTGCTGACCGCCACCGGCACCCAGGCCACCAACCTGCCGCCCCTGGAGATGCCGGTACCGGACCGCCTCAAGGTCTACCCCGACCAGAAGGACCGCAAGAGCTACATCAACGACGGCTGGATGATGGCCCAGCAACTCTCCGCCGCCGCCCTGGTACCCACCAAGGCCGGCAGCTTCACCTTGCCGGAAGTGGACGTGACCTGGTTCGACACCCTGGCCAAGAAATACCGGGTGGCCACCCTGCCCGCCCGGACCCTCACCATAGCCCCGGGGGCCGCCAGCCAGTCACAAGTCCAGCCGCCGCCGGCCAAGGTCGAGACCACAGCAGGCTTCTGGCCCTGGCTGAGCGCCACCCTGGCCCTGGGCTGGCTGGCCAGCCTCGCCTTCTGGCTAAAATCCCGCCTCGGCAAGACCAAGATCAAAGAGAACCCTGAGCAGGAAAGCCCGGGCTGGCTGCGGCTGCGCCAGGCCGTGTTGTCCAAGGATCCGGCCAAGGCCGGCCAGGCCCTGCTGGCCTGGGCCGGCGACAAGTACGGCGTTCATTCCCTGGAGGAGCTGGCCCAGCACCTCCAGTCCCCAGCCCTGTCCCAGGCCATAACCGAGCTGCAAGCCAGCCGCTTCGCGCCCAGCGGCCAGTCCTGGCAGGGTGACGCCCTCTGGCAGGCCTTGCAGCACGCCAAGGCGCCGGAGCCGCCGCCCCCAGGCTCTGGCCTCTACGCCGCTTTTCGCCTCTAGGCCTGAAAAAAAACAAGTTGGGGCGAAAGGGAATAGCCCCCTTACCGGTCGATAAAGCCATGAACACTAGACAACGACGTTTCGAGGCCCTGGTGGGGGCCCTGTCCACCGACCTCTACCGGTACGGCCTCTGGCTCACCGGCGATGTGGCCGTGACCGAGGATCTGGTGCAGGAGACCTTCCTGCGCGCCTGGAAATACCTGGACGACCTCAAGGACGAGAAATCCTCCCGTTCCTGGCTTATCACTATCTTGAGGCGGGAAAACGCCAGGCGTTTCGAGCGCAAGCGCTTCGACATGGCCGACTATGACGAAGGCCAACTGATGGACGAGCACAGCCTGGACGCCGACGGCGAGTTGAGCCGGCTTGAGCTCAGGCGCTGCATGGCTCAGCTGTCGGTGGAATACCGCGAACCCCTGGTGCTGCAAGTGTTGTTCGGCTACTCGGGAGAAGAGATAGCCGGGCTGCTGGAGCTCAATACCAACACCGTCATGACCAGGCTGTTCCGGGCCCGCAACCAGTTGCGGGACATGCTTACCCCTGCCGGCAGTACCAAGAGGGCAACAGAATGAACGAACTGGAATTTAGGCGCCGCCTCCTGGCAGACCCCCAGGATCCGGAACTGTTGCAGGCCGCCAAAGGCAACGACGCCAACAGCCGCCTGCTGGCCGAAGTGCGCCAGCAGGACGCCGAGTTGCAGGCCGCCCTCAAGGTGCCTAGCCCCGGCAACCTCGCCAACCGCATCATCCTCAGCCAGACCCTCAAGGACTTCGAGCAGCGCCAGCGCCGGCGCAGCCGCTGGCAGTTGGGGCTGGCCGCCTCATTCGCCTTCCTGGCCGGTTCCTTCCTGAGCTTTTTCACCCTGGACCGCAACCAGCTCGGCTTCAGCCAGAATGCCCTGGCCCATGTCTACCACGAGTACCCCACCATGACAGGGGCCGTGGACGAACATGCCACCCTGGCCAGTTTCAACAGCAAACTGGCCAGTTACGGCGGCAAGCTGGAACAGTCGGTGGGCCACATCTATTACGTCAACTTCTGCGACTTCGAAGGGGTGTCCAGCCTGCACTCGGTGATGGCCGGGGAAAAGGGCCGGGTGACCGTCTTTTTCGTCGACGCCAAGGCCAAGGCGGGGGAGAAGGAAAAAGCCTACTTTGGCGACGGCAAGTTCGACGGCATGGCCGAGCAGTTGGGCAGCCACCAGTTGATCATCATCGGCGAGAAAGGCGAACCCCTGCAGGACATGGAAAACAAACTCAAGGCCAGCCTGCGCTGGTCGACCTGAGCAGCGGGGCCAAGGCCCCGCTTCCTTTTTAAAGGCCAGGCAGGAAGCCACCCTCTCTCATTTATCGCCCATCGCAAAAATCTGGTCGGAAACACTGGATTTTTATGAGTATTTCTGGAACTTTTGATAGTATCGCAACAGGTCCGCTGAGCGGACTTTCATCAAGGACGTCCATAAGAGAGAGAAAAAATATTATGCAGCTCCTGAAAAAATCACTTCTTGCCAGCGCTATCTTCAGTATCTGCTCTGGCGCCATGGCAGCCGGCTTCCAGGTTACAGAACATTCCGCCAAGGGCCTGGGTCGCTCCAACGCCGGTGACGCCGCCATAGCAGAGGATGCCTCCGTCGTCTCCGCCAACCCGGCGCTCATGACCAAGCTCACCAAGCCGACCCTGACAGTGCTGGGTGCCTACATCATGCCCGACATCAACGTCGAAGGCACCAGCACCAACTACTTCACCACCGGCGGCACCCCCATCTATTCCAAAGAGCACGACGTGGCCCCCAACGCCTTCGTGCCCGCCATGTATTTCGTGATGCCGATCAATGAGCAGTGGACCTTCGGCATCGGCGGCTTCTCCGACTACGGCCTCAAGACCGACTACAGCGCCGAGGCCATGACAGCGCCCCTGGCCGACAAGACCGATCTCAAGATCGCGACCCTGAACCCCAGCCTGGCCTACAAGGTGGACGACAGCCTGTCCATCGGTATCGGTTTCGACATCGCCTACGCCGATGCCACCATCAACTCCAGCATGCCGGCCAACATCCAGAACAGCCAGTTCGCCCCCTTCGCCGGTAAGAAAATTACCGAGATGACAGGTAACGACTATGGCTACGGCTGGAACCTGGGTCTGACCTACAACTTCAGCCCGGACACCACCATCGGCCTGAGCTACCGCTCCAAGATCGACTTCAAGCTGGACGGCCACGTCAACACCGGCATACTGCCGAGCCTGGGCAGTGCCCTGCTCCAGCAGGATCCCAATAACCAGACCGCTAAGTTCCTGGCCAGCCTGCCCGCCAGCTTCAACGACACCGTCAACCTGACCACGCCGGACATCTGGCAACTGGCCCTGGATCAGAAGCTGCCCAACGGCCTCTCCCTCCAGGCATCAGTATTCCACCTGGGCTGGTCCAACTTCGACAAGCTGGTGGCCAATAGCCAGCGCGGCGCCATGCTGCTCAACCAGCCGGAAAACTGGAACGACACCTGGGCCTATGCCCTGGGCCTGACCTACCAGATGACCTCCGATCTGACGTTGCGCGCCGGTATCAAATACGACGAAAGTCCCACCGATACCCAGAACCGTACCCTGCGTATCCCCGACAACAGCCGTACCTGGTACAGCCTGGGTCTGAGCTACAAGTTCAACGACAACTTCGACGTGGACTTCGGGTGGGCTTACCTCAGCATCAACAGCGTCACTGTCCACGAAGGCGAGTTCATCGAGAACGGTGCCCCTTCCCTGACCGGCCAGTTTGACGGTACCGGCGACGGCACCGCCAACATCGTCGGCCTCCAGGCCAACTACCGCTTCTAAGCGCATCGCATCGAAAGGGGGCCAAGGGCCCCTTTTTTATTGCCTGGAATTTGGGCAGGGAACACCGCCGAAGTGGCCCGCTTTTGCGTGCAGTTGGCGGCCAAAAGCCTTAATGGTAATCTGCGGGGGTTTCCCCTGCAGTCAGGTACAGATGGAAAGCTGTTGCATAGAGATCCTGGCCCCCTACGGCCTCCATACGCGCCCTGCGGCCCTTTTCGTGGCCCTGGCGCGCCGTTTCGACGCCGACGTCCTGGTCCGCTGCGCCGGCCTCGAGGCCAATGCCAAGAGCCTCTTCGCCCTGCAGAAACTGCCGTTGGTGAGCGGTGCCACCATAGAGGTCTGCGCCAAGGGCAACGACGCCCAGGCCGCCCTCCAGGAACTTCGCCAATGGCTGGAGCAATTCAATGACGGCCAGCATTAAGGGGATCTGTGTCAGCGCCGGCCGCATCAAGGGCCCTGCCCTGACCCTGCCCGGCCAGGATCTGCGCCTGGATTTCACCCCCTGCAAGGCCGGTGAGCGTGACGGTGAATGGCAGCGCTTCCAGGAAGCCTTGAGCCTGGCGGAAAAGCAGCTCGAAGCCCTGCACCAGCAGGCCCAGGAAAAGCTCGGTGACGACATCGCCGCCCTCTTCATGGGTCTGCACCTCTTGGTCACGGATCCCGAACTCGTCGACGAAGTGCGGGCCCAGATCTTCGACAAGCGCGCCCGCGCCGAGGCCGCCGTCTATCAGGTGCTGAACCAGCAGGCCCGGACCCTCATCAACATCGGCAACGACTACCTGGCCGAACGGGCCGCGGATCTACGCGAACTGGCAGGGCGCCTGGTGCACCTGTTGCAGGGGCGCATGCCCCCTGACCACATACTGCTGGACGAGCCCGTCATACTGCTGGCCGACGAACTCTACCCGGCCCAGCTGACCCTGCTGGACAACGACAAGCTGCTGGGCATAGTCACCCGCAAGGGCGGCCGCCACTCCCATGCCGCCATATTGGCCCGCGCCTTCGGCATACCGGCCCTGGCTGGCTGCGAGGTGCTGGACAAGGTCAGCGACGGCGACTGGGTGGCCATAGACGGCGACAACGGCTGGCTCTTCCACGGTGAGCCCTTGCCGGATTTTCCCACCCACCGCCAGGACGCCCAGCTGGGGGACGCCGAGGTCATTCCCGCCGCCTCCCCCATAGGGTTGGCGGTGAACATCTCCACCCTGGTGGAAGCCAGGCAGATGCCCCGCACCGGCGCCGGCGCCGTCGGCCTCTGCCGCACCGAACTGCTGTTCCCCACCCGCCAGCAGGCCCCAACCCTGGAGCGCCAGACCCAGATCTACCTGCACATAGCCCGGGAATGCAGCCCGGCCCTGGTCACCTTCCGGCTGCTGGATGCCGGCGGCGACAAGCCCCTACCCTGGCTCAACAAGGGCAGCGAGCCCAATCCGGCCCTCGGTTGGCACGGCATCAGGGTGCTGCTGGACAGCCCAGAGCTGCTCGACACCCAACTCAAAGCCCTGCTGGAAGTGTCGCGCCAGTACCCGCTGCGGATCATGATCCCCATGGTCTCGGAGCTGGACGAGGTGCTGGCGGTCAAGGCGCGGCTGAAAGAGCTGGCCGATGAGATGGCGCTGCCGGTGCCGCCGCTCGGCACCATGGTGGAGACCCCTTCGGCGGCCTTGCTGGCCGACGTGCTGGCAGAAGAAGTGGACTTTTTCTCGGTGGGCTCCAACGACCTGGCCCAGTACACCCTGGCCGTGGACAGGGAGAACCCCAAGGTGGCGGACCGGCTCAACGCCGTCTCCCCAGCCCTGGTACGGCTGATGGCGGCCGTGGTAGCCGCCGCCCAGCCCCGCAGCCTGCCAGTCACCCTCTGTGGTGAGCTGGCCGCCAACCCCTTCTACCTGCCGCTGTGGCTGGCCCTGGGCCTCTCCGACCTGTCCATGCAGGGCACGGCCCTGCCGGCCATCCGCCAGCGCCTGCTCAACCAGATGGCCCTGCCGGACAAGGGCGAACTGCTGGCGGCTCGGACCACAGCCGAACTCAGCGCCCTTTTGCAAAAAGCATGATAAGCTTGAAAAAAAACTGACATCGCAGGCAGCCATGGGCCTTCTGGACAAGCTCAAACAACTTCTCGGCGACGGCCCCCAAGGGGACGGCATCGACATCTATGCCCCCGTCAGCGGCGAGCTGGTGGACATAGAGTCGGTACCGGATGTGGTCTTTGCCGAGAAGATCGTCGGTGACGGCATCGCCATCAAGCCCAGTTCCCATCTGGTGGTGGCGCCGGTCAACGGCACCATCGGCAAGATCTTCGAGACCAACCACGCCTTCTCCATCGAGTCCGAAGACGGCGTCGAGTTGTTCGTCCACATCGGCATCGACACAGTGGAACTCAAGGGCGAAGGCTTCCTGCGCGTCGCCAGCGAAGGCCAGCAGGTCAGCAAGGGCGACCCCATATTGGAATGCGACCTCAAGTTCCTTGAAGGCCGGGCCCGCTCCACCCTGACCCCAGTGGTGGTGTCCAACATGGACGACTTCAAGCACATCCGTAAGAAAACCGGCAAGGTCAAAGCCGGGGAAGACATCATCCTCACCCTGTACCGCTGAAGGGCCGCTGCTGTTACCATGCCACCAAGGTAACAGCGGACCCAAAAGCGCAATGACCATTCTCTACGGCATCAAGAACTGCGACACCATCAAGAAAGCCCGCAAGTGGCTGGAAGGCAACGCCATCCCCTACCAATTCCATGACTACCGCGTCGACGGCCTGAGCCGCGACAAGCTGACCGGCTGGGCCGAGACCCTGGGCTGGGAGACCCTGCTCAACAAGCGCGGCACCACCTTCCGCCAACTGCCTGAAGGCGACAAGGCCGACCTCGATCAGGACAAGGCCGTGGCCTTGATGCTCGAGCACCCTGCCCTCATCAAGCGTCCCCTGCTGGCCAGGGGTGAGACCCTGTCCCTGGGCTTCAAGGCCGAAGACTACGCTGCCCTGTTCGGGGTGAAAGCATGAGCGACGTCCTGCAACTGGCGGCTGATCTCATCAGCCGCCCCTCGGTGACACCGGAAGATGAAGGCTGCCAGCAGCTGATGGGTGAGCGCCTGGCCGCCGCCGGCTTCAACCTTGAGCCCATGATCTTCGAGGACACCACCAACCTCTGGGCCAGGCGCGGCACCGAAGGCCCCTTGTTCTGCTTCGCCGGCCACACCGACGTGGTGCCCACGGGCCCCCTGGAGCAGTGGCATACCCCGCCCTTCGAGCCGGTGGTGATGGACGGTTACCTGCACGGCCGCGGCGCCGCCGACATGAAAGGCAGCCTGGCGGCCATGGTGGTGGCCACTGAGCGCTTCGTGGCCAAGCACCCCGACCACAAGGGCTCCATCGCCTACCTCATCACCTCCGACGAGGAAGGCCCCTTCATCAACGGCACGGTGCGGGTGGTGGACACCCTGGAAGCCAGGAACGAGAAGATCAGCTGGTGCATCGTCGGCGAGCCATCCTCCACCAACAGCGTCGGCGACGTGGTGAAGAACGGCCGTCGCGGCAGCCTGTCCGGCTACCTTACCGTCAAAGGCGTCCAGGGCCATGTGGCCTATCCGCATCTGGCCAAGAACCCGGTGCACCTGGCCGCCCCGGCCCTGGCCGAGCTGGCCAATATCGAGTGGGACCAGGGCAACGCCTTCTTCCCCCCCACCAGCTTCCAGATCTCCAACCTCAACAGCGGCACCGGCGCCGAAAACGTGGTGCCGGGGGAGTTGGAGGCCAAGTTCAACTTCCGCTTCTCCACCGAATCCAGCAGCGACAGCCTCAAGGCCAGGGTCATCGGCATCCTCGACGCCCATGGCCTGGACTATGAGCTGGGTTGGAAGCTGAACGGCGAGCCCTTCCTCACCGAATCAGGCCCCCTGCTTGGCGCCGTGCAGCTGGCCATAGAGGAAGTCACTGGCCGCGCCACCCGCCTCGAGACCTCCGGCGGCACCTCGGATGGCCGCTTCATCGCCCCCACCGGCGCCCAGGTGGTGGAGCTGGGGCCCGTCAACGCCACCATCCACAAGGTCAACGAGTGCACCAAGGTGGACGAGTTGGACCAGCTGGCACTCATCTATGAACGCCTCCTCGAGCACCTCCTGGCCTGACGCCGTCCTCACCGGCCGCTATCAAGGCCACCTGGTGGAGCTGGGTGGCAAGCTCTTGGCCGCACCCACGACCCAGGCCTTTGCCGCCTTGCAGCGCGCGGCGGCGAAAGACGGCTTTGCCCTGGCCATCGCCTCCGGTTTCAGGGACTTTGGCCGCCAGGCAGCCATCTTCAACGGCAAGTGGCAGGGCCTGCGCCCCGTTCATAACGACGTAGGCCGGCCCCTGGATCTGGAGCAGATGAGTGAAGAGCAGAAGCTGGAGGCCATACTGCGCTTCTCGGCCCTGCCTGGCGCCAGCCGCCACCATTGGGGTACGGACCTCGATGTCTATTGCCAAGAGGCCCAGGGAGAGCAGCCCCTGGCCCTGAGCCCACAGGAGTACGGCCCAGGCGGCCCCCAACACCGCCTGGCCCTGTGGCTTGCTGAAAACGCCGGCAGCCAAGGCTTCTTCCTGCCCTATGACATCGACCGCGACGGCGTCGCCGTCGAGCCCTGGCATCTGAGCCATATCGAGGCAGTGCCGCTCCTGGAAAGGCTCACCGAGGACAAGCTGGCCGTCGCCCTCACAGGTGGCCAAGTTGCAGGCCTAGAAGCCATACTGCCGCGCCTCGGCGCTCTCTTGGCGCGCTACGTGCAGCGGGTAGGACGACCATGAGCGCCGGCTGGTGGATAGCCCTGGGAGCCCTCGCCCTTATCCTTGGCAACCTCTGGCTGCTTTGGCCCAAGAAGCCCAAGGACATGAATGACCATAAAAAAGGCCCGCAGTAGCGGGCCTTTTCGTTCAGGCGCTACGCCGCTCGTTGTTGGGGCTGGTCCCGAAGTAGCGCTTGTAGTCGCGGCTGAACTGGTTGACGGAGCCATAGCCCACGGCCGCTGCCGTCTGGCCGACGTTGAGACTGTCCTGGCTCAGCAGCAGCTGGGCCTTGAGCAGCCGCAGCCTTTTCAGGTATTGGAGCGGCGAGCTTTGGGTGACGTCCTTGAAGTGCTGGTGGAAGCTGGACAGGCTCATGTTGGCCTGGCCGGCCAGCTGCTCCACCTTGAATTCCTCGTCCAGCTTGTTGTTCATCAATGTCAGCACCTGGACGATGCGGGCATAATGGCCCTGGCCCTGTACCAGGGCCCGCAAAGCCGGCCCCTGCTCGCCCTTGAGGGCCTGGTAGATAAGCTCCCGCACCCGCCCCTTGCCCAGCACCCGGACGTCCCGCTCGTCTTGCAGGCATTCCAGCAGCCGGATGGCGGCCCCTTCCATGGCCGGGGTCATGGCCACCGACGCCATGGGACTGGGGCTGCCCAAGTCCTGCACAGGGCCGCTCTCTCCCACCAGTTCGGCCAGCATCACGGGATCGATGCGCACCGACAGCCCCAGCAGCGGCAGCTGTGGGCTGGCGAAGGTCTCGCACTCGAAGGGCAGCGGCAGCGTCTGCACCAGGTAGTTGCCTGGCCCATAGTGGATCTCCCTGTCCCCCAGGTAGCCCACCTTGTGGCCCTGGGCGATGAGGATAAGACTCGGCTGGTAGATGAGGGGCGCCCTTGGCATCTGCTGGTGGCAGCTGAACAGCACCACCTCGGGCAGGGCCGCTACAGGCATCGCCGCCATGGAGGATTGGGCACCCACCATCAGCGGCTTCATCAGTTCGACCATGGGTGACGACATGGGATACCCCAGTAAAAACGGCGGTTAAAGACAGGATTTATTATGCCAGGGCGGCGCCACCCTGGCAGGCTTAAACAGGCACTTTCGGAGGAATGGACAACTAATCCGCAGAAATGGAGGTGGCCTGGATAGCCAAGCCCAACCACAATGACGGGGCAAATTTCATTCGCCGGAACAGAGGATCCCCCTACCATGGCACAAGCTAAAGGTTACGCGGCCCAGTCCACCACCAGCCCCCTGGCCCCTTTCAACTTCGAGCGCCGTGAACTGCGCGCCGACGACGTGGCCATCGACATCGACTACTGCGGCGTCTGCCATTCCGACATCCACACCGCCGAGAACGACTGGGGCGGCTCCGTCTACCCCGTGGTGCCGGGCCACGAGATCGTCGGCCACGTCACCGCCGTGGGCGACAAGGTGACCCGCTTCAAAGTCGGCGACATCGTCGGCGTCGGCTGCCTGGTGGACTCGTGCAAAGACTGCCAGGCCTGTAACGCTGGCCTGGAGCAGTACTGCCTGAACGGTTTCGTCGGCACCTACAACGGCAAGGACAAGATTGACGGCACCATCACCTTCGGCGGCTATAGTGACAAGATTGTCGTCAATGAGCGCTTCGTGCTGTCCGTACCCAAGGCCCTGGACCCGGCCGCCGCCGCCCCCATCCTCTGCGCCGGTATCACCACCTACTCGCCCCTCAAGCATTTCGGCGTCAAGGCCGGCCACAAGGTCGGGGTGCTGGGCATGGGCGGCCTCGGCCACATGGGGGTCAAGTTCGCCAAGGCCATGGGCGCCGAGGTCACCATCTTCACCCGCTCCGAGAGCAAGGTGGCCGAGGCCCACAAGCAAGGGGCCGACCATGTGGTGATAAGCACCGATCCGGCCCAGATGGCGGCGGCCGCCGGCCAGTTCGACTTCCTGCTCGACACCATACCGGTGCAGCACGACCTCAACCCCTACCTGGCCTGCCTCAAGTACGACGGCGTGCACATACTGGTGGGCCTCATCGAGCCCATGGAGCCCCCCGTCCATGCCGCCAACCTGGTGCTCAAGCGCCGCATCATCGCCGGCTCCCTGATCGGCGGCCTGCCGGAAACCCAGGAAGTGCTGGATTTCTGCGCCGAGCACGGCATCAGCTGTGACGTGGAGATGCTGGATATCCAGAACATCAACCAGGCCTATGAGCGGATGAAGAAAGGGGACGTCAAGTACCGCTTCGTCATCGACATGGCCAGCCTCAAGAAAGGCGCCTGAAAAAAAGCCCGCATCATGCGGGCTTTCTTTTTGGCCGGCCTTCAGGCCATCAGCTTTTCCACCATCAGTATGATGGAGTGGATCACCTTGATGTGGATCTCCTGGATGCGATCGGCATAGCCGAAATGCGGCACCCGCACTTCCACGTCGGCCGCGCCGGCCAGTTTGCCGCCGTCCTTGCCGGTCAAGAGGATCACCTTCATGCCCTTGGCCCTGGCCGCCTCCACCGCCTTGATGATGTTGGCGGAATTCCCCGAGGTGGAGAGGCCGAAAAGCAGGTCCCCTTCCCGGCCCACCGCTTCGACGTAACGGGAGAAGACGAAGTCGAAGCCGTAGTCGTTGCCGACACAGGACAGGTGGCTGACATCGGAGATGGCGATGGCCGGCAGGCCCGGCCTGTTGTCGCGAAAGCGCCCGGTCAGCTCCTCGGCAAAATGCATGGCGTCACAGTGGGAGCCACCGTTGCCGCAGGAAATCACCTTGCCGCCGGCCTTGAAACTGGCCGCCAACAGTTCGGCCGCCTTGGCCACGGCGTCCAGTTGTGCCTCGTCCTGGTGGAAGGCTGCCAGCACCGCTGCCGCCTCGGTAAGCTGCTGGCGCACTATCTCTTTCAATTCCATCTTGGCATCTCGTTCAGGGCTCTCAGGCTGGCGATTATAACCAGCCATACTGAACAAATCCTTCTTGATCCACAGAGCCGTATCCAGTACAAAGTGCTCAACAAGACAGAGGTCTGACCTCTAAGAAATAACGAACCCGTTAAAGGAGGGAATCGTGTTGACTCTCATATGGACTCTGGCGGTCCTCGGCGGTGGTTGGGCTCTGGCCTACCACAGGGCCTCCCTGATGACTTTTACCGTCGCGACCTTCGCGGCCCTGATCCTTGGCAGCCTCTTCGGCGGCTTCTCCGTCTGGCTGTGGCTGCTGGCCCTGCTGGTACTGGTGCCGCTGAACATCACCAGCATTCGCCACAACTACATCTCAGGTCCCTTCCTCAAGCTCTACCGCAAGATCATGCCGGAGATGTCCAGCACCGAGCGGGAAGCCATCGAAGCCGGCACCACCTGGTGGGACGGCGAGCTGTTCCGCGGCAATCCCGACTGGAACAAGCTGCACGCCTATCCCAAGCCGCACTTGAGTGCCGAAGAGCAGGCCTTTATCGACGGCCCCGTCGAAGAAGTCTGCCGCATGGTGTCCGACTGGGAAACCACCCATGAGCGCGCCGACCTGGCCCCGGAAGTCTGGCAATACCTCAAGGACAACGGCTTCTTCGCGATGATCATCAAGAAGGAGTACGGCGGCCTGGAGTTCTCCGCCTACGCCCAATCCCTGGTGCTACAGAAGCTGACCGGGGTTTCCATGGTGCTCTCCTCCACCGTCGGCGTGCCCAACTCCCTGGGCCCGGGTGAGCTGCTGCAGCACTACGGCACCAAGGAGCAGAAGGACCACTACCTGCCCCGCCTGGCCAAGGGCCTGGAGATCCCCTGTTTCGCCCTGACCAGCCCCGAAGCGGGCTCGGACGCCGGCGCCATCCCCGACTTCGGCGTGGTCTGCAAAGGCCAGTGGGAAGGCAAGGAAGTGCTGGGCATGAAGATCACCTGGAACAAGCGCTACATCACCCTGGCCCCGGTGGCCACAGTGCTGGGCCTGGCCTTCAAACTCCGTGACCCCGACGGCCTCTTGGGCGGCGAGGAAGAATTGGGCATCACCTGTGCCCTTATCCCCACCAGCACCCCAGGCTGCGAGACCGGCCGCCGTCACTTCCCGCTGAACGTGCCCTTCCAGAACGGCCCGACCCGCGGCAATGAGGTCTTCGTCCCCATCGACTACATCATCGGTGGCCCCAAGATGGCCGGCCAGGGCTGGCGCATGCTGGTCGAGTGCCTGTCCGTCGGCCGCGGCATCACCCTGCCCTCCAACGCCACCGGCGGCATCAAGTCCCTGGCCATGGCCTCCGGCGCCTATGCCCGAGTCCGCCGCCAGTTCCGCCTGCCCATCGGCAAGATGGAAGGCATCCAAGAGCCCCTGGCCCGCCTCGGCGGCAACGCCTACCTGATGGGCGCTACCTGTGAGCTGACCACCACCGGCCTCGACCTCGGCGAGAAGCCGTCCGTCATCACCGCCATCGTCAAGTACCACCTCACCGACCGCATGCAAAAAGGCATCATCGACGCCATGGACATCCACGGCGGCAAGGGCATCTGCATGGGTCCCGAGAACTACCTCGCCCGCGGTTACCAGGGCGCCCCCGTGGCCATCACTGTCGAAGGGGCCAACATCCTGACCCGCTCCATGATGATCTACGGCCAGGGTGCCATCCGCTGCCATCCCTTCGTGCTGGCCGAGCTGGAAGCCGCCGGCCTTGAAGATCAGAAGCAGGCGCTGCTGGCCTTCGACAAGGCCGTGTTTGGCCACATCGGCTTCGCCATGTCCAACTTCTTCCGCTCCCTGTGGCTGGGCCTGACCGGCGCGCGCTTCAGCGCAAGCCCCTTCAGGGACCAGACCAAGCGCTACTACCAGCAGATGAACCGCTTCAGCGCCAACCTGGCCCTGCTGTCCGACGTCGCCATGGGCGTGCTGGGCGGCGAGCTCAAGCGCCGCGAGCGTGTCTCGGCCCGCCTCGGCGACCTGCTGAGCCAGCTCTACCTGGCCTCTGCCGCCCTCAAGCGCTTCAACGACGAAGGCCGCCGCAAGGAAGATCTGCCGCTGCTGCAATGGGGCGTGGAAGATGCGCTCTACAAGCTGCAGGACAGCCTGGACGAACTGCTGCGCAACTTCCCCAACAAATGGGTAGGCAAGGCGCTGCGCCTGGTGATCATGCCCTTCGGCCGCCCCGTGAGCCGCCCCAGCGACAAGCTGGACTACAAGGTCGCCACCCTGCTGCAACAGCCGTCCGACGTCCGTACCCGCCTGGGCCAAAGCCAGTACCTGACCCGCGTCGACAACAACGTCGTGGGCATGCTGGAACAGACCCTGGAAGACGTGCTGGCCGTCGAGCCCCTGTTCAACAAGGTCGCCAAGGCCACGGATCCCAAGCGTCTCTTCTGGCGCCTGGACAAGGTAGCCGAGGAAGGCCTGGATCTGGGCCTCATCAGCGAGGAAGAAGCAGCCCTGCTCAACCGCGCCGAAGCCGGCCGCCTGCGCGCCATCAACGTCGACGACTTCGATCCCCTCTACCTGGCCGCCAACAAGGAGCTGGTCCAGAAGGAGCGCAAAGCCGCCGGCAAGGCCGCCTGAAGCCCCAACCCATGAAGCTAAAGCCCTGCTATTGCAGGGCTTTTTTTTATGTTCTGATCCCAGAACGGTAAATTTGACCTATAACAAGGCAAGGCCAGGTGCCAGATGCCACCCTGCCAATGACAACACCAAACGGAGGTGAAGAGTGAAAAAAGCGATTCTCGGAGTACTGTTGGCCCTCGGCAGCACCGCCGCCTGGGCGGACGATTGCGCCGCCACCATCGAAGCCAACGACGCCATGCAGTACAACCTCAAGGAAATGACGGTGCCGGCCAGCTGTAAGAGCTTCACCGTGACCCTCAAGCACGTCGGCAAGCTGCCCAAGAACACCATGGGCCACGACTGGGTACTGTCCAAGACCGCCGACTACCAGGCCCTGGCCATGGCCGGCGCCCAGGCAGGCCTCGACAAGAATTACCTGCCCGAAGGGGACGCCAGGGTGCTGGCCGCCACCCCCATCATCGGCGGTGGTGAAGAGACCTCGGTAACAGTGGACGTCAACAAGCTGGACAAGGGCGGCGACTACAGCTTCTTCTGCTCCTTCCCCGGCCACTTCGCGGTGATGAACGGCAAGTTCATCCTCAAATAACGGCCGATGACGCCGCTCGAACCCGGCTTCAATGCCGGGTTTATTTTGCCCCCGTGACGCAGGACTCCCCTTGGTTTAGGGTAGAGGCTGGCAATACCCAAGGATGCCCCCTGCGATGAAATGGCTTTGGCGCCTCTTCTTCCTGACCCTTACCAGCGGCCTGTTGGCCAGTAGCCTGCTGTTCTTCGCCCTCTACCGCACCTATGACCGCCTGGGCATGGAAGTGCCGGTGGCCAGGCTGCGCTTCGAAAAGCTGGACGACCAGCTCTATCAGCTGCACCTGCGCACTCCAGGGCTCTGCCAGGAGCGCAGCTTCCCGGTGCGCGGCGACGACTGGCGCCTGGACGCCCGCTTCATCAAGTGGCCCAACTGGCTGACCGTACTGGGCCTTCAGCCCCAATACCGGCTGGAAAGGGTCGAAGGGCGCTTTCGCGATATTGAACAGGCCAACGCAACGCCGCACCAGGCTTACGCCCTGTCGCCCCAGACCTGGGTAAAACCCGCCTGGCTCGATAGCCTGCACTTTCTGGTGGACAGCGACTACGGCTCTTCTGCCTATGCCCCCATGGACAGCGACAAGGACTATGTTGTCTACCATAGCGCCAGCGGCCTCTTTGCCAGGGCAGTGCCCCAGGCAACAGGCCAGGGCCCCTTGGAACTCACCGCCGACAGTCCCTGCCTGGTGCCAGAGTCCTACTGGAGCCAGGCCGCCACTTGGTTGGATACCAGGCTGAGGGCTCTGCAGGGCGGCGCCTGAGCCTTTTCGACCGGCCGGCGTAACGCACTGTAACGGTTTTTGGGAATGAACGTTCATTCCCTACTGCTATCATGGCAGGCCTTGGAAAACGGCCCTGCCGAAGACAGTCATTTCGAACACAGAGGTTTTGTCATGGGACAACACAGAAGCGCGGTATTGGCATTAGCGCTGGCCACCTTGATGGGGTGCAGCCCCGCCAAGCAGGAAGCAAAGGCGGCAAGGCCCCCCCAGCAGGTGGGTGTCATGACAGTCAAGGCCCAGCCCATTGACCTCACCACCGAGCTGCCAGGCCGCACCAGCGCCTTCCTCGAAGCCCAGATCCGCCCGCAAATAGACGGCGTTATCCAAAAACGCCTCTTCACCGAGGGCGGCACCGTGCAGGCAGGCCAGCCTCTTTACCAGATAGATCCGGCCCCCTTCGAGGCGGCCCTGGCCTCGGCCAAGGCCAGCCTGGCCCGGGCCCAGGCCAGTGCCCACAGCAAGGAGCTGACCTTCAAGCGCTACCAGAACCTGGTCAAGACCCACTACGTCAGCCAGCAGGATCTCGATGACGCCGAGGCCGCCTACAAGCTGGCCCTGGCCGACATCAAGGTCGCCGAAGCGGCGGTCAAGACCAGCGAGATCAACCTCGGCTACACCCAGGTCAAATCCCCCATCACAGGCCACATCGGCAAGTCCTTCGTGACCGCCGGCGCCCTGGTCACCAAGAACCAGGACCAGGCCCTGGCCCTGGTGCAGCAGCTGGACCCCATCTACGTGGACCTCACCCAGTCCAGCGCCGAACTGTTGGCCCTCAAGGCCAAGCTGGCCAAGGGCGACCTCCAGCGGGCTCCCCAGGCCAAGGTGACCCTGACCCTGGAAGACGGCTCCACCTATGACCAGACAGGTACCTTGGAATTCTCCGAGGTCAACGTCGACGAGGGCACCGGCTCCGTGACGCTGCGGGCTCTCTTCCCCAACCCGGACGGCAAGCTGCTGCCCGGCATGTTCGTGCGCGCCCAGGCCGTCACCGGCACCGACGACAAGGCGATACTGGTGCCCCAGAAAGGGGTCAGCCGCAACGCCAAGGGCGAGGCCTCTGTGCTGGTGGTGGACGCCGCCAACAAGGTCGAAGCGCGCCCCGTGGTCACCGAAGAAGCCGTCGGTAACCAATGGCGGGTAACGAGCGGCCTCAAGGCGGGCGACAAGGTCATATTGGACGGGCTGCAGAAGGTCCGTCCCGGCGCCCCCGTCACCACAGTCGAAGCCAGCGACCATTAAGGACAAGCAGCAATGCCACGTTTTTTCATAGACAGGCCCATCTTCGCCTGGGTGATAGCCCTGCTGATCATGCTGGCCGGGGCCATGGCCATTGCCCGCCTGCCGGTGGCCCAGTACCCGAGCATAGCGCCGCCGACCGTGACCATCACCGCCAACTACCCCGGAGCCTCGGCCAAGACGGTGGAAGACGGCGTGACCCAGGTCATAGAGCAGCAGATGAACGGCATCGACGGCCTCAACTACATGTCGGCCACCTCCAACTCCAACGGCCAGGCCACCATTACCCTGACCTTCAGCTCTGACACCAACCCGGACATCGCCCAGGTGCAGGTGCAGAACAAGCTGCAGCTGGCCACGGCCTTGTTGCCGGAAGAGGTGCAACGCCAGGGCATTACGGTCACCAAGTCGGTGCGTAACTTCCTGATGGTGGTGGCTTTCGTCTCTGAAGACGGCTCCATGGACAAGAGCGACATCTCCGATTACGTCACCTCCTCCATCAAGGAGCCCCTGAGCCGGGTCCGCGGCGTCGGTGAGCTGCAGGTGTTCGGTGCCCAGTACGCCATGCGCGTCTGGCTCAACCCCTACCAGCTCAAGCAGTACAACCTGACCAGCAGCGACGTCATCACCGCCATCCGCGCCCAGAACGCCCAGGTGTCCGCCGGCCAGTTGGGGGGCACCCCGGCCGTGGAAGGCCAGGAGCTGAACGCCACCGTCACGGCCCAGAGCCGGCTCCAGACCCCTGAGCAGTTCAGGAACATCCTGCTGCGCACCGCCCAAGGCGGTGCCAACGTCTACCTCAAGGACGTGGCCAGGGTGGAGATGGGCTCCGAGAACTACGGCTTTACCACCCACTTCAACGGCCAGCAGGCCACTGGCCTCGGTATCCGCCTGGCCACGGGCGCCAACGCCCTGGACACGGCAGAAGCCGTCAACGCCAAGATCAAGGAACTGTCCCAGTTCTTCCCCGCCGGCCTCAAGGCGGTGGTGCCCTATGACACCACGCCTTTCGTCAAGCTCTCCATCGAAGGGGTGGTCCATACCCTCATCGAGGCGGTGGCCCTGGTGTTCCTCATCATGTACCTGTTCCTGCAGAACCTGAGGGCGACCCTGATCCCCACCATAGCGGTGCCCGTGGTGCTGCTGGGCACCTTCGCCGTGCTGTCCGCCTTCGGTTACTCCATCAACACCCTGACCATGTTCGCCATGGTGCTGGCCATAGGCCTGCTGGTGGACGACGCCATAGTGGTGGTGGAAAACGTGGAGCGGGTGATGAGCGAGGAAGGGCTCTCGCCCCTGGAAGCAGCGAGGCGCTCCATGGACCAGATCACCGGCGCCCTGGTGGCCATAGGCCTGGTGCTGTCGGCCGTGTTCGTGCCCATGGCCTTCATGACCGGCTCCACCGGGGTCATCTACCGCCAGTTCTCGGTGACCATCGTCTCGGCCATGGCCCTGTCGGTGCTGGTGGCCCTGGTGCTGACCCCGGCGCTGTGCGCCACCCTGCTCAAGCCCATCGAAAAGGGCCACATGATCAGCGAGAAGGGCTTCTTCGGCTGGTTCAACCGCTGGTTCGAGCGCCGTACCCAGAACTACCGCAGTAGCGTCGCCGCCATCCTCAAGCGCGGCTTCCGCTTCATGCTGGTCTACGGCGTGATAGTGGCCACTGTAGGCTGGCTCTTCACCCGCACCCCCAGCTCCTTCCTGCCCGACGAGGACCAGGGCGTGCTCTTCGTGCAGGTGCAGTTGCCGGAAGGCTCCACCCAGCAGCAGACGGCCAAGGTCTTCAAGCAGGTGGAGGACTACTTCCAGACCAAGGAGAAGGACAACGTCTACTCTGTGCTGACCGTCGGCGGCTTCAGCTTCGCCGGCCAGGGCCAGAACATGGGTATCGCCTTCGTCAAGCTCAAAGACTGGAGCGAGCGCACGGCCCCGGGCAGCGACGTCAAGTCCGTCGCCGGCCGGGCCATGGGCGCCTTCTCCCAAATAAAAGGCGCCATGGTGTTCGCCTTCGTGCCCCCGGCCGTGCTGGAGCTGGGCACCGCCAACGGCTTCGACATGTACCTGCAGGACCGCAACGCCCAGGGCCATGACAAGTTGATGGCGGCCCGCAACCAACTGCTGGGCATGGCCTCCCAGGAGCCCGGCCTGGTGGCGGTGCGCCCCAACGGCCAGGGTGACAAGAGCGAGTACAAGGTCGACATCGACCACGCCAAGGCCGGTGCCCTGGGGGTCAGCGTCGCCGACATCAACTCGGTGCTGACCACCGCCTGGGGCGGCACCTACGTCAACGATTTCATCGACCGCGGCCGCGTCAAGAAGGTCTATGTCCAGGGCGACGCCCCCTACCGGATGCAGCCCGAGGACATCAACCGCTGGTACGTGCGCAACAACCAGGGTGAGATGGTGCCCTTTGGCGCCTTCAGCCAGGGCCACTGGAGCTACGGCTCGCCGCAGCTGCAGCGCTACAACGGCCTGCCGGCCGTGGAGATCCAGGGCGCCGCTGCCCCTGGCCGCAGTTCGGGCGAAGCCATGGCCAAGATGGAAGAGCTGGTCAAGAAGCTGCCCACCGGCTTCGGCCTGGAGTGGACAGGCCTGTCCTTCCAGGAAAAGGAAGCGGGCAACCAGGCCCCCATGCTCTACAGCCTGTCTATCCTGGTGGTCTTCCTCTGCCTGGCGGCCCTCTATGAGAGCTGGTCCATCCCCTTCGCCATACTGCTGGTGATACCGCTGGGCGTACTCGGCACCCTGGTGGCCACCGATATCCGCGGCCTGACCAACGACATCTACTTCCAGGTGGCGCTGCTGACCATCATAGGCCTCGGCGCCAAGAACGCCATCCTGATAGTGGAGTTCGCCAAGAACATGTTCGAGGAAGGCAAGGGCCTGGTGGAGGCGACCCTGGAGGCGGTGCGGATGCGTTTGAGGCCCATCCTGATGACCTCCTTCGCCTTTGGCCTGGGGGTGTTGCCGCTCGCCATCAGCAACGGCGCCGGCTCCGGCAGCCAGAACGCCGTCGGCACAGGGGTGCTGGGGGGCATGGTGGCTTCCACGGCGCTGGGGATCTTCTTCGCCCCGCTCTTCTTCGTGCTGGTGGAGCGCCTTGCCCACCGCCTGCAGAAGAAGGACTACAAGCCCTGAGGCAAAGCGCCTCGCTAAAAAAGCGCCCCCAGGGGCGCTTTTTTCATGGCTGGTGGGCGGCGAGGTAGTCCACCATCTTGGCGAGGGTGGTGACCTTGGCGTAGTCCGCCTCGGGGATGGCCACCCCCACCGATTTCGACAGGGCTTCGAGCAGCCGCAGGAAGTCCATGGAGTCGAGATCCAGCTCGTCGCGCATGTCCTGGTCCGGGCCCAGTTCGTCCGGCTCCACGTCCGGGGCTATGTGCTTGAGCTGGCGGCGCACTTCCTCGGCCAGGGCGGCTTTGTCTTTCATCACAATAGCTCCGGTTGTTGCAGCAGTTTGTCGATGTGGGCCAGCAGCCGGCTGCCGTCATGGCCGTCGCTGACCCTGTGGTCGGCGGCCAGGCTCAAGGTCACCACCGGCATCACCACCAGCTTGCCTTCCGACGCCCAGGGCACCTGGCGCAGCCGGCCCAGGCCCAGCAGCGCCACCTGGGGCGGGAATATGATGCCCTGGAAGCGGTCGGCGCCCCTGTCCCCCAGGTTGGAGACGCTCAAGGTGGCGTCCTGCATCTCCGAGCCCTTGAGGCCCCCTTCCCTGGCCCTTTGCACCTGATCCTTGAGCCGGGCCATCATCTCGGCCGGGCCCAGGCTGGGGGCGTCGTGGATGGCGGCCACCAAGAGGCCGCCCTGGCGCAGGCTGATGATGTTGCCAAGGTGCACCTTGGCGGCCGGCTCGAAGGCGCCGTCCCTGAAGAAGCCGTTGAACTGGGGGTACTCGGCGACGGCCCTGGCCAGGGCGCAGTAGATGAGGGCGTTGGCCAGGATGCGCTGCTCTGGGCCCTTGTCCTGGTTGTAGGCCGCCAGCCACAGCTGGGCCTTTTCCAGGGGGATGTCCTGCTCCAGGTAGTAGTGGGGGATCTCGCGCTTGGAACGGCTGACCACGGCGGCGATGGCCTGGCGCATCTGCTGGCCAGGCTCTGCCCCTGGCGCCCCTTGTCGTGGCGCCGCCTCTATGTCCTCCAGCACCAGGGCCCCTTCTGGGCCGCTGCCGGGCCCAAGCTTCTGCCAGTCGATGCCCAGTTCCTCGGCCCTGTGCCTGGCCGCCGGGGAGATCCTGGGCCTGGCTTCCGGGGTTTCGGCCGGCCTTTTCGTTTCGGCCTGCGCTTCGGCCTCGGCCGCCTCCCCTGTCAGCCGCAGCTCGGCGATGGGCTCCCCCACGGCCAGTTGGGTTCCTTCCGGCACCAGCAGTTTGTGGAGGATGCCGTCGTCGAACACCTCCATGTCGATGAGGCCCTTCATGGTGTCTATGGTGGCGATGACGTCGCCGCGCTCGATCTGATCTCCTTCCTTGACCAGCCACTGGGCCACAGTGCCCTTGGCCATGTCTGAGCCGAAGGACGGCATCTTGATGGTCTTCATCTGGCCTCCAGCATGGCGGCGGCCGCCGCCACTATCTGCTCTACCTGGGGAGTCGCCGCCAGCTCCAGGTGCTTGGGATAGGGAATGGGCACTTCCTGGCTGCAGAGCCGCTGGGGCGGCGCGTCCAGGGACCAGAAGCAGTGCTCGGCCACCTGGGCGCAGATCTCCCCGGCCAGGCTGCCGGTGCGCCAACCCTCGTCCACCACCAGCAACCGCTTGGTCTTCTTCACCGAGGTGAAGATGGTCTGGGTGTCCAAGGGCCTCAGGCAGCGAAGGTCGATGACCTCCACGTCCAGGCCGCGGCCGGCCAGGATCTCGGCCGCCTGCATTGCCTTGGGCAGGGAGCCGCCGTAGGTGACCAGGCTCAGCTGGCTGCCCGGCCTTCGCACCAGGGCCTTGTGCATGTCGGGGCAGTCTTCGGCCTTGGGCAGGGGCCCCGTCTCGTTGTAGAGCAGCACATGCTCGAAGATCAGCACGGGGTCCGGGTCGGCCAGGGCCTGGGCCAGCAGGTAGCGGGCGTCGGCCAGGGTGGCGGGGGCCAGCACCTTGAGGCCGGGCACATGGGCGTACCAATTCTCCAGGCTGTGGGAATGCTGGGCCGCCAGCTGCTTGCCGGCGCCTGTGGCCATGCGGATCACCAGCGGCACCCCCACCTGGTTGCCTGACATGTGGCGCAGGGTCGCGGCGTTGTTGACGATCTGGTCAGAGGCCAACAGGCTGAAGTTGACCGTCATCACCTCCACTATGGGCCTCATGCCGCCCAGGGCCGCCCCTATGCCGGCCCCCACGAAGCCGGACTCGGACAGGGGGGTGTCCCTGACCCTGGCCTCGCCGAATTCCTGCAACAGGCCCTTGGTGACGGCGTAGCAGCCGCCGTAATGGCCCACGTCCTCCCCCATCAGGAAGACCCTGTCGTCATTGCGGATAGCCTCGCGGATGGCCTCCCGCACCGCCTCGCGGTAGCTGATGCTGTCGCCGTTCATGACGCCCCCTCCTGGTAGACACCCCAGGTCAGCTTTTCAACGGGCTCCAGGGCGGCCTGCTCGGCAAAGGCCACCGCCTCGTTGAGTTCCTGGCGCAGTTCGTCCTCGAGTTGCTGCCACTTGGCCTCGTCCAAGGCGCCCGCCGCCTCCAGCTTGCGCCGCAGCCGCACTATGGGGCCCTTCTCCTGCCAGGCCGCCACCTCGTCCTGGCTGCGGTAGAGCTGGGTGTCGAACATGGAGTGGCCGCGGAAACGGTAGGTGTGGCATTCAAGGAAGCGCGGCCCCTTGCCCTGCTTGATGGCGTCCACGCATTCCCGGGCCGCCGCCTCCACCGCCAGCACGTCCATGCCGTCCACCTCCCGGGCTACCATGCCGTAGCCCTCGGCCTTGTGGCTGATCCGCTGCTCGGATTCGGAGATGGCCAGGGCCGTGCCCATGGCGTAGCCGTTGTTCTCGCACACCAGCAGCAGCGGCAGCTGCCAGAGCTGGGCCAGGTTGAGGCTCTCGTGGAACTCCCCTTCCGCCGCCGCCCCTTCGCCGAAGAAGCAGCAGGTGACCCTGCTCAGCCCCTTGAGCTTGTCGGCCAGGGCCAGGCCCACGGCCATGGGCAGGGCGCCGGCCACTATGGCGTTGCCGCCGAAAAAGCGCCTGGGGCCGTCGAAGATGTGCATGGAGCCTCCCCGCCCCCTGCTGCAGCCGCTGGCCTTGCCGAACATCTCGGCCATCACCGCCTTGATGTCCAGGCCCCTGGCCAGGGCATGGCCGTGCTCGCGGTAGGTGGCCACCACGGCATCGTCCGGCGCCAGGGCCTGCATCATCCCCACCGCCACCCCTTCCTCACCGATGTAGAGGTGCAGGAAGCCGCGGATCTTCTCCGCCATGTAGAGCTCGGCGCAGCGCTCCTCGAAACGGCGGATGCGCAGCATCTCCCTGAGCAGCGTCAGTTGGTGATCCAGCTCCTCAGCCTTGGCTTTCATGGCGGCCTCCTTCGTCACTTCCAGCAGCGGATGAGATGTCTCCCTCGGGTGGGAGCCGCTTTTCATTCCTGGACTTCATGGCGGCCTCCTTCGTCACTTTCCAGGGTGGAGATGTCCCCTTCGGGCAGGCCCAGCTCGCGGGCCTTGAGCAGGCGGCGCATGATCTTGCCGCTGCGGGTCTTGGGCAGGTTGTCCTTGATGGCGATGGTGCGCGGCGCCACCGCCGCCCCCAGGGCCTTGCGGGCATGGGCCATGAGGCTGTCCAGCAGTTCAATGCTTGCCTCGAAGCCGGGCTTGAGGGCCACGAAGGCCTTGACCACCTCCCCCGCCACCTCGTCCGGCACCCCTATGACACCGGCCTCGGCCACGGCCGGGTGCTCCAGCAGGGCGCTTTCCACCTCGAAGGGGCCTATCAGGTGGCCGGCGGACTTGATGAGATCCTTGCTGCGGCCGACGAACCAGTAGTAGCCGTCGCCGTCCCGGTAGGCGAGATCGCCTGAGAGGTACCAGCCGCCCTTGAAGCATTCCTGGTAGCGCTGTTCCTCGTTGAGGTAGCCGCGGCACATGGAGGGCCAGCCGGGGCGCAGGGCCAGCTCCCCGGCCTGGCCTTCGGCCAGCTCATGGAGTTCCCCCTTGTCGTCCAGCTGCACTATGGCCGCTTCGATGCCGGGCAGGGGCCTGCCCATGGAGCCGGGCTTGATGGGTTCGGCGGCGAAGTTGGCCAGCATGATGCCCCCCGTCTCCGTCTGCCACCAGTTGTCGTGGAAGGGCTTGCCGAACACCCGGTTGCTCCAGACCACCGCCTCGGGGTTGAGGGGCTCTCCGACGCTGGCCAGGAAACGCAGGGCGCTGAGGTCCCGGCCGGCCAGCATCTGCTCACCCACCTTCATCAGCATGCGGATGGCGGTGGGGGCCGTGTACCAGACGTTGACCTTTTCCCGCTCCAGGATCTGGTACCAGCGCTCCGGCTCGAAGTCCGCCTCGTCCACTACCAGGGTGACGCCGTTGCACAGCGGCGAGATCACCCCGTAAGTGGTGCCCGTGACCCAGCCGGGGTCGGCCGTGCACCAGTAGATGTCGCCGGGGTGCAGATCCAGGGCCAGCCACCCCGAATACTGGTGGTAGACCACAGCCTCATGGACATGGATGGCGCCCTTGGGCTTGCCGGTGGTGCCGCTGGTGAAATGCAGCAGGGCCCTGTCCTCTGGGGCCGTTACCAGGGTCACGAAGGCATCGCTTGCATCCGCCAGGGCCTGGTCCAGATCCAGGCAGCCCTGCGGGCACTCCCCCTTGCAGTCGTAGAGCAGCACCGCCTTGAGATGGGGCACTTGTTCCCGCCAGGCCTCTACCTTGCGCCTGTAGTGGTGGGCGCTGGTCACCAGCACCCTGGCGTCCCCCAACGTCATCCTGGCCTGGATGGGCTCGGGGCCGAAGGCGGAGAAGAGGGGGCAGAAGACGGCCCCGGCCTTGAGGCTGCCCAGCAGGGCGCCGTAGAGCTGGGGGGTGCGGCCGGCCAGGCTGAATACGGCCTCGCCCTTCTGGATGCCGAGCCCGGTCAGTACATTGGCGAAGCGGTTGGCAAGCTTGGTCAGCTCGGCATAGCTGAAGGCCTGGCGCTGCCCCGCCTTGCCCAGCCAGATGAGGGCGGTCTGGCTGCCCCGGCCTTCCTCAAGCTGCCTGTCCAGGGCCTCAAAGGCGATGTTGATGCCGCCGCCAAGGCCCTGGATGGCGTCCCTGGCCTGTTGCCAGTCGAAGTCCTGGCAATACTGGCGATAGTCCGCCAGGTTGGGCGCGGGGCCAGCCCCCTTGGCCTTGGTGATGATCGGAAAGTCCATGTCTTGCCTTCCCTTATCTGGTGAATGTCAGGCGCCGAGGCGCCTTATCCGAAAATCCAGGAAATGGGTGGAGCAGGAGATGCAGGGATCGTAGTTGCGAATGAGCCGCTCGCAGAAAAACTTGAGCTCTTCGTCGCTCCTGTCGAAGCCGAAGCGGGGCACGCAGTGATGCAGGTCCTGTTCTATCCTGGCCTGGTTCTGGCTGGTGGGGGGGATTATGGTGCAGCTCTGTACCCTGCCCTGCCCGTCCAGCCGGTAGCTGTGGTAGATGAGGCCCCTCGGCGCCTCTGTGGCGAAGCAGCAGTCCCCTGCCCTCGGCTCGGCCGGCAGATTGGCCGGGCCAGCCGGCAGGCCAAGGGCCATCAGCCTTCTGACCTCCACCAGGGCGCCGTGGATCTCCAGGGCCCTCGCCTGGATGCTCTGGAACATGTTGCGGCTGGGAAAGCCAAGGCCGCAGTCCGTCGCCAAGGCCCTTGTCTCCTCGGGCAGCACGGGGAAGTTGTTGTTGACTCTGGCAAGGGGCCCCACCAGATAGTCCTTGCCGTCCAGCAGCGAGTAGAGGGCCGTGGAATGGGGCACCTGGTGTTCATGGAAATGCTGCCGATAGTCGCCGTAGCCCAGTTCCAGGCCGTTTGAGCAGGCGATGGCGCCGCCGTTGATGGGGTACTGGTTTTCGTCCTTGAGGCTGACCCAGATGAAATCCTGGCCATAGTCGGGCAGCTCCAGTGCCGCCGTCCAACGCACCAGGGCTGTCGCTGCCGGCAGGGCCTTGTCCACCAGCTCCTGGGCCTGCCGCCAGGCATCAAGGTCCGGCAGCCGGCCAAAGCCCCCCACCACCAGCCCCACTGGGTGTACGGAGCGCCCCCCCAGCAGGGCCATCAACGCATTGCCCGCGGCCTGCAGCTGCATGCCGCGCGCCAGCACATCAGGGTACACCTTGGCCATGGCCATGGCGTGGTCGAAACCCAGGAAATCCGGGGCTGCCAGGAAGTGGATATGCAGGGCGTGGCTCTGCACCCATTCCCCCAGGTTCATGATGCGCCGCAGCCGCACCAGGGGCTCGGGCAGCTCAAGACCGAAGAGGCTCTCCATGGCCTGGATGGCGGTGAGCTGGTAGGCCATGGGGCAGATCCCGCAGATCCGGGCCGCCAGATCCGGTACCTCGTGAAAGGCGCGGCCCTCAAGGAACTTCTCGAAGAGCCGCGGCGGCTCGAAGATGGCCAGATGCAGCGCCTCTATCTTGTCGCCCCTGGCGGACAGCTCCAGGGCCCCTTCCCCTTCCAGGCGGGTGACGAAGGGCACCTTGAGCTGGATGCGGCGCTTCTTCATTCCAGCTCCCTGACGTCGATGCCCTGCCAGCGCCGGTATTGCGCATTGAAGGCAGGGTTGTGGCTATGGATGGCCGCGAAGCGCTTGGCCACCTCTTCTGGCAGCAGGCCAAGGCCGGCGAAGCGGTTGGCGAGGCTGTCGCCGTTGGGCTGCTCCGAGGGGCCGAAGCAGCCGTAGCAGGGCCTGCCGAAGGCCGGGCAGAGGGCGCCACAGCCGGTGCGCACCACAGGCCCCAGGCAAGGGGCCCCTTGTGTCACCACCACGCACACCTGCTGGCGGCGCTTGCAGTCCATGCACAGCTTCTCGGCGTCGTCACGGGCCAGGGTGCCGAGGCGCAGCAGCCGGACGAAATGGTTGAGCTGCTGGGCCGTGATGGGGCAGCCCCAGAGTTCGAAGTCCACCTTGACGTGCTCGGCGACGGGGGTGGAGCTGGCCAGGGTGGCGATGAAGTCGGGCCTGGCGTAGACGGCGGCCATCCAATCCTTGGCGTCCGCCAGGTTGCGAAGGGCCTGGACGCCGCCGCTGGTGGCGCAGGCCCCCATGGTCACCAGCAGCTTGCTGTTGCTCCTGATGCGCTTGAGCCGTTCGAGGTCGGCCGGGGTGGAGACGCTGCCCTCCACCAGGGCCAAGTCCACCTGGGCGTCGGGATCCTCGGCCCCCGCCTCGATGAAATGGAGGATCTCCACCTCCTCCAGCAGCGCCAACAGCCCGGGGCCCTGGTTCAGCAGCGCCAACTGGCAGCCGGAGCAGGAGGTGAGCTTATGGACGGCCAGGCGCAGCTTGGTCATATCCCCTCCCGGCCGAACCAGTTTTTGATGACGGGGTAGTGGAAGACGGGGCCGTCCTTGCAGACGAAATAGGGGCCCAGTTGGCAATGGCCGCAGGAGCCGATGCCGCATTGGAAGTTGCGCTCCAGGCTCAAATAGAGGGCCTCATCCGGCATTCCCATGGCCGCCAGGGTCTTGATGGCCGCATGCATCATGATCTCGGGGCCGCACATCAGCACGGCGCAGTTGGCGACGTCCAGCTGAGCCTGGTCCAGCAGCTCTGTGACCATGCCGAGCTTCCAGTGGTGGCGGCGCTTCTTTTCCTCGCTGGCCGCCAGCAACACCTGGCAGCCCTGGCGCTGCCAGGCCTCGTACTGGGGCTGCCAGAGCAGATCCTGGTGGTGCTTGACCCCTTGAAGTATGCAGATCCGGCCAAACTGCTGCCTGTGGCTGACGGCGTGACGGATGGCCGCCACTACAGGGGCGCAGCCGAGGCCTGCGGTGATAAAGAGCAGTTCCTTGCCCCTAAGTTTGGCCAGGGGCCAGCCTTGGCCATAGGGGCCGCGCAGCCCCAGCTGGCTTCCGGGTTTTAGTGCCAGCAGCGGCTTGGTGACCAGGCCCTGGGCCCGCACCGTATGCAGCAGCAGTTCGTCCTGCCAGCCCATGATGGAGATGGGCACCTCCCCCACCCCCAGGAGGTAGAGCATGTTGAACTGGCCGAAGTGGAAGTCGAAGGGGTGGCCCGGCGGCAAGGCCAGGTGCAGGGTGTGGGTGCCGGGGATCTCCTCGACGTTCTTGACCAGGGTCACGGCCAGGGGCTCAGTCATGGCCGCCCTCCAAGATGGCCTTGGCCTCTTCCACCAGGTCGATGGCCACGGGGCACCAGGCGATGCAGCGGCCGCAGCCCACGCAGCCGCTGCGGCCGAACTGCTGCTGCCAGGTGGCGAGCTTATGCACCAGCCACTGGCGGTAGCGGTGCTTGATATCGAACCGCACCACCTTGCCGGCCACATAGCTGTGCTGCACCGAGAAGCAGGAGTCCCAGAGCCGCTGCTGCTGTGCCTCCAGGCCATGGATGTCTCCCAGGCTCTGCTGCTTGGAGCAGAAACAGGTGGGGCAGACGGAGGTGCAGTTGCCGCAAGCGAGGCAGCGCTCGGCCACCTGTTGCCAGCGCTCATGGTCCAGGGCGTCAACCAGTTTGGCCAGTTCGGCCTGGGCCGGCATGACCCGCTGCTGCTTTCTGGCCCCTTGCAGCTGCTTCTCCGCCGCCTGGAACCGGGCGGGGCTGGCTTTTTCTAAGGGCAGGCTTGCGGCGATGGCCCTGCCCCTTGGTGAGCCCGCCTCGACCAAAAAGCCCGCTTCCAACTCGTCCAGCACCAGATCGAAGCCGGTGCTCGCCTGGGGGCCGTCGCCGGTGGAGACACAGAAGCAGGTGGCGGCGCTCCTGGCACAATTGACGGCGACGATGAAGATGCCCTGGCGCCGGGCCTGGTAATGGGCGTCGGGTTCCAGGCCTTCAAGGAAATGCCGGTCCTGGATGGCAAGGGCCGCCAGGTCGCAGCCCCTGACGCCGATAAAGGCCTTGGGGCTCTGCTGGGGTTGCTCCTGGCGAAAGACGATACCGTCCGCTGTTTTGTGGGCCCGCCACAGCACCTCTTCCGGCTTGAACAGGAAAGGCTTTAACCCCTGGGGGCCCGTGTTCCAGGCAAAGCAGCGCTGACTGGCCGTCTTTTCCAGGCGGTAGCTGCCCGCCTCCGCCTTTTCCTGCCAGCCGCTCGGCAGTTCCTCCGGGCCTTCGAGGGGGGCCAGCACTATGGCGCCGTCCTTGACCTTGGGCCCTATCACCTCGAAACCGGCCGTCTTCAAGGCTTCGAAGAGGGCTGCCAGCCTTTCCCTCGGCAACCAGGCCTTAGCCATGGCGGCCCTCCGCCAGCCAGGCAAACCAGGCGTCCAGGCCCTGGCCAGTCCTGGCGGACAGTTGCAGCAAGCGGGTCCTGGGGTTGAGGCGGTCGAGGCCTTGCTTGACCTTGTCAAGGTCGAAATCCAGATGGGGCAGCAGATCGCACTTGTTGAGGATCACCAGCTCGCAGCTGGCAAAGAGATGGGGGTACTTCTCGGGTTTGTCCTCGCCGTCGGTGACCGCCATCATGGCCACCCGCCGCGTCTCGCCGAGATCGAAGAGGGCCGGGCAGACCAGGTTGCCGACATTCTCCACGAACAGCAGCGAACCTGGCTTGGGGGCCAGGGTATCGAGGCCGGCCTTTATCATCTCGGCATCCAGGTGGCAGCCGGTGCCGGTGTTGATCTGCAGCGCCTGGCCGCCGGCGGCATGGATGCGCCTGGCGTCATTCTGGGTCTGCTGGTCCCCTTCCAGTACCGCCATGTGCGGCCAGTCTTGGGGAGCGCCCTTGAAGGTGGCTTCCAGCAGCGTCGTCTTGCCGGCCCCTGGGGTGCCCATCAGGTTGACGCAGTGGATCCGGTGCTCGGCCAGCCAGCGCCTGTTGTCGGCGGCCAGGGCGTCGTTGCCCGAGAGCAGGGCCTGGTGCAGCTTGAGGCTGCCTTCATCGAGCTTGAGTTCGAGGGCAGGTGGTGCCCAGGGGGCAGAGAGCCTGGCTTTATCGCTGGAACATCCGCAGTGGCCGCACATCAGGAAAATCCTATTTCGGTGAGGAGCAGTTGCCGTCCTGTGAGCAGAGTATAGTCATGGCTGCCGCAGGGGCAGGGACTGCCAAGGGCAACGACTTCAAAGACTTGGCCGCAACACTGGCAACGGGCCTCGGCCTGGGCCCTGTCTATGTGGAGTTCGGCATCCGCCAGCCCCGCCTCGTCCTTGACCATCTCGAAACAAAAACCAAGGCGCTCGGCGTCGACGCAGGAAAGGGCCCCCATTTCTATACGGATGCTGGCGATGGCCCTGTCCCTGTAGGGCGTCAACTGGTCCAGCAAGGCCCGCACCACAGACAGCTCGTGCATCAGCAGATCCTCGGCAGCTGCAGGCCATAGGGCAGCTCAAGGAGCCGCTGGCCGCCATAGGCGGTGCCCAGCCAGAGCCTGCCAGGCATCTCTGCCCTCACCCCCCCCACCAGGGCCGCCTGCCGGCCAAGGGGATGCTCGCGCAGCAATGCCAGGGCCAATTCAGCCTGTTCGGGGGCGACGACCAGTGCCGCCATGCCTTCGTTCGCCAGCAGCAGCGGCTCCAGGCCCAAAAGCTCGCACAGCGCCTTGACCTGGGACCGCACCGGCAGGGCGCTTTCTTCCAAGGCTATGCCGACCTGGCTGGCCGCGGCCATCTCGGTCAAGACGGCGGCCAGGCCGCCGCGGGTGGCGTCCCTGATGGCGCGCACCCCAGGGCATTGAGCCAGCACAGGGGCCAGCAGCGGATAGAGGTTGGCGCAGTCGCTCTCGAGATCCCCGGCCAGGCCCAGCTCTTCCCTTGCCAGCATCACGGCGGCGCCGTGATCCCCTATGGGGCCCGTCACCAGCACCTTGTCCCCCGGCCGCGCCGAAGCTATGGACAGCGCCAGGCCCTTGGGGATGACGCCTATGCCGGTGGTGGTGATGAAGAGCTTGTCGGCCTGGCCCCTCTCCACCACCTTGGTGTCCCCCGTCACTATGCTGACCCCGGCCTCCCTTGCCGCCTGGGCCATGGAGGCTACTTGGGCATGGAGCTCTTCCAGGGCCAGGCCTTCTTCGAGGATGAAGGCGGCGCTCAGGTACAGAGGCCTGGCGCCCCCGACGGCCAGGTCGTTGAGGGTGCCGCAGACGGCCAGCTTGCCGATGTCACCGCCCGGAAAGCGCAGCGGGCTGACCACGAAGCTGTCGGTGGTGAAGGCCAGCTCCCCGCCCTGGGCGCCGAGTTCGGCGAGGTTGAACCTGGCCTGGTCCTCCTTTTCCTCGAGCGGCAGATCGCCGAAGGCCTTCAGGAAGCATTCCTCGATGAGCTCTTGCATGGCGCCGCCGCCGGCGCCGTGGGCCAGGGTCACCTCAGCCATGGATGGCCTCCTTGTACTGGTGGTAGGCGGCGCAGGCCCCCTCGGTGGACACCATCAGGGCGCCGAGGGGATGCTGGGGGCTGCAGCCCTTGCCGAAGTGGGGGCACTGGTTGGGCTTGAGCCTGCCGATCAGCACCTGGCTGCACTGGCAGGGCTCGGGCCGGCGCTGGGGCAAGGTATCAAAAGCCAGCAGCGGCGCCGCGTCCCAGTCCCTGAAGGCCTCGCGGACCCTGACGCCGGAGCCCGGCACCAGGCCAAGGCCGCGCCATTCGGCATCGACGCCCTCCTCGAAGGCCTGGGCTATGGCGGCCTGGGCGGCCAGGTTGCCCGCCTCGCTCACCACCCGGCCATAGGCGTTTTCTATGGCGCAGCGCCCTTCCTTGAGCTGCAACAGCAGCTGGTAGAGGGCCTGGAGGAAATCCACCGGCTCGAAGCCGGCGATGACCAGCGGTTTGCCATGGCGCGCCGCCACTGGTGCGAAGGCCCCGGCACCGATGACGGTGGCCACATGGCCTGGGCCGACGAAGCCGTCGAGCCTCAGCTCCCCTGCCGTCAGCAGGGCTTCCAGGGTCGGCATCAACCGGATGTGGTGGCAGAGGAAGCGAAGGTTGCCAAGGCCCTCCCTGGCGGCGGCCAACAGCGAGCAGGCGGCGGCCGGCATGGTGGTGTCGAAGCCGATGGAGAAGAAGACGAACTGGCGTCCAGGCTCCTTCCTGGCCAGGGCCAGGGCGTCGAGGGGCGAATAGAGGATGCGCACGTCCATCCCTTTGGCCTTGGCCTCCAAGAGGCTCATATGGGTGCCCGGCACCCGCATGGGGTCGCCGAAGCTGGCAAGGACCAGGCCCCTTTCGGCCAGGGCCAGGGCCTGGTCGACGGCCGCCACCGGCAGCACGCAGACGGGGCAGCCGGGGCCGTGGATGAATTCGATGCTCTTTGGCAGCAGTTGGTCGAGGCCGAAGCGGAAGATGGCGTGGGTATGACCGCCGCACACCTCCATGATCTGCAGCGGCCGGCCAAGGCGCTGGGCCAAGGGCTCGGCCTCCTGGCGGATGGCCCCCAGCAGCACCCTGACCCGGCCGGGGTCGCGAAAGTCTTCCAACGTCACAGCTCCCCCTCCTGCCCCATCTTGGCCAGCAGCGCCAGGGTTTGCCTGGCCTCTCGCTCGTCAATCCTTGCCAGGGCGAAGCCGACGTGCAGCAACACCCACTGCCCCACCAGGGCCTCCAATCCCTCGCCGGCCAGCAGCGCCAGGCTGACGGGGCGGCGCACCCCGCCGCTGTCGGCCAGGGCCAGGGCCTGATCGCTATCCAAGATGGCCACCACTTGGGCCGGTACTCCCAGGCACATGGGCGCCCTCCTCTGCCGGTTTTTCTCTTCCAACCATAGCTTCCTCCAGGCTGGCCGCGCTCAAGAGGATCACCTCTATCTCCTCGATGATCTCCTCCTGGCGCAAGGCGTTGCAGCGCCGCCCCAGCTCCTCGGCCCGCTGATCCAGGAAACGCACGGCCCCGTCCAGGTGGGTGACGCGGTTGTGGTTCTCCGCCATCAGCCCCTGGTACAGCAGGGCGTTGAGGGCCGCGAAGAGGTACTGCTCTGTGAGTTCCAGCAGGAACTGGGGCGGCGGCACCTGCAATATGGGCGGGTAGGCGAAGGCGGCCTTGGCCCCGCGCAGGGCCTCGAAGGGAGGCAACAAGGCCAGCGGCGCCTCGCAGCCGGGAAAAAGGGCCGTCAAGGCCAGGGGGCCGCGCTCCATCTGCAAGGCGGCCAGGGCCGGCACCAGCTTTTCCAGCACGACAGGCACTTCTTCGGCGACGCTGGCGCCATCCAGGGCGACCAGCAGCTCGGGCCGGCCCGCCACCAAACCTTTGAGGCGGCGCCCCACCGCCACCAGCAGCGGCGGCGGTGCCAGCGTTTCCAGCCGGCGCACCAGGGCCTGGTTGAGGTCGCCACAGAAGCCGCGCTCCGTGCCCAGCAGCAACAGCACCGGGGTGGTTCCCTTGGCAAGGGGCAGGCAGTCCGAATGGAAGCCCAGGAAGTCCGCCGCCACCTGCGTGATGGCGGCCAGCTGCGCCTCCTGGGCGGCCAGCAGCGGCACCAGTTTGTGGCTTTCCATCTGCGCCAAGGTCTTCATGGCGCTCATGATCTCGCGGATATCGGCGAGGCCCTGGCGGTGGCGTTCCAGCTCCTGGCGGCGGGTCATGGCGATGCCAGCCAGGCCGCCAGGGCCTGGTGCCAGGCCTCCCTGGGGCTGTCCAGGGTCAGGCTGCCCTGGGCCGTCCACCCCCTCAGCCTGTCCAGCAGCGCCGTCACCGCTTTGGGCTCAAGGCCGTCGAAGAGGCCGTCGTTGAAGGCCACCAGCCAGGCCAGCTGGAAGCGGGCCGACTCCGGCGCCAACCGTTCCTGCTTCAGCAGTTCGCGCAAGATGCGGCCGCGCCTGATGGCCGCTTCCATGCTGGCCTCCAGCTTGGCACCGAAGCGGGTGAAGACCTCCAGCTCCAGGAACTGCAGGTAGTCCAGCTTCATGCGCCCCGCTTCCGCCTTGATGGCGACGTGCTGGGCCTGGCCGCCGATGCGCGACACGGAGCGGCCTATGTCCACGGCCGGCTTGAAGCCGCCGGCGAAGAGGGTCCTGTCCAGATAGATCTGGCCGTCGGTGATGGAGATGAGGTTGGTGGGGATATAGGCCGCTATCTCCCCCTGCAAGGTCTCCACTATGGGCAGGGCCGTGATGCTGCCGCCGCCAAGCTCGGGGCTGAGGCAGGTGGCCCGCTCCAGCAGCCTGGCGTGCACCGAGAAGATGTCCCCTGGGTAGGCTTCGCGGCCCGGGGGGCGGCGCAGCAGCAAGGACAGCTCGCGGTAAGTGCGGGCATGGGTGGCCAGATCGTCATAGATCACCAGGGCGTGCTGGCCCCTGGCCATCCAGTATTCGGCCAGGGTGCAGCCGGCGAAGGGGGCCAGGTGTTGCAGGCCGGGCAGGCTGCTGGCCTCGGCCACCACCAGGGTGCTGTATTCCAGGGCGCCGTAGCGGCGCAGCGTCTCTATGGTGTTGACGACGGTGGAGCGCTTCTGGCCGATCAGCACATAGATGCAGTAGACCCCCTTGCCCTTCTGGTTGATGACGGCGTCCAGGGCCAGGGCGCTGCGGCCAAGGCCGTCGTCCCCCACCAGCAACTGGCGCTGGCCGCGGCCTATGGGGATCAGGGTGTCGATGATCTTGGTGCCGGTATAGAGGGGCGACTGGACGGGGCCCCTTTCGATGATGGGCGGCGAAGGCCGCTCCAGCGGCAGCCAGCCGTCCGGCTCGGGGGCCGGGAGATCGTCAAGGGGAGTGCCAAGGGGGTCGATGACGCGGCCGAGGAAACCCTCCCCCACCGGCATGCTGAGCCGGCGGCCGGTGCGCATGGCCAGGGTGCCGGCGTTGAGGCTGTCGGTCTGGTGCAGTAGCACGGCGCCGAGGCGATCCTGGTTGAGGTCGAAGACCATGGCGCTGCTGCCGTCCTCGAAGCTCAGGACGTCATCCATGGCCGCCGACGGCAGGCCGGACAGCCAGGCGATGCCGTCTCCCACCGACTGTACCTTGCCCTGCTCGCGAAAGCGCAGGGCCGGCTGGTAGGCCGCCAGCCATTCGGCCTGCTGCGCCAGGGGCCCCTTGCCCTGGGCTGCTTCAGTGGGCCTAGCCGGGGGCGCCTTAGCCGGGGGCGCCTTAGCCCGGGGCACCCTAGCCATGGTCCAGCTCCGCCAGGCCGCGCAGCTCCTCACGCAGGTTGGCCTCCAGCAGCCAGTCCCCCAACTTGAGCTCGAAGCCGGCCAGCAGCTCGGGCTGCTCCCGGTAGTTAAGCGCCGGCTTTTGGCCAAGGAGCCGGGCCAGCTCGGCCTCCAGCCTGGCCCTTGCCGCCTCGGGCAGCGGATAGGCGCTGGCCAGCTGCACAGCTCCCTGGCCGGCCAGGGCGGCCTGCTGCTGCTCATCGAGCCCCGCCAGGCCGGCCAGCAGCAGTTCGAAGAGCCTCGCTTCCAGCTCGGGCCCTGCGGCCTTGGCCAGCAGCCGGCTGGCAAAGGTTGCCCCCTGGGCAAGGGCCTGGAGTTCCTGTTGGCGCCGGCGCTGGGCCTCCTGGCGGGCATCAGCAGCCTGGGCCTGGGCCCGGCTTGCTGCCAGCTCCTCTTCGAGGGCAGCCTGGTGCCTTTGCTTCTGGGCATCCAGCTCCAGGGCCAAGGCTGCCTTCAACCGCTGCCGCTCCTTCTCCCAGTCGGCCAGGCGCCCCTGGTACTGGACGCTCATGGCCTCGGCCTGCTGCTGGCGGGACTGGGCCTCGGCCAGCTGGGCCTCTATGGCGGCGCGGCGCCTGGCCATGACCGCCAGCACGGGGCCGTAGAGGAAGCGTTTCAGGATCCAGATCAGTACCAGGAAGTTGATGCCTTCCAGCAGGAAAGTCGACCAGCTCAGTTCCAAGTTGCCCCCTACTTGATCAGGTATTCCAGCAAGGGATTACGGAACAGCACGATCAGCACTATCACCAGCACATAGATGGCCAGGGATTCGATCATGGCCAGGCCGATAAAGAGGGTGCGCATGATGGCCTTCTCCGCCTCGGGTTGGCGGGCCAGGGCGTCCAGGGCCTTGGAGATGGCCAGGCCCATGGCCAGGGCCGGCAGCATGGCCCCCAGGGCCATGGCCAGCACGGCGGCCACCGTCGAGGCCAGGGTAAAGGCGGTTAAATCGGGCATCTATTCCTCCCGCGCTTGGCGCTCTTGTTGTGATTCCAGGCCGCCGGCGACGTAGATCAGCGCCAGCATGCCGAAAATATAGGCCTGAACCAGGGCCTCGACGATGTGCAGCATCAAGATGGGCACGGGGGCCAGGAAGCCGGCCACCAGCAGGATCAGCAGCGCCGCCATCTCCAGGCTCATGATGTTGCCGAACAGCCGCACCGCCAGGGCCAGGGTGCGGCTGACCTCGCTGATGAGATGGAAGGGCAACAAAATGGGGCTGGGGGCCAGGTAGTGGCGGAAGTAGGCCCTGGGGCCCTGGAGGCGGATGCCGTACCAGTGGCTGGCCAGGAACACCAGCAATGCCAGGGCGCCGGTGGCTGACAGATCCCGGGTCGGTGAATGCAGGCCAGGCACCAGGCCGCAGAGGTTGGCCAGCACCAGGAACACCCAGAGGCTGGCCACGAAAGGCAGGATCTGCTTGCCGAAACGGGGGGTGACGGCCAGCACCGCCTCCTCCATGGTGGCCACCACCGCCTCCAGGGCTGTCTGCCAGAGGCCGGGGCTGTCGGCAAGGCGCCGGCTGGCCAGCCAGGCCAGCAGCCAGAGCAGCGCCATGATGCCCCAGGTGGTCACCACCGTATCTGTGATGGCCAGGGGGCCCAGGGTCAGCAGGACGGATTCGGGTTCCATGCTCAGTCCCTCACGAACAAGTAGACGTTGACGGCGCCGACAAAGACCCCCAACAGGATCAGGCTCAGGGTCCAACGCACCGAGTAGCCCGCCACCAGGCCGTCCAGCCAGTGCCCCAGGTAGGCGCCGGCCACCACCGGCAGCACGAAGATGAGCCCCAGGGTGCCGATGTAGACGGTCTGGCCGATAAGGCCGGAGCGCTCCTGCTCTGCCTTCTTCATGCGCTTTGCCTGGCGCTCCACCTGGCGGCGCAGGCTTTCCTTGTCCGTCATCAGCGTCGCCCCATTTCCCAGAGCCGCTTCATCAGCGCCTCCTCCATCCGCTCCAGGCTCTCCTTGATGCCGTGCAGCTTCTCCTCCTCGGCCAGCAGCTGCCGGGCCAGGGCCTCGCTGATGCGGTTGTAGTCGTCATCCAGCAGGTAGTGGCGGCTGACCAGGGTCAGGCGGCCGCCCTGGAAATAGAGCAGGGCCCCGGGCAGGGCCAGGTACTGCCAGCCCCCCTCCTGCACCCGGAATCTGGCGAGGCCCATCACCAGGCTGGCCATGAAGCGGCCATGGCCGGGCAGGATGCCGAAGGAGCCGGAGCCGTCCTCGCCGACGAAGCGGCTCACGCCGGTGATGGTCCTGGTGCCGCCGGTGTCCAGCAGCCTGAGCTCGAAGCCCTTCATGGCGCCGCCTCCAGGGCACCGCGCATATAACACTGCTCTTCCGGCAACTCGTCATGGCGGCCAAGCAGGAAGGCCTCGCAGTCGGCCAGGGTCTTTTCCAGCGGCACAGAAACGCCGGCCATGCCGGTGTGGGCGGCCGTGGCCCAGAAGGGTTGGGTCAGGTAGCGCTGCAGCTTGCGGGCCCGCTTGACCGTCTGCTGATCGGCCAGGGAGAGTTCCTCCACCCCCAGCATGGTGATGATGTCCTCCAGCTCCTGGTAGCGGGCCAACTGCTCCCTGACTCCCTCGGCGATGCCGTGGTGACGTTCCCCCAGGGTGTGCCTGTCCATCATCTTGCTGGAGGACTGCAAGGGATCCACGGCCGGGTAGATGCCCTTGCCGGCCTGGCTGCGGGAGAGGATGACGCGGGTGTCGAGATGGCTGAGGATGGTGTTGACGGCGGGGTCTGTCATGTCGTCCGCCGGCACATAGACGGCCTGCACCGAGGTGATGGCGCCGCGGCGGCTGGAGAGGATCCTGTCCTCCATCTCCGCCACCTCGGTGGTGAGGGTGGGCTGGTAGCCGACGGTGGCCGGCATGCGCCCCAGCAGGCTCGACACCTCCGAGCCGGCCTGGACGAAGCGGAAGATGTTGTCCATCACGAACAGCACCTCCTTGTGCAGGCTGTCACGCAGGTATTCGGCGTAGCTCAGGGCAGAGAGCCCGACTCTAAAGCGCACCCCAGGTGACTCGTCCATCTGGCCGAACAGCATCAGCGTCTGGGGCAGGACGCCGGCGTCCTTGATGGCGTGCCAGAGCTCGTGGCCCTCGCGGATGCGCTCGCCAACCCCGGCGAACACAGACACCCCTTTGTGCAGCGCCGCCACCGCGTGCATGAACTCCATGATCAACACCGTCTTGCCGACGCCGGCGCCGCCGAAGAGCCCCGTCTTGCCGCCCTTGACGAAGGGGCAGAGCAGGTCGATGACCTTGATGCCTGTCTGCAGCACCTCGCCTGTGCCGCAGGCCTCGAAGAGCGGCATGGGCCTCTCGTGGACGTTGCGAAAGGCCTGCCTTGGCAAGGGCGGGCCGCCATCCAAAGGCTCGCCGAAGATGTTGAGTAGCCGGCCGAGGCAATCCGGCGAGACAGGCACATGGAGCGGCGCCCCGGTATCGAAGACGGGCATGCCGCGGCTGAGGCCGGCGCTGCGGTGCAGGGTGATGGCCCGCAGATGGCGGCCGTCCAGGTGCTGGTGCACCTCGAAGAGGTAGGTCTCGTGATCCAGGTGGGCGCAGAGGGCCTGGCGCAGGGGCGGCAGCGCCTCGCAGGCGATGACCACCACAGGGCCATGGACCTCCTCGATATGGCCTACCGGCCTCTGGCTCCCGTCCATCAAGCTCCCCCCCTGCAGGCCAGGGCCACGGCGGCCTGCCCCAATGCCAGGCCGCCATCGTTGCAGGGCACCAGGCCGTGGCGCAGCACCTCCAGCCCCTGGCCCTTGAGCCGCTGCTCCAGCTCGGCTGCCAGCAGGGCGTTCTGGAAGACGCCGCCGCTGAGCGCCACAGCAGTAAAATCCGCCTCATCCCGCAACTTCGCCACCAGGGCCGCCAGGCTCTGGGCCAGGCCGAGGTGGAAGCCAAGGGCCGCCGTGGCCCTGTCCAACCCGGCATTCAGGTCGGCCAGCAACGAGCGCCAAAAGGGTGCCGGGTCCAGCTGCCAGAGCCCATCAACAGGTGCGATATCAAAAGGATAGCAGCGCTCTTCCCGGCCGCTCAGGGCCTGGGCCTCAAGCTTCATGGCCGCCTCCCCTTCGAAACTGAGCTCCAATGGCGCCAGCCCCAGCAAGGCCGCTACGGCGTCGAAGAGGCGGCCCATGGAAGAGGTAGACATGGCCTTGGGCGCCACCTTCAGCAGCGCCTGGGCATCCAAGCTCGCAAGCGCCGGCACCAGGGCCTGGCCGGCCTCGAGGCAAGCGGCCTGGTCCAGTTGGGCCAGCAGGTTTCGCCAGGGCTGGCGATTGGCCTTGTCCCCTCCCAGCAGCGGGAAGGGTTTGAGGCGGCCGAGGCGACGGTAACCTTTGAGATCCGCCAGCAGCAGCTCGCCGCCCCAGAGGCTGCCGTCATCCCCATAGCCGAGGCCGTCGAGGATGATGCCAAGGGCCGGCCCTTGGCGGCCGTTTTCCACCAGGCAGGCCGCCAGGTGGGCATGGTGGTGCTGCACCGCCACCAGGGGCAGGCCGGCGTCCTTGGCAAGGCGCCGGCCAAGGCGGCTGGAAAAATAGTCGGGGTGGGCATCGACGGCGATGCATCTTGGCTTGAAGCCCCAGAGGGCAGAAAGAGCCTTTATCTCCTCTTCCAGGGCCGAGAGGCATTGGGGGTGGGAAAGGTCCCCCTGGTGTACCGACAACAGCCCCTGGCCGCCCTGGGTCAGGCAGAAGGCGTTCTTGAGATCGCCCCCCAGGGCCAGCACGGCGCCTTCAAGGCCAGGCATTTCAAGGGTCTCAGGCACATAGCCGCGGGCACGGCGGATAAGGCGGGGCCGGCCTGCTTCCAAGGCCAACACAGAGTCGTCACAGCGGCGCAAGATGGGCCTGTCGTGGAGCAAAAAGGCGTCGGCCAACCCAGCCAAATCGGCCAGGGCCTGGTCGTTGCCAGTGCAAAGGGGCGCGCCTTTGGCGTTGCCCGAGGTCATCACCAGGGGGCCGTCGAAGGCCGCCAGCAGCAGCCAGTGCAAGGGGCTGTAGGCCAGCATCAGGCCGATATGGACCTGACCCGGGGCCAGCAGCTCAGGCAGCGGCGCCAGGGCGGCGACCTTTGGCAGCAGCACTATGGGGGCGGCGCGGCTTTGCAGCAGCTGTATTTGCTCGGCGCTCAACGTGAAGTAGCGCCTGGCCTCATCGATATCCTTGACCATCACCGCCAGGGGCTTGGCCGGCCGCTGTTTGCGCCCCCTTAGCCGCGCTATGGCCTCGGGAGCGCGAGCATCCACGGCCAGCTGGAAGCCGCCGATACCCTTGATTGCCAGCACCTTGCCCTGGGCCAGCCAAAGGCAGCACTGGGCCAGCAGTGCCTGGGGCTCGCCCTCGATACGGCCCTGTGGTCCTTGCAGCCAGAGCCTGGGGCCGCAACTTGGGCAGGCGATGGGCTCGGCATGGAAGCGCCTGTCCAGGACGTCCTGGTACTGGCTCTCGCAGGCAGGGCAGAGGGCAAAGGCCTTCATGCCGGTGGCGCCCCTCTGGTAGGGCATGGCCGCCACCAGGCTGTAACGGGGGCCGCAGTGGCTGCAGTTGATAAAGGGGTAGCCCTGGCGGCGGTCGCCAGACGCCTCGAGCTCGGCCAGGCAGGCAGGGCAGCAGGCCAGATCCGGGGGCGGCAGGGCGCCGGCCGCCCAGCCCTGGCTGGGGGCCACCACGAAGGCAGAAGGCGCCTCCTCGAAATGCCAGGGGGCCTGCTCCAGGGCCTGGATCCGGGCATGAGGCGGCGCCTCGGCCACCAGGCGCCGGCAAAAGCGCTCCAGCACGGCGCCCTCGGCAGCCAGGTGGATGGCCACATGATCGCCGCCGTTATGGACAGAGCCTGCCAGGCCCATCTGTGTCGCCAGGCGGTAGACGAAGGGCCTGAAGCCCACGCCCTGCACCGCCCCCCTGACCCGCAGCGCAGTGCCAAGGACCCCTTCCACAGCCAGGGTGCCGGCAGCAGCGTCCTTCCCATCCATAGCCATGCCGCCTCCTAGAAGCCCGTTAGGTAGTGATAAAGGTAATGGCAAAGCCCCGGCAGCGCGGCCGCCACTTCGGGGCTCAGACCAGGGCTATAGGGCTTGAAGCGCTTGCCCATCACCACCACCAGATCCACCTGGGGCGGCGCCTGCTGCAAGGCCAGCAGCGCCAGCAGCTCGGCGGCGCCACCACCGTGGTCCAGGCAGCCGGCGTCCCCCAAGGCCCAGGGCCGCAAGCGCCGGTAGTGGCGCACAGTCCCAGGCTTGCCCCCCCGGCCCACATCCAGCAGCACCAGCCGTTGGCAGCCCTTGAGCCTTGGCAACAAGGTGACGCCGCCGGTGCCGCCGTCCAGCAGTTGGGTGTCTTCCGGCCAGGGGTAGGCGGCCAGTTGGGCCAGGGCCTCCTGGCCGAAGCCGTCATCTCCATGGAGGGGATTGCCAATGCCGAGGATACAGAGACTCATGGCGCCTCCAGCTGACAGCAGGGCTCGCTGTCGGTGCTGAGTACGGCGCTGGTAACGGCATTGGGCCTGAAGCAGGTGCAGCCCTTGAGGCCAAGACGGTAGGCGTCCTGGTAGAGGGCGGCAAAATCGGCAAAGGGGTAGTCGGCGGGGATGTTCACCGTCTTGGAAATGCTGTTGTCCACGAAGGGCTGCAGGGCCGCCACCATGGCCAGGTGCGCCCTGGGGCTGAGTTGGCGGGCGGTGACGAAGTGCCCGGGCAGGGCCTTGGCGCCGCCCTGGCGCCAAAGGGCGTGGGCCCAGTCCTCCACCTCGAAGCAGATGCCGCCCCCTGGCGTTAGCACCTGCCGCCGGTGGTGGAAGTCGAAGACCGGCTCTATGCCGCTGGAGAGGTTGCCGGCCAGCAGGCTGATGCTGCCGGTCGGAGCCATGGCCAGGAGATGGCTGTTGCGAATGCCCTGCTTCGCTATGCCCGCTTTCAGGGCCTCTGGCAGCCTGGCCACGAAGGGGCTGGCGAGATAGGGCCCGGCTTCGAAGAGGGGGAAAGGCCCCTTCTCGGCGGCAAGGTCGATGGAGGCCTGGTAGGCGGCATCGCGAATACGCCGCAGCAGGGCCGCCGCCCAGTCCCTCGCCGCCTCGCTGTCATAGCGCAGCCCCAGCATCAGCAGGACGTCGCCAAGGCCGGTGACACCGAGGCCGATGCGCCGCGAGGCCTTGGCCTGCGCCTCCTGGGCCGGCAAGGGGTAGTGGGAGAGGTCAATGACGTCGTCCAGCATCCGCACCGCCAGGGCCACCGCCTTTTCCAAGGCCGGCCAGTCCAGGTGGGCCTGGGGGCCGAAGGGGGTCTGGATAAAGGCGGTGAGGTTGAGCGAACCCAGATCGCAGGCGCCATAGGGCGGCAAAGGGATCTCGCCGCAGGGGTTGGTGGCCGAGATGGCCTCGCAGTAGCGGAGGTTGTCCTCGCTGTTGATGCGGTCGATGAAAAGCACCCCGGGCTCGGCGCTGTCATAGCAGGCCTGCATCAAGCGTTGCCAGAGTTCGCGGGCAGGCAGCCTGACCAGCTCCTCACCTTGGGCCGGAAAGCGCAGCGGCCAGTCGGCGCCCTCTGCCAAGGCGGCCATGAAGGCGTCTGTGACCTGCACCGAGAGGTTGAAGTGGCGCAGGGCTGCCGGATCGCGCTTGGCGTCGATGAAGGCCAGGATGTCGGGATGGTCGCAGCGCAGTGTGGCCATCATGGCGCCGCGGCGGCTGCCGGTGGACTGCAAGGTGGCGCACATGGCGTCCCACACCTTCATGAAGGAGATGGGTCCAGAGGCGACGGTGCCACAGGCGCCGCCGGCGCTGCCCGCCGGCCTCAGGGTGGAAAAATCCAGGCCTATGCCACCGCCCTGTTGCAGCGTCAGGGCCCCTTCCTTGAGGTGCTCGAAGATGGCCGCCATCTCGTCCTCGATGAGTCCCATCACGAAGCAGTTGCAGAGGGTGACACGCCTGGCCGTGCCGGCGCCTGCCAAGATGCGGCCACCGGGCAGGAAGTGAAAGCCGGCCAGGATCTCATAAAAACGTTCGGCCCAGCCTGGCTGATCATGGGGCTCGATCGAGGCAAGGGCCCTGGCGACCCGCCACCAACTGTCCTCTATGCCCTTTTCTCCTGGCTGGCGGTATTTGCTTTCCCAGACGAAGCGGGCCAGTTCCTGCATTCAGGCCTCGGCCAGCAGGTGGCGCTCAAACCAGGCGGCAGCCAGCGCCATCACTTGCTCCAAGGCGCCGGGCTCCTCGAAGAGGTGCGTGGCCCCCTCGACCACCTCCAGCTGGCAGGGGCCTGGGATCCTGGCCATGGCCTGGCGGTTGAGGGCCAGCACCTCCCTGTCCTCGCCGCCGACGATGAAGAGGCTGGGCGTTTGGACCTCGGCCAGGGCCTGGCCTGCCAGGTCGACCCTGCCTCCCCGGGACACCAGGGCGGCAACCCGCTTTGGCCGCTCGGCGGCGGCGATAAGGGCAGCGGCAGCGCCGGTGCTGGCGCCGAAGAGGCCGAGGCTAAGGGAGGCCGTCTGGGGGGTGGCCGCCAGCTGATCCAGGGTGCCCACCAGGCGGCGGGCCAGCAGCGGTATGTCGAAGCGAAACCCCCGGGTCAGCTCATCCACCCTGTGCTCTTCCTGGGTCAGGAGATCGAACAGCAGGGTGCCGAGGCCGGCCTGGTTCAGAAATTGCGCCACCTGGCGGTTGCGGGGGCTGAAGCGGCTGCTGCCACTGCCATGGGCAAAGACCACCAGGGCCCGGCTGGCCGGCACCAGCGTCAGGTTTCCCTCCAGGCGGGCTTCCCCTACCTGGAGGGTCAAAGGGCGATAAGCAAACTCCATCATGGCGATACCTCCGGCCGTCTCACCCTTTAGCCTAGTCAGGCGGCGCTCAGCCCGCTGACAGCCCCTGGATATAGGCGGCCAGGGCCTGCATCTGGTGGTCGCTGAGCTTGTGGGTCACCATCTTCATGGCCACCCCGTCGGGGCGCTGCTCGGTACCCTGGAAGATCAGCAGCTGTTTGCGCAGGTAGTCGCCATGTTGGCCGGCGATCCTGGGGATGACCCCGTTGCCCTGGCCGCTACTGCCGTGGCAGCTGTTGCAGGCAGGTACCTGCTCTTCGGGTACCCCTTTTTCGAAAATGGTCTTGCCCTCGGCGGCCAGGGCCGGATCGGCACCAGCGTCCGCGGCCCCTGGCGTCTGGGCGGCGTAATAGCTGGCGAGGCCTGCGATCTGCTCATCGGTGAGGGTCTTGCTGAGGCCCCACATGTACTGTTCACCGGCAGGATCGCTGCGGTTCTTGCCGCGAAACGCCTTGAGCTGGCCCTCCAGGTAAGGGGCCTGCTGGCCGGCCAGTTTTGGAAAGCCCGGGTTGGTGGAACGGCCGCCCTGCCCATGGCAGAGGGCGCAAGCCTGCTGCGCCATGGCCTGGGCCGGGACGGCCGGATCATCGAGGTTACGGGAGCGCTCTGTGTTTGAGCAGGCGCCGGCTACCAGGCCAAGGGCCAGGGTCACAGCCATCTTGAGAGGCTTCATGTTTTTTCTCCTCGCGCTGCTCAGTAAGCCGCCCAGGCATAGAAGAACAGGGTGTTGTTGTCACTGGCATTACGGCCAAAACCGTCGTAGTTGTGGCTGGCGCCGTTGTACTTGTTGTAGGCCGTGTACTGCAGGCCAAGGCGCAAGTACTGGATCGGCGTCCAGAACAGTTCGCCGGTAAAGCCCCGGGTTTCGGGGTCACCGCTCAGGTTACCCTCGACCCGGCTGGAGCTGATGCCGGTACCCAAGGGATCGTCCGAGGTGATCTGGCCGTTGCTGTCATAACCCGATGACTGGTTGAGGCTGTTGGTGGAGCCGGTCAGGGAGAAATAGGACAGGCTGGCCCCGTACTTGGCCTGGTAGATATAGGAGGCCTTGAGGCGCAGCACGTTGGTGGTATCGGTTCCGTCCACCGGCGCCACCGGGGTCAGGCCGTCGGCCTGGAAGTAGGGAGAGCCGTCGGCCAGGCTGTTTTGCGAGTAGTGCTGCACCTGGTGCATGTAGGAAAGCTGCACTGTCACGGCATGGGGGAACAGCAGGTACTGGTACTGGCTGTCGACGCCGGTATTGTTGGTGCGCCCCAGGTTGTTGTGATCGCTACGCTCGGCGCCGGGGTCAAAGATATGGGCGACCATGCCCGATGCCCCCACTTCCAGGCTGTTGGCCCCCCAGTCACGGGAATAGGCCAGGCGCCAGTAGGGGTTGTTGTTGCCGTCCAGGTAGGTCCTGTCTTCCCCTGTGATACCGGCCCTGAAGGGCGAGAAGATGCGGTCGGCCGAACGGTAGAAGCCCAGCTCGGCGTAGAGGCTCTGGTTCCAGAACAGGTAGGCGGTGAGGCCGGCGATGTTGCCGTCCGAGCCGAAGCCGGGATAAGGGGCTTCGCCGTCAACGAAGCGGTAGGCACTGGGGGAAGGCACGGGCACGTACTGCATCCAGGCCGCTACCGCATTCCAAGGATCGGAGATGGAGGGGTTGTTGTTGAGGCTTATCCCCCAGATCAGATCCTGGTCCCCCATGATCAAATGGTCGGCGTAGCGGATGTCCACGTTGTCGGTGGTAGTGGTGCCCTGGAAACTGCCGTCATCGGCCTGGTTGCCGTAGTTGTCGTAGGTGAACTGGCTGAACAGGCCCAGGTTGTCGGTGACCTTGCCGGCCAGGAAGACGCTGCCGGTGGCGAAGATAAGCTTGCTCCGCTTCTGGAAGTCATCGCCGGGGTCGTCGCTCTTGCTGGTGTTGTTGACACTGACCGAGCTGGCCACTGCCATCACCGACAACGGCAGGGCGCGGCGGCCCAGGGTATAGCCGGTCATCTTGAAGAGGCGGCCGTAGGGGGTGAGCTCGGGAAACTGACCCCCGGCATGGCAGGCCTGACAGTTTTGCCCCGTCTGCCTGGCATAGGCCGGCACCGCCTGGGCCAGGCAGGGGGCCAATGCCAAGATCAGCAAGCAGAGTATCCTGGATGAAAGAGAGCCTATGGTGGTCATTGCCTTTCCCTTTGTCGTTGTGATTCAGCCCAAGCAGCGCTGCGACAACCAAAGCGCCCTATCCTGGGCAGACAAAAAACATGTTAAGAGTAGGTCAAAAAATCCCCAGCGGCTTGATCCAGAACAAGAAAGCCGGGAACCACAGAGCAGAAGGCGGGACTCAAGACGCGCAGCGAGGCAAGCAACAGGCTTGTTCCCCACCGAAGACAGGCAATAAAAAAGCCCGACCTGATGGTCGGGCTTAGGAGCTGTTGACAGAGTAGCCGGGACTCAAGGCGGCCAGCCAGGTGGGGGCGCCTAGCCCCGCGCCCCAGCAAGCCAACGGCTTGCCCCCGCCGGAGACAGGCAATAAAAAAGCCCGACCTGATGGTCGGGCTTAGGGGTTGTTGGCGGAGTGGACGGGACTCGAACCCGCGACCCCCGGCGTGACAGGCCGGTATTCTAACCAACTGAACTACCACTCCGCGCTATTCTTGTTCGTCCGGCTCAAGGCCGAACCTTATTCTTCACGCTCAGCGCCTTGGCGCTGTAAATCAAATTAGTGGCGGAGTGGACGGGACTCAACGTGGCCGGCTAGGCCCGCGACCCCGGAAAGCCTTGGCTTTCCTCCGCTTCGATACCGCACTGGGCCGTATCGCGTCTTGCAGCTGGCGGAGTGGACGGGACTCGAACCCGCGACCCCCGGCGTGACAGGCCGGTATTCTAACCAACTGAACTACCACTCCGCACTTATTCTTTTTACCGACCGGCGTGCAACCTGGCGGTACATTGTCACTGGCAGGTCGATGGGACTTTGAAGCCCCGGAAAGCCTTGGCTTTCCCCTGCAACGCTGCTGTCTCAGCGTTTAAATTCGTGGCGGAGTGGACGGGACTCGAACCCGCGACCCCCGGCGTGACAGGCCGGTATTCTAACCAACTGAACTACCACTCCGCACTTGTTCTTTTTTACCGACCGGCGTGCGACCCATCGATACATTGTAAGTTGGCGGAGTGGACGGGACTCAACGCGGCCGGCTAGGCCCGCGACCCCGGAAAGCCTTGGCTTTCCTCCGCGACGACACCGCCCTTAGGCCGCATCGTATCTATAAGTTGGCGGAGTGGACGGGACTCGAACCCGCGACCCCCGGCGTGACAGGCCGGTATTCTAACCAACTGAACTACCACTCCGCACAGCACCTTGCTTGGGAGGCTGTCTCCCCGGTGCGGCGCAAATACTACGGTTGGGGCCGAGCCTGCGTCAACCTCTTTTCTTAAATTTTTTCGTCGATATCGTCCGGGCGGCTTAGATCGAGCAAAAAGCCATCATTTTCCGATGCTTGCTGCTGAATTTCCGGCCTCTCGGGCGACTTTTCAACCACATCAACCTGGCGGCTAGGCGCCCTCATTCGCCACCAAAACATGGCAAAAACCACGGGCAGCAGGCCTAACAGCCACCACCACGAGAAAATGGCCTTCTTGGGCTGCTCAGGGGCAGGTGCCCGGACCACGGGAGGAGGAGGCGTGGCCACCAGGATCTGGTCTGCCAGCTTGACGGTGCGCGCCTGGCCGTCACTGTCTTCGAAGTTCAGGATGCCGGTCACGCTGATGTTGTGCCCCAGGGTCTGAGGATAGCGCAGCTCCCCTACCTTGCCGGTGAGCCGCACTATGCGTTTGGCGTTTTGCCTGTTGCCAAGATGCAGCTCCAGCACGGCCCGCACCGAATCGGCCGGGATGCTGTCGTCGGTCAAGGTCAGGCGGTAGAGGTGGGGCGCCAGAGGGTCGTCCAGGGTCGGCACCTCCACCTTGATCGGCAGGCGTTTGAGCTCCACGTCCTGGCCGAAGCTCATCTTGTCAAAGCCCGCCCTGTCCTCGACGCGCCAGTGGTAATGGCCGGCCAGCACCGGCAGGGCGAAGGTGGTGCAATAGCCCTTGCCTTGCGGCGCCAGGGCCGTCTTGGGCGTGCTGTTGAAACCGAAGTTGTCGTCTTCGCCCAGGTGGGCGCTGGTCAGGAAGGTGCTCACCTGCACCAAGCCGTGCAGTTCGTCCTGGGTGAGGGCACCGCTGGGCTCGGCCAGGGACTGGCAGAGCTGGACCTGCTCCCCCACGTAGCGGGGGCTGGGCCAACGGGGCTCGGCAAAATGGACACCGGCAAAGTCCTTGTGGTCCTGCACTTCCCCCAGGGCCTGCCAGGGGCCCGGCTTGGGATCGGGGATGCGGATGATGTCGAGATGATCGGTGCTGTACCACTGCACCTCTTTGGGGTGGCGCTCGGCGTAGAACTTGTTGCCTTGGGGCCCCACCAGTATCACGGCATCGGTATCCGGTTCGCGGCGGAACACCTGCTGGAAAGGCCCCTGATCGATATGGAAGAGGTTACGCAGGAAGGTGGGCTCCTCCGGCGGCGCAGGCGGCGCCTCGGCCGCCCAGAGCAGGCCTGGCAGCAGGGCCAGTGCCAGCAGCCTTATTCGCGCCACAGGCACTTGCCCCCTTTCTTCATCACCAGGTCCAGGCGCCCTTCGTGGGCCGCCAGCTCGGCTTCGCTGGCCCGCAACACCTTGAGGGCGCCGGCCTCCAAGGCCAGGCGGCGGATGCCGTCACCACCGGCGTCGGCCCCGTCACCACTGCCTGCCGCCACCAGGTTGAGCTTGGTCTGGCCGCCGGTCATGGCCAGGTAGACGTCGGCCAGGATCTCGGCATCCAGCAAGGCCCCGTGCAGGGTGCGGCTGGAGTTGTCGATGAAGTAACGGTCGCAGAGCACGTCCAGGTTGTTGCGCTTGCCCGGGAACAGCTTGCGGGCCATCACCAGGGTGTCGGTGACGGAGCAGAACTCCTGGGTGGGCTGCTGCTGCGGGTTCCACATCCGGAACTCGTGGTCCATGAAGCCGATATCGAAGGGCGCGTTGTGGATCACCAGCTCGGCGCCGCGGATGAACTCGATGAACTCCTGGGCCACCTCGGCAAAGCGGGGTTTGTCACGCAGGAACTCGTCGGTGATGCCGTGGACTTCGATGGCTTCCGGGTCCACCGGCCGGTCCGGCTGGAGGTAGACGTGGAAGTGGCGGCCGGTCAGGCGGCGGTTGATCACCTCGACGCAACCGATCTCGATGATGCGGTGTCCCTGCCAGTGGGGACCCACGTCCTGGTTCATACCCGTAGTTTCGGTATCCAGTACCACCTGGCGGTGAATATGCTCGCTCATGTTGTCCTTGGGTTTGCTGATGGGCGCCTGGCAGGGCACACTTGGCTCATTAGCCGCATCTTACCAACGAAAGACCCGTGCAAAAACAGATCACCCTCTATACCGACGGCTCCTGCCTCGGCAACCCCGGCCCTGGCGGCTATGGGGTCCTATTGCGTTATCGGCAGCATGAGAAATGCTTGAGCCAAGGCTACCGCCTGACCACCAACAACCGCATGGAGCTGCTGGCCGCCATCGTCGGCCTGGAGGTGCTCAAGGAGCCCTGCACCATCGACATCTGGACCGACAGCCAGTACGTGCGCCAGGGCATCACCCAGTGGATGGCCGGCTGGAAGAAGAACGGCTGGCGCACCGCCGCCCGCCAACCGGTGAAAAACCAGGATCTCTGGCAGCGCCTCGACAAGGCCCAGGCCCCGCACCAAATCAGCTGGCACTGGGTCAAGGGCCACTCTGGCCACCCGGAGAACGAAAAGGTGGACCAGTTGGCCCGGGCCGCCGCCGAGTCCAATACTTTACTGGAAGACAGCGGCTTCGAGGGCTGAGATGGTCAAGGGCATCCTCTGCGACTTGGACGGTGTGGTCTACCTGCAGGAAAGGCCGCTGCCTGGCGCCTTGGATGCCATCCAGGCCCTCGGCGAACTGCCGCTGGCCTTCCTCACCAACACCACCAGCCGCAGCCCGCAAGGCCTGGCCGAGCTGCTTGGCCGCCTGGGCCTCATCGTGGCGCCAGAGCAGGTGCTGACCCCCATCAGCCTGGCGACCCTGGAGCTTCACAAGCGCGGCATCAGCCGCATCTGGCCCCTGGTGGAGCCAGAGGCCCTGGCCGCCTTTGCAGGTTTTGAACTCAGCGACGCTCGCCCCCAAGCCCTGGTGCTGGGGGACATTGGCGCGCGCTGGGACTACGAGCTGCTGAACCGCCTCTTCAACCTGCTGAAAAGCCAGCCGGAGCTGCCCATCATCAGCCTGGGGCTCAGCACTTTCTACCAGGGCCCGGCCGGCCTCAAGCTGGACGTGGGCCCCTTCAGCAAGCTGCTCTCAGGCGCTACCGGCGCCGAGCTGGTGGTCTGCGGCAAGCCCGATCCCAGGGCCTTCGTGCTGGGGGCCGAGTTGCTGGGGCTGGCGCCTTCGGAGGTGGCCATGGTGGGGGACGATATCCACAGCGACGTGGCGGCGGCGCAACAGGCGGGGCTCAAGGGGCTGCTGGTCAAAACCGGCAAGTTCCGCCCAGAGCAGCTGGGCGGCGAGGTGGTGCCGGACGCCGTGCTCGACAACCTGGCCGCCCTGCCCGCCTGGCTGCAGCGCCACTAGCAGGGCCCTTCCTCAGCCCTTGGCGCCAGAAGAACCTTGCCTTGCCACCCTTCCGGTCACAGGGCCGGCGATGGGGGATACCACCCGCACCTTGCGCCTGTTCAGGGCCGGGCTGGCAATCGCCGGCAGGCTGCGCTTGCGGGCCACCAGCACATAGACGGCGCCGAGGAAGTGGGCGTAGTTCTCGCCCATGGCTTCCAGCCACTGGGGGCTCTTGGACAAGGAGGGGCCGAACAGCAGCCGCTCGTCGCTCAAGATCTCAAAGCCCAGCAGCGCCAGCCAGTCCTTGATGCGCAGCGGGTGGTAGAAGCGGCCGTCGAAGGGTGGCGTCTTCTTCCAGAAGCCGCAAAGGTTCAGCAGGGAGAGGGGGTTGAAGCCGGTCAGCACCAGGTGGCCGCCGTCCACCAGCACCCTTTGCGCTTCGCGCATCAGCTGGTGGGGATCGCTGCTGTATTCGAGGTTGTGGGACAGCACCAGCACGTCGACGCTGCGCTCCTGCAGCGGCAGCTCGGGGCCGGCATACAGTACCTGCCCTGCCCCGCCCAGTTGCCAATGGCGCTGCACCCGGGCCGCCGAGGTGTCGAAGGCGCCGGCCAGGGGCCCCAGCTTGACCAGGTAATAGCCGTAGAAACGCGGCCACCAGAGGCTGAGCCGGCAGGCTTCCTGTTCGAGCAACCAGTCGCCGTCCTTGAGACTTTGCCAGGACTGGGGCATGGTGCCGCTGTGATCTCGGGTAACGGGTTTGAACAGCATCTTCGCTAGCATCCGCTGGGACTGATGACACAATGCCTGGGGAGGAGCCAATGAACAAGACAAGCGCCAGTGGGGATCCGGTTTTTGCCATCCCTGCCTTTAAGGATAACTACATCTGGGCCATCCGCACCGGGCCGGCCGGCCTGGCGGTGGTGGACCCGGGCGACGCCGCCGCCGTGCAGGCGGTGCTGGATGCCAAGGGCTGGACCCTCGACGCCATCCTCATCACCCACCACCACTGGGACCACACCGGCGGTATCAAAGCGCTGGTGGCCCGCCACGCCGTACCCGTCTATGGGCCGGCCAATGAGGCCATCGAGGGCATCACTGTGCCCCTCGCAGAAGGTGATCAGGTTCAACTTCAAGGGCTTGGCCCTTTGCAGGTACTGGCCGTTCCCGGGCATACTCTGGACCACATCGCCTATTTCGGTCAGGGAATGCTTTTTTGTGGCGATACCCTGTTCAGCGGTGGTTGCGGGCGCCTGTTCGAAGGTGATGCCGCCACCCTGTACGGCTCGCTGCAGAAACTGGCAGCGCTGCCGGACCAGACCAGGGTTTATTGCACCCATGAATACACCCAGGCCAACCTGGGGTTTGCCTTGAAGGTCGAACCGGCCAACCAGGCATTGAAAGCGTACGCGGAGGACGTCGCCGAACTGCGCCGACAAGGCCAGCCGACACTGCCCTCCACCCTGGCGAAAGAAAAGGCCATCAATCCTTTCTTGCGCGTTGAACAGACCGCCATCAAGACAGCGGCCGAGGCCTTTGCCCAGGCCCCCTGCCAGACGGCAGTCTCGGTTTTTGCGGCCCTGAGACGTTACAAGGACGTGAGCTGAGTACCGCCCCAACACCAAAAATGACATTGATGAAAAAAACCTTATTAGCCTTGTTGCTGCCGGCCGTACTGGCCGGCTGCCAGATGACCAAAGGTGCCCAGGAAGAAGAGGCCGTGCCCGTTTCCCTGGCCACTGACACCCAGGAAGACACCGGAGTGGCCGCCGCCGGCACAGACACCTTACCCGCCGAGCCCGAAAGCTCGGACGTGGACGTGCTGGCCGACGGCGACCAGGAAAGCCAGGCCCAGGTGGCCCCTTTCGACGACCTCTGGGACCAGATCAGCAACGACTTCAGCCTGAGTTACAACGCCCAGGAGCCGCGCATCCTCACCGAGAAGCGCTGGTTCGAGAAGCACCCCAAATACCTGGAGCGCGTCTCCCAGCGGGCCGAGCCCTTCCTCTACCTCATCACCAAAGAGCTGAAGGACGCCGGGGTACCGGCTGAGCTGGCGCTGCTGCCCATAGTGGAGAGCGCCTTCGACCCCTTCGCCTATTCCCGCGGCCGCGCCGCCGGCATGTGGCAGTTCATCAGCGGCACCGGCGACCGTTTCGGCCTGGAGCAGGATTACTGGTATGACGGCCGCCGCGACGTGCTGGCCTCCACCAAGGCCGCCGCCGCCTACCTCAAGTACCTCAACCAGATGTTCGACGGCGACTGGCTGAACGCCCTGGCCGCCTACAATTCCGGCGAAGGCCGGGTGCTCAAGGCCATAGCCCACAACAAGAAGAAGGGTAAAGCCACCGACTTCTGGGCCCTGGACCTGCCCCGCGAGACCCGCTCCTATGTGCCGCGCCTGCTGGCCCTGGTGGAGATCCTCAAGAGCGAGGAAGGCCGCAGCCACTTCAAGGCCGTGGCCAACGAGCAGCGCCTGGCCGAAGTGAAGGTCAAGAAGCAGCTGGACCTGTCCGTGGCCGCCGATCTGGCCGGCATCAGCGTCAAGAAACTGCATGCGTTGAACCCCGGTTTCAACCGCTGGGCCACCAGCCCGGACGCCACCCAGACGCTGTTGCTGCCCGTCGCCAAGGCCGACCAGTTCGAGACCCAGTTGGCCGCCCTGCCCGCCAAGGATCGCCTGCGCTGGGCCCGCCACAAGGTGCGCAGCGGCGACAGCCTGCTCAAGATCGCCCACGAGTACGAGACCGACGTCGCTTCCCTGCGCAAGGCCAACAACATCAAGGGCAACATGATCCGGGTCGGCCAGGAGATGATGATCCCCCTGTCCAGCCAGGCCCTGGCCGACGGCAGGCCCAGCCAGGCCGTGGCCAACCGCCGCGCCACCATCACCCACAAGGTGCAAAGCGGCGAGAGCCTCTGGACCATAGCCCACAAGTACAACGTCTCCACCGCCGATCTGGCCAAGTGGAACGGCATGAAGAAGACCGACACCCTGTCGCTGAACCGCAAGCTGACCGTCTGGCTGACCAGCGCCCAGCCGTCCGGTGTCAGCCGCAACGTCAGCTACAAGGTGCGCCGCGGCGACTCCCTGTCCCTCATCGCCAGCAAGTTCAAGGTGTCCGTTGCCGACCTGCGCAAATGGAACCAGTTGGACGACAACGGCTACCTGCAGCCGGGCCAGGTGCTCAAACTGCTGGTGGACGTGACCCGCAGCTGATTGAACCCCAAGCAAAAAGGCCCGCAATCGCGGGCCTTTTACTTTTTGTCGGATCGCCTCTTTGCAGGGCGGCCAAGGACGTCAATACTGGCCTAAATTCACAACCACAAGAGATTTGCCTGTGAGAACGTTGCTACTGAGCCTGGCCCTGGTGCTGACCCCGGCCCTGGCCCAAGCCGCCGACAAGGAAAAAGCCCCGGCCCCCGCGCCCCAGGTCAAGGAAGAGAAGGTCGTCACCGAACACAGCGTCCGCATCAAGGGCAGCAAGCTGAGCTACCACGCCACCACCGGCACCCTGGTGCTCAAGAACGAGGACGGCAAGCCCCGCGCCAGCTTCTTCTATGTGGCCTACACCAAGGACGACGTGGACAACCCCGCCAAGAGGCCCGTGACCTTCGCCTTCAACGGCGGCCCCGGCTCCTCTTCCGTCTGGCTGCACCTGGGCACCTTCGGCCCGCGCCGGGTGCAGTTCCCCGACGCCCAGCAGCCCGCCAACGCCCCCTTCGATCTGGTGGATAACGACGACAGCATCCTCGACACCACCGACTTGGTATTCATCGATCCGGTCGGCACCGGCTTCTCCAAGGCCCAGGGCGACGCCAAGGGCAAGGATTTCTGGGGCGTCAAGGCCGACAAGGTGGCCATGGCCGACTTCATCCGCCTCTGGCTGACCAAGGCCGAGCGCTGGAACTCCCCCAAATTCCTGGCCGGTGAGTCCTACGGCACCACCCGCAGTGCCGCAGTAGTGGACGAACTGGAAGGCCGCGGCGTCTACATGAACGGCGTGATCCTGGTGTCCAGCGTGCTGGATTTCAGCACCGTCGGCTTCAACCCCGGCAACGATCTGCCCTTTGTCACCTACCTGCCGTCCTACGCCGCCACGGCCTGGTACCACGACAGGCTGCCCAACAAGCCCAAGGATCTGCCCGCCTTCTTGAAGGAAGTGCGTGAATTTGCCGGCACCGACTACGCCGCCGCCCTCTTCAAGGGCGACAAGCTGGGCGCCGAGGAAAAGGCCCGCATCGCCGACAAGCTGCACCAGTACACCGGCCTGTCCACCGACTACCTGGAGCGCACCAACCTGCGCATCGACATCATGCGCTTCACCAAGGAGCTGATGCGTGACCAGCGCCGCACCGTGGGCCGCCTCGACAGCCGCTTCGAAGGCATAGACCACGACGCCGCCGGCGAGACCTTCGAGCACGACCCCAGCTACACCGCCATCATGGGCCCCTATACCGCCGCCTTTAACGACTACGTGCGCCGCGAACTCAACTTCAAGGACGACGACGAGTACCAGATCCTGTCCGGCAAGGTGAACATGTCCTGGGATTGGGGCCAAGGCGGCTGGCAGGGCTACACCAACGTCGCCGAAGATCTGCGCCATGCCCTCTCCACCAACACCCACCTCAAGGTGATGGTGGCCAACGGCTACTACGATCTGGCCACCCCCTTCTTCGCCACCGAGTACACCTTCGACCACATGGGCCTGGAACCCGAGATAGCCAAGCATGTCAGCTTCAGCTACTACCCGGCCGGCCACATGATGTACGTAAACCCCGAATCCCGCGCCAAGCTCAACCAGAGGGTGCGCGACTTCATCAAAAGCGCCTACTGAGCAACCAGCAAAAAGCCCGGCAAAAGCCGGGCTTTTTTTTTGCGCCGTCCTCAGGCCAGGGACAGCACCAGCAGGTACTGGGCTGAAAAATAGGTGGCCATCACCAGCAGCTGGGCCCCCTTGAAAGGCCGGCGGAAGCGATCCAAGGCCAGCAGGCTGTCCGACAGCATGAACACCAGGGCCCCCGCCGCCGCCAGCGCCGTACCGACATTGGGTTCCCCCAGGTAGCGCTCCCCGGCCAGCCAGGCCATCGCCACTATGGCCGCCATGTAGCCGACGACGGGCCCCTTGAGGACGCCGAGGCCGGGCCAGAGCAACCAGGCCACGGGAGCGGCCGCGAGCACCAGCAAGGCCAGCCAGGGCCAGTGCGGGGCGCCGAGGCCCGGCCAGAAGGCCGCCACATAGCAAAGGTGAGCCAGCAAAAAGGCAGAGAGCCCGGCGATGAAGCGCTCCTTGGGCAGCATCAGGAAGATGTCCCCCACAGTCGACAGCGCCAGCCCTGCCAGCAGCCAGCGCCCGTAGGGGCTGCCCAGGGCACCCAGCTGCCAGGCCAGGGCCAGCAGCGCCAGCATGGCGCCGGGCTTGGTCAGGTAGAAAAGCCAGCCCCTTTGCCTATCACAGGCCCAGAGATGAGCCAGGCCCAACACCGTAAAAATCACTTTCAGCATCCCTACTCCTGATCTGCTTTTACATACTTGGGGGTATAAAGGTTGTCCCCGTTAACGAGAAAAACGAATGGAAGTGGCTCAGTTTGTCCTCGACACCCAGCTCCTGCCCGGCGGCCGCATGCCGCTCAGGGTCTTCGAGCCGCGTTACCTGCGCATGGTGGCCGACGCCATGGCCGGGCGCCGCCCCTTCGGGATCTGCATGCCCGATCCCAAGGCCGAGCCCGACACCCCGGCCCGGCTCTGCCCCCTGGGCACCCTGGTCGAAGTGGTGGATTTTTCCTCCTTGAAGGACGGGCGCCTCGGCATCATCGTCGAAGGGCGCCAGCGCTACCATATCCTCTCCAGCGAGCAGGAGGAAGACAAGCTGCATGTGGCCCAGGTGGAGCTGCTGCCCAACTGGCCGGCCGCCCCCCTGCCCACAGGGGCCGAGCCGCTGCGCGACCTCCTGAGCCAGGTGTTTGGCGAACACCCCGAGCTGGCCGAGCTCTACCCGGCGCCGCGTTTCGACGACGCCGCCTGGCTCAGCGCCCGCTGGCTCGAACTGCTGCCCCTGTCAGGGCCCGAGCGCCAGGGCCTTATCGGCGGCCAGGACTGCCAGCAGGCCCTGCGCTTCCTCTGCGATCAGCTGCGGGCCTCCTCCTCCTGAGGCAGGGCGCCCCCCAGCAGCACCGCCAGGTGCGCGCTCTTCGGGCTCGATTCCAAGGCGATCTTGATGATCATGGTCAAGGGCACCGACAGCAGCATGCCGACGGTACCCAGCAGCCAACCCCAGAACACCAAAGACAGGAACACCACCAGGGTCGAGAGCCCCAGGCCCCGGCCCATCAGCCGCGGCTCCACCAGATTGCCCATCAATGTGTTGACCAGCAAAAAGCCCAGGGCCGCCAGGCCGGCATGGCCCAGGCCCAGCTGCACCAGGGCCAGCAGTACCGCCGGTATGGCGGCGATGATGGAGCCGATGTTGGGGATGTAGTTGAGCAGGAAGGCGAAGACCCCCCATAGCAGCGGGAAGTCCACCCCCAGGGCCCAGAGCCAGGCCCAGATCAGCAGGCCGGTAGCCAGGCTTACCAGGGTCTTGATGCCAAGGTAATGGTTCACTGAGGCGAAGAAACGGTCTATGGCCTTGTAGACATGGACGGCGCCGCCCGTGGCCTGGTGCAGCTTGCGGGGCAGCTCCTCGGCCTCGAACAGCATGAACACCACCGTCAGCAGGATCAGGAAGAAGTTGGTCAGCAGGCCGCCGAGGCTGCTCAGGGTGTTGGCGGCCAGGTTCATGGCGGCGCCGGGGTCGAGTATGGTCTGCAGCTGGTGACGGTCGAGGTTGATGTTGTGGCTGGCCAGGGTCTCTGTCACCCAGCTGAACTGGGTCAGCAAGCGCTCACGGTAGCCGGGAATATTGGCGGAGAACTGGGTCAGGGAGCTGCCCACCAGGCCGGTCAGCATCAGCCCCACCAGCACGATGAGGGCGATGATCAGCACCACCGCCAGGGCCCGCGGCACCTTGTAGCGGGCCAGCCAGTTCACCAGGGGGTTGCAGCTGATGGCGATGAAAGCCGACAGCAAAAAAGGCACCAGCAGCGCCAGCGACAGCTTGATGCCGGCCAGTATCACCACCAGGGCGGCCAGCCCCAGCATCCAGGAACGGGTCATATCAGATCCTTCTCTTCAAGGCCGCCGGCCCCAAGGCTGCCGGCAGGGTGAGTTTCCCGGTTTTTTCCTTAATACTCAAGGACAGGCCCAGGCTTGGAGGAAGGGATGAGCAAGCCAAAACTTTTTATGACCGGCGGCACCGGCTTCATCGGCCAGGGGCTCTGCCAGGCCCTGGAAGGCCGCTTCGCGATCACAGTCCTGACCCGTGACAAGGACAAGGCCAGGAAGCGCCTCGGCCCTGACATCAGCCTTTGCGACCGGGTGCCGGACTTAGGCGGCTTCGACGCCGTGGTCAACCTGGCCGGTGAGCCCATCGCCGACAAACGCTGGACACCCCGCCAGAAGCAGCGGATGCAGGACAGCCGCTGGCGCCTGACCGAAGAGCTGGTGGCGGCCATGGCCCAGGCCAAGGCACCGCCACGGGTCTTCATCAGCGGCTCCGCTGTCGGCTACTACGGCCCCCAGCCGCCAGAGGTGGTGGTCTCAGAGGCCTTCACCGGCGTCACCGAGGACTTCGGCCACGCCCTCTGCGCCGGCTGGGAGGCCAGGGCCCGGCAGGCCCAGGGCTTCACCCGGGTCTGCCTGCTGCGCACCGGCATGGTGCTGGGCCGCTCCGGCGGGGCCCTCAAGAAGATGCTGCCCGCCTTCCGCCTGGGCCTCGGCGGCCCCGTAGGCAAGGGGGAGCAGATCCTGAGCTGGATAGCCCATGCCGACATGGTGCGGGCCATCGTCTTCCTGCTTGACCGCGACGATCTCTCTGGCCCCTTCGACTGCACGGCCCCCAGCCCCGTTTCCAGCCGGGACTTCGCCAAGGCCCTGGGCCGAGCCCTGCACAGGCCCGCCCTGCTGCCCCTGCCCGCCTTTGTGCCCAAGCTCTTGCTGGGGGAAGGGGCCACCCTGCTGCTGGACGGCCAGAAGGTCATTCCCAAGCGGCTGCTGGAGGCAGGATTCGAGTTCCTCTACCCAGAGCTGGACAGGGCGCTGGAGGCGATACTGGCCTGAGCAATGCTGGACATTTTTTGTACTCAAGCCCCGGACAAGCCCTGGCCGCCCGCCCTTCCTTTTGGCTCAATGAGGAAAACCCCAAGGGAGGCGGCTCTCATGACCCTGTTCAATGGCCTCAGCACGGCACAATACAACCTCTTCCGATCAGGCGAACTGCGCCAGGCTCCAGGCGGCGGCCTCATGGGCTTGCTGCGCCTCTACAAGCCGGCCCTGGCCCTGGGTTTTCAGGAAAAAACATGGTGGCTCTTCGTGCTGCTGCAATGGGCCGCCCTGCTGCTGGGCGTGCTGCTGTGGCTGCCGGCCCTGCAGCTGATGCCCACCGACAGCTGGTACAGACTCCAGGGCAACGGCGGTGGCCAGGCCCTGGCATTGTGCTGGACTTTCGTCTGCATCTGGCTGGCGGCCCTGCCCCTGTCCCTGGCCGGGGCCGGCATGAGTGCGGTGCTGCTGCTGCGTCGCACCCAGGGGCAGGCCAGCGCCTCGGCCTGCTGGCGCCTGGTGCTGCCCAGGGCCCTGCAACTCTGGGCCCTGCACTGGCTGGATGTCTGGCTCTGCGTCAAGCTGGCCGCAAGCCGCCTGCTGGCGGCCCTCGGCAGCGCCAAGGCAGCACAGGCCAGGGAACAGCAACTGGCCTGGAAGCTGGCCCTCTGCGGCCTGCCCCCTGCCCTGCTGAACGGCACGCCCCTGGTCAGGGCCGGCCGGGAGGCCGTCTTCTTCGCCAGTCGCCACACAGAGCAGCTGGCCAGGCTCAGGGCCGGCTACCGCAGCCTGAGCCGGTGGCTGGGCGTCCTCGTCTTCGTCGCCGTGCTGGTGCTCTTCCACAAACAAGGGCTGTCGCCTGCCGCAAACGGCAAGCCTTACGACGCCGTCCTGGGCGTCCTCTTCTGGGCCGGCCTGCCGTTGCTGGCGGCCGTGGCCTTCAACCTGCTGCTGCTCAAGCCTGTCTATGTGCTGGGTGTCTCTGACCTCTATTACCGTCATCTGGAGGAGCTTGGCGAAGAGACGGCTGAGTAGAGTCTTTGCCTGGGTGGCCCCTTGCTGCTTCCTTAAGCTCTCTTGTTAAGAGGGGGTTATTGTGGTTTGCTTTCAGGGAATTAGGGATGTCTGCGGCGGCTATCAAGGAGGATCGGCAGGGCGGTAGCGTGGGATTTTGATGTGCCAGGGTAGCTTGCCGTAACAAACAGGTCCCGAGTTGGAAGCCGTCCATGGCGGTTCATTCCGGCTCGCCCTTCCAGAGGCGAGCGCGAAGCTGCATGAAAGCAGCGCTTTCATTTCTAGCTTGGCCCCGGCGGCGCGGCTTTTGTTCGCGGGGGGCGCCCCGCAGCGCCATACTTTTGGGGTCAAAAGTAGGCAAAAACCGGCCCCACGCTGCGCTTCTCCTTCGCCTCTGGTCGCTTGCCGCTGACCGCTGCATACGCGGGTCCAACCACGTATTACGCTCGCTCGGCGTCCTGCCTCACGTCAGCTCACGCTCCCGGCGGCTCAGCGCTGCGCTTAACGGGGCAAAAGCGCCATCACCATTGGCTTAAGTTTCTGGCCTGAGGTCCCGCAGCTCCGTTCGTGCTTCTGCACAACACAAGGAAGAAACAAGAGCCCAGTACAGCTAACCGAGCTGGCAGGTGAGACCCCGGAGCCCCTTTTAAGTGAAGCGCCTTGCCGCCGGGAGTGAAAGGCCAGCCGAGACAGGACGGCAGGGGGCCGCCCAAGTGCAGGCGAATACGTGCCGGGAGCGCGTATGAGCCGGTGGCCTCCGAGCGACCAGAGGTAAGGACATCGCGTAACGCCAGGGGCGGTGCCTTTGGATGGGCAGCCCCGCTGACTTTGTGCGAAAACAAAGTATCCCGCCCGCCGGGGCGGGACCCGGCAAGCAATAAGCCATGCCGCAGGCATATCATCCGCCCTTTTGGCTAAGTCAAGACGGTTTGAAACGGCTGGCCGTTGGGCAGAGGCCAGCTCCCTTCAGTTTTTTGGATGGGCATACAGTATGAACGGCATTGGACGCAGACAGATGCGCACCATCCTCCCCGAGCAATGCGCGTTTTACACCTCCAACCAGTAGTAAGTGGTTGATGGAGCGGGTTTTATCGTGATCCGATGAGTAGATAGTCGAGCCAGGGCTGGAATGATAACGCGCATGCTCGTTTTCATTCTTGGACATATTATGGCAGTAGAGAAATGTAATGGGAGATCAGTACCTTGCTTAAAGTTTATGGCGCTGATCTAATGAGACAAAGCGAGCATGCGCACTATTACGCTGTTATGACTAAAATTAAACTATGAGAACTCTTCAAGAATTATTAATCGAATACTGGTATGACCAATTGGATCTTGAATCAATCAAGAAATGGGCATATTCGTATATTTCTGAAAATGACGATATTCCTGAAGAACTATTTGAACTGCTGGATGCGGACAAATATCAATTTGAAAGTTTACTTTTGAAATTGTCAATGACAATAGAGAAAGATTTCTCTAGCCAATCAGTAGGAGCGGAGATATTGGCGGCTAAACATCTAATTAAAGTGGCTGCAAATTACCTCGAAGGCAAATTAACTCCAGTGGATGTCTGTAGAGTTGTTGGAAAAATCGATAGTGGATTTTTGGGTGCCCCAAGAGGGTTACCAAAAAATGTTGCCTATTATCCCAATTGGTTGGGTAACCTATATGATAGTTGTGATTGGTGCGACGAAACATGGACAAGTGACAGTGCTCCGCACCTAAAATCAGACTTAGAAGCTCAATTGGTAGTTGTAGAACAGTGGATCGAAAGTCATAACAATTCAAGCAAGAAGGACGCGGTAAACCGCGCCTCTTCTTGAGGCGTTATGTTTTAGAGAGAGTATGGACGCACATAAAGATCAATCAATAAGGAAGAAATACTCTTCCGCATTAATGTCGAACCAAAAGTGGAACAAACTGTTTTTGGTCATGGCCGAGCACGGGAGGGATTTCTCAGGTATCGAGTATCATTTCACCGATACCCAGAATGTATTCTATGGTCATGCCCCTTGTGAGCAGCAAGTGTGGGAAACAGCTATTGACGACCCTGTAGAGGGTATTGGCGGTCCTGTTGAGTACAAGCATATTGAATATATTTTTATACCAAGAGTATTTTCTTATAGATCCTATAATAATGCTCCTCTGAAAAATCGATAAATGAATATAGGCCGCTTTTTAGTGGAGCTCAATAAAATAGGTAGCTTTCCCATAGAAGAAACTGATTCAGGTATATTGGTTCATGGCTATAAAACATAACAATCTGGTCAAGTTCACTCCGCCCCATCGGGGCTGCGCGGGACAAATTAAGCTGCGCTCAATTTGCCCCTTACCAGGGCGTTAGACCTCACATCATCACATGGACACGCTGTTAGCCGTCGGCTTGCTGCTATCTCTGTTTGGCGCGCCATTGTTGCTGCTTTTCGCGCGTACATTGAAAGCGGATCCAATGGCTTTCCCAACCCGGATTTGCTTATGGCTCGTAGCGGGAGCTGCCTTCGCGATTGCTTCTACAGCTGGGGAAAACTGGCCCCATCTGCTCGGCTTGTCCAGCTTGTCATGGCTCGTATTCGGAAGTGGCATTGCCACTGCCCTTGCCGTCTTGGCCGGATGGCCTTTCTGTCAACTACTTCAGCGGCAAACGACCAGAACGAACACAACTGATTCCGTGCCCCTACGAGCTCTACTCAGCCGCTCACTTCGGTCAAAAGTGTTCGTTATATGCACTGCAGCCGTGACCGAAGAAGCTTTGTACCGAGGCTATGCCATTGGGGTTGGTGGCGTGCTTCTACACAGCACACATGCAGCGGTAGTGCTCTCGCTGATCTCGTTTACGGTCGCGCACTTTCGCTGGGGCGCCGCGCACATGCTTTCCGTCGTTTGGGCAGGTGCCTTGTTATCCGCCCTATTCGTTCTCACAGAAAACATTCTCGCTTGCATGGTCGCCCATTTGTTGATCGATGCAGTCGGTGTGCTTCTGGCGCATGCGCTATTTCGCCACAATGCAGCTCGGCTTCTGCCAAGAAGCGAATGATGTCTAACCATTCCTTCAAGCGGACGCCTAACGGCGCCGCTTAAGTCAAACGTTAAGATTCGTGATAGGGAAATCTCGCTGTTTACCTTCGCCCTCCCTGCCGCAGGCGCCATATAGAAATTGATAGTATCCTTGCATCAGCAATCCCAGCATAGAGGCACTTATGAGTGAGCGAAAGAAACTACCCTTTTTAGATCGCTTTCTGACGCTCTGGATATTTCTTGCCATGTTCATAGGGGTGATGGGGGGCTATCTCTTTCCTGGCGTGAAGGACGTCATCAACGCCTTTCAGGTCGGGACTACGAACATCCCTATCGCTGTCGGCCTTATCCTGATGATGTATCCGCCGTTGGCGAAGGTCCGTTATGAGAAGCTGCATGAAGTGTTCGGTGAATACAGGGTGTTGGCGCTTTCCCTTGTCCAGAACTGGCTTATAGGCCCCTTCCTCATGTTTGGCCTGGCCGTCGCTTTCCTGTCCGAGCACCATGAATACATGGTCGGCTTGATCCTTATCGGTTTGGCGCGATGCATTGCCATGGTTATCGTCTGGAACGATCTCGCCGCCGGTGACCGGGAGTATTGCGCCGGACTCGTCGCTTTCAATTCGATCTTCCAGGTGCTGTTCTTCTCGGTCTACGCCTGGTTCTTTATCACCAAGCTGCCCGGCTGGCTTGGTTTGGAGGGGGCTATAGTCGATATCTCCATGGGGCAAATCGCCCAGTCGGTCTTTATCTACCTTGGGATCCCGTTCCTGGCAGGAATGCTGACCCGGTTTATCGGCCTCAAGACCAAGGGTGAAGAGTGGTATCAGAAGAAGCTGCTCCCCAAGATCAGCCCCCTGACCTTGGCCTTTCTTTTGTTCACCATCCTGATCATGTTTTCCCTCAAAGGGGAGTACATAGTCCAGCTGCCTTTCGATGTGATCCGCATCGCCATACCGCTGTCGATCTACTTCCTCGTGATGTTCCTGGCATCCTTTTATATGTCCAGGAAGGTGGGTGCAACCTATGAGCAGGCAACCACGCTTTCTTTCACGGCGGCGTCGAACAACTTTGAATTGGCCATTGCCGTCGCCATCGCCGTCTTCGGCATCGACTCGGGGGAAGCCTTTGCGGCCGTTATCGGGCCCCTTGTCGAAGTGCCAGTCCTCATCAGCCTGGTGAACCTGGCATTTTGGTTCAAGAGAAAATATTTCCCCTATGTCGTCAAGACGGCAACAGGCACATGCCACCTCAGCTCCAAACCCTGATTTGGTGCCAACAGGACAGCCACTTTGAGCCTGGTTAGCAACAATGCTCTTCCGGCAATGGAACAAACCGAAAGCACCTTCCATTGCCCCTGGTCCTGACGCCAGGAAAAACGCGTTATCCAGGGCTTGCTTTCATCGCGGCCTTCTCAGAGGATGCCTCACTTGAACAGAAAAGGACTTCTCGCCATGAAACTTCCTCTTTACCTGCTGTTGGCTCCCTTGCTGGGTACCTGCGCCACCATTTGACACCAAACACGGCGCTAAGGAAGCCTAAGCTCCCCTTTTTAGTTCTTCACGATACATATCCATGAGATGCGCCAAGAATGCCCTGACCTTCTCAAGGGGGTATTTACGGCCGGAATAAAAGGCATGGAGTACGAGATCCTCAGGCTCGTACTCGAGGTCGATTTGCACCAGGGTGCCCTTGTCTAGCTCAGCCTGGCAGGCATGAGTGGGCAAGATGGCAAAGCCAAGCCCTTTCAGTGCCGCGGCCTTGGCCATGTTCCCACTGTTGACCTTAAAGCCAGACTGCACCTGGATGCTGTGCCCCTCTTTGAACCGCCAGGGCATGCCTTGCAAGGCGGTCAGGCTGGTGATGCAGGGGCCTTTGCTCAGTTCCTCCAAGGAGCGCGGCAAGGGAACCTGGTCAAGGAGCTGCGGTGCTGCCACTACGGCACTTGGCCAACGCATCACTTCCTTGGCAACCCAGCCGGAATCGTCCAGGGACCCACGGGCAAAACGCAGGATAAGATCAAAGCCTTCCAGCAAGCCTTCAGTGGGGTTGAGCTGGGTATCGCAGCTCAGCTGGATCTGCGGATGCCGCAGGCAAAAGTCGGCGGCCACCTCGGCCAGGAAGGGGATATCCGGCATGATGAGCTTGAGGTGGCCTGACAGGCTGTCGCCGTGCTGGGAGGCTTCTTCCAGGGCGTCATCCAGGGCTTGCGTCAATGGCGCCAGGGACAGATAAAGCTGCTTGCCCGCCGCCGTCGGGATCATCTTGCGGGTGGTGCGCTCCAGCAGTCGCAAATTAAGCTGTTGCTCCAATAAGGCCACATGGCGGCTGACGTTGGAGCTAGGCAATGACAATCGCTCTGCCGCCTTCTTGAAGCTCAGCTGTTCATAAACGGCCTGGAAGCTGAGCAGCCACTGCAGTTCGATCTTATCTATCACCCATTATCCCGCCGAATAGGATTAACAACGCAATGCTAGCATCTTTATCCCGATTAATGGTTTTGTGACTATCCCAGCCGAACTTCACTCAGAGGCAGGGACAGATGAACAACAGCGGCCGCATTGCCATCATTGGCGCAGGCGTAGCGGGGATGGCGCTGGCAATACTGGCGGCGAAGCAAGGCTATCGGGTAAGCCTCTATGAGCGCGATGAGGGCGTCTCCACCATAGGGGCGGGCGTAACCTTGTGGCCTAACGCCGTCTTTGTATTGCAGCAGATGGGATTGGCACAGCAGGTAAAAGCGGTCGGCGGCACGCCCGGCTTTATGCGCCAGTTTGACCGGCATGGCGCCCTGCAAGGCGAATTCGACATTGAAAGGGTCAACGAGCTGAGCGGCTTCCCCAGCGTGACCCTGTTGCGCCGCGATCTGATGGGCATATTGGCCGCTGCGCTGGTGCCTTTAGGCGTGGAAATGCGCTTCGGATGTGCCGTCACGCCGCAGGACATCGACGACTTAAAGCAAGAGTTTGACCTGGTGGTAGGGGCGGACGGACGCATGAACTCGGCCGTACGTCAGTCCCTGTACAACGATGCCCCCTATCCTCGCTACCACGGCTTTATCAACATCATAGGTATCAGCCAGCTGCAACCAGGCGCTTTGGACGACGCCATCATGGATTTTCGCGGCCAGGGCGAGCGCTTTGGCATAGTGCCCATTAAGGCGGGTCTGTGTTTCTGGGCGGCGGCCTGGACTACAGCAGTGGACAAAGAGCGGCCCTTGCCTGGCTGGTATGAAGAGCTGCACCGGCGTTTTCAACACTGGCCAGGCAAGGTACAGGAGGTTCTGGAGGGCTATGAGGAGAGGTCACTCAACCGCATCTTCGTTCACGACCTGGACCCCCTCCCCTACTGGCATAAAGGTAATGTCTTGCTCCTCGGTGATGCGGCCCACGCACCTTTGCCGACGTCGGGCCAGGGGGCATGCCAGGCGTTGGAGGATGCCTGGCATCTTGTCCGCTTGTTAAAGACGGGCGGTGAATTGGAGGACGTTTTGGCCGGTTTTTACCGGCAACGGATCGCCAAGACCACCGCGGCCCAGGCCAGTGGCAGGCAGGTGGCCAAGATGATTTTTGCTGGGTCATCAACGGCGGATACGAAGCCCCCCTCTTCCGCTCCGACGATCTCTGCCGAGCAGCTCAGCCAGTTCTGGATGCAGGGATTGGCTGGGCATTAGCAAGATCCAGCCGCTAAAAGGGGCACGAGATGGCCTCAAACGCGGCCCTCGGTTCATCCAGGATATGTAAAAGCCTGGGTGGCGGGCCGCCCCCCTCAACGAAGGGAGTGTTGGATGCAGTCCATGACAAAACCCGCTCCTGAGAGCCTGGCCATGGCCAGCTTTAGCGGTCGCTTCCCAAAAAGGCGGCCACAGGCCGCCTTGGTATTTGGACTGCCCACATCGGCTAGCCGTTGCTGGTGGCTTCGATGATGGTATTGACGTTGAGCTTGGCGATATTGGGCAGGGTGGCCCTGGCCTGGTTGTTGTCGTTGCTGCCAAAGTCCATCCCCGCCAGTTGGCTGGCCAGGGAATCGGCCACGGCCTGGCCCAGGTCGCTGATGGGGGCAGCGGCGGTGCTGTAGATGGGCTCGCCGAGGATGTTGCTGAAGTCGCTGTCGTCGGTGACGTGGAACTGGATGGAGGCCTGGGCAAAGACGGCGCGCGGGCCAGAGGCCGTGGCCATGAAGCCCACCATCAGGATGATGTGGTCATCAAAGCTGCCCCTTTCGAAATCCACCTTGCAGGTGACCAGCATGCCTGCGTTCTGGCGCATCACCGACAGCTCCTGGTACCAGGTCCGGTAGTCGTAGTCGCCTTGGCGATACTCCACCCTCTGGTTGAGCGCCCCTGTTGTGCCCTGCCACTGCAGCCAGTTGCCCCCCAGCATGCGGGCAACGGCCTGGTGGTCGAAGTTGATGGGGGTGCCACCGCCGGGCTCGCTGCTCGACACCGCCAGGCTGGCCCGCACTATGGTGTGGCAGGCCACAGGTATCATGTAGAAACGGCCGCCGTCGCTTTCGCTCAAGTTCGCGATGACCTGGCAGACCTTGTTGAAGGTCTTGCAGGCGGCGTCGAAGGTCTCGACGAACTCGTTGGCCGCCGCCTCCGAAATACCGGCGGTTTCCAGGGCGCCCACGGCCCCCAGCACTTCGGCGCCGACGTCCACCGTCTTTATGACCCAGGAGGGCACCTGATAGGCCGAGCCGGCCTGCCAGTCCTGGCTCACCTGGATAAGCTCACGGTGGGTGTTGTAGGTCAGCACCAGCTTGGTATGGTCGTCGGTGGAGGCGCTGATGATGTGGTCTATCTGGATGGTCGCTGCCATGGTGTCCACATCGGGATAGTCCACTACCGGGTCGTAGATGCGGTACTGGGCGTCCTGGGTGCGATAACCTATGGCATTGCCGTTCAAGGTGTTGTCGCTGTAGTTGTCGGGATAGAGGGATTTGAAGCGGGACTCGTCCAGCCCCATGGACCAGGATGCCGGTTCACTGGTCGAATAGATGCAGCGAAAGCTCTGGAGCTGGTTACTCCAGTTACCGATGCTCCCCCTTTTTGCGCTGCTGAGATCGCGGTATTCGGTGCTGGGGTGCACCTTGAGCACGTTGCCCTGGTAGTCGGTAGCGTCGTAGACCTCCAGCCAGGCATTGCTACCGGTGGCCAGGGAGCTGATGTTGTTCTTCAAGTCACGGCTGGTGCCGTTGGTGCCGTAGGGGCAGTTGTTCAGATCCCTGGCGTAGTTGGTGCCGTGGTAGATCTTGCAGTCACCCTCGAAATCGGCGTTCTCGGCGAAGATGATTTCGCCGTCTTGCAGATCCAGCTCGGGGCGGGTGGCGCCGCTGGCCCAGAAGCTGGGCTTGTGGTCGTACATCACGAAACTGGAGATCTGGTTGTTCCAGTCACCACCGTCGCGGTTGGTGTGGACCTTGGTCAAATCGTAAATCCTGGTATTGGGGCCCAGCTGCATGGCATCGCCATCGAAGTTCTTGCCCTGGTAGACGATAAGCCAGGTCTCGGAGCCGGTTTCCACTGAGCTGACGCCACTGATGCTGGGGCTGCTTTGGGCCTGGGGCCCTGTGTAGCGGTGCAGCTCACCCTCGTATTCCTGGCTTTTATAAAAATTGACGAACGTGGACGTAGACATGGTTTTCACCTCCGGTTTGTGAAAGGGACAGCCCCCTTTTGTGGGGAGCCATATCCGGTTGCCCTGTCCAGATTGGGCATTCCCTAAGCCTAGGCCCAGTTCTTGAAATGGCTACTGGTCTTTAGGGATGACGGGGCAAGTCCCAATAAGATCTCACCACCATCGGCAAGATCCACCGGCAGGTCCCAGGCGTAAGCCTGACCAACTGAAACCACGCGTGGCCGGCCATGTTCAGCGCCTGTCACCGGTAAAGAAGGGAGTATTGGATGCCGCCCATGACAAAACAAAAGCAGCTCCTGGGGCTGGTCTGTTGGCTGCTGGCGAGCTTTGCCGCTTCGGCCATCGGCGCCCTCGCGTCCATAGAGGCCAAAGCCTTTTACGGCCAACTGACCCAGCCGGGCTGGGCGCCGCCCCCCTGGTTGTTCGGCCCGGTTTGGACAGTGCTCTACGCCCTGATGGGCGTCGCTGCCTGGCTGGTATGGCGGTCAGAGGCGCGCAGCCCCAAGCCTGCCCTCGCCTTGTTCATGGTGCAGCTTGGCCTCAACGCCCTGTGGAGCTGGCTGTTCTTCTCCTGGCACCAGGGCCTTTGGTCCTTCGTCGAGGTGCTGGCGCTGTGGCTGCTGATCCTGGCGACCCTGGTCGCTTTCTGGAAACGGCGCCCCCTGGCGGGTGCGCTGCTGCTGCCCTACCTGCTGTGGGTGGCTTTCGCCTCGGCGCTGACCTTTTCGCTGTGGCAATTGAACCCCCAGTTGCTGGGCTGACGGCGGGGCGGCACCAAAAGGCGCCCTGGACCTGGGGCGCCATAAAGGGTATCCCTGTAGGCATCAAGCTCCTCACCTGACAAGGCCGGCATGCCTGACACCCTTTCCCTGTCCGACTATGTCAAACGCCGCAACGGCTTGCCCCTTGGCGCCCCGGGTTCCATGAGGAACATGCTCAGGCGCTCCCTGGGCGCCGCGTCCTTCCCCGCCTTCTGGCACTACTGGAACCCCATCTGGGGCTACTACCTGTCCCGCCATGTGATGAAGCCGCTCGGCAAGTGGCTGCCGATGTGGTCGGCCATCCTGCTGACCTTCGCCGTCAGCGGCGCCCTGCACGACCTGGCGGTGACACTGGTGAAGTGGCGGCTGACCTGTTTCTTCACTCCCTGGTTTGTGCTGATGGGCGCCGGCGTGCTGGCGGCAAAACAGTTCAACCTGACCTACGGCGGCCGCCCCTGGGCGCTGCGTATGGCCTGCAACCTGGCTTTTGTCGCCTTGAGCCTGGCGTTGACCCTGGGTTTCGAGGCCGCCTATGCTGGTTAGGCCCGCCTCGGCGGCGTACCAGATCCCTTTGAACAGCAGGTGCTTTAGATGACAATCCGCTCACTTTGCCTTATTGCCGGCCTCAGCTTGGTTGCGACGGCCCATGCCGGCCAGCCCCCCATCCTGAAGAACGATCCCAAGCGCCCCGTGGCAGCGATAAGCCGGGATCTGGGGGTTTCAGTGGCGCAATTTGTCGGCTGCTTTGCCAAGGTGAACCCCACCCCGGGCGGCGCCAGGCCCGAGTCCATGGCCAGGGTCCACGCCAACAAGGCGGTGCTGCTTCCCTGCCTGCAGCAGGCCAACCCCAAGATCACCAACGAGATGCTCGACGCCGTCATGGACCGCTACAGGCCAGGCGGCAGGAAAGCCCAGGAGCCCGTCCGCTAGGCCGCTCTGCCTCCGTGGTTTTCACCAGGCCGCTCAAGGACAGCCCAGGCCCAGGGGACTAACCTGAGCAGAGGCTCATCGGCAAAGGGCGGCTGTGATGGCGGCGTCTCTCGGGTTCTGGCGGCTCTGGGCATTGGTGGTCGGCAGCATGATAGGGACGGGGATCTTCCTGCTGCCCTCGGTGTTGGCCCCTTACGGCAGCCTCAGCCTGCTGGGGCTGGCGGTCTCCGGGACCGGCACCCTGCTGATCGCCCTGACCCTGGGCTCCCTGGCCAGGCGCATTCCCGCCGTCGGCGGGCCCTACGCCTACACCCGCTCGGCCCTTGGCGAGCTGCCGGGCTTCCTGGTGGCCTGGGGTTATTGGATCGCCATCTGCACGGCCATACCGGCCATGGCGGTGGCGGCCGTGGGCTACCTCGCCGTCTTCGTGCCCAGGCTGGCCCAGGACCCCATGTTGGGGGCGGCTTCGGCCCTGGCCATCATCTGGCTGCTGACCAGCATCAACCTGGCCGGGGTCCGCTCGGCAGGGATCTTCCAACTGGTCACCACCCTGCTCAAGCTGCTGCCGCTCTTCCTCATCACGGGCTCTGGCCTGCTGCTGGGGGATGCCGGCGCCGTACCGGCACAGAACCCCGGCAACCAATCCTGGCCGGCACTCATATCCACCCTGGCGCTGCTGACCATGTGGCCCTTCCTCGGCTTCGAGGTGGCCACCATTCCCGCCGACGACACCATAGCGCCGAAGAAGAACATCCCCAGGGCACTGCTGGCCGGCACCCTGACCGTCACCCTCGTCTACCTGCTGGCCACCTATGGCCTGATGGCCCTGATCCCGCCTTCAAGACTGGCGGGCTCCAGTTCTCCCTTCGCAGACGCGGCCTCCTTGCTGTTCGGCCCTTGGGGAGCCGATCTGGTTGCCCTGGGGGCCCTCATCTCCATCACCGGCGCCCTCAATGCCACCATCTTGGTGGCCGGCGTGATGCCGAGGGCCATAGCCCTGGAGGGCCTCTTCCCGGCGCGCTTCGCCAGGCTGAACCAGCACCAGGCCCCCGCCTATGCGCTGCTGATCAGCGCCATGGTGGGCTCGGTGCTGATCGTGATGAACCATACCCAGGGCCTGGTCGCCGTCTACCGGATGCTGATAGTGCTCTCAACCCTGACCACGCTGCTGCCCTACGCGGCCTCGGCCGTTGCCGAGCTGGTCTTGCAGCGTCAGGATGCGGCCAAAGGCCGGCGCCACTGGGGAGCCGCAGCCATCGCCACCGCAGCCCTGGCCTTTTCCGTCGTTGCCATCGTCGGCGCCGGCTGGAAGGACGACCTCTATGGCCTTTTGCTGCTGGCCGCGGGCCTGCCCCTCTATTGGCGAGGCAAGCACGTCCAGGTGCCGAGCTAAGTCAACCTGGGGCTTAGCCTTCCGCCCAGGCAAGCCGCCGGTTGGGCAAAGCATCAGGGGCTGTCCAATACCGGAGCCTGACGCCTTTCACAGCCCCCCGCCCTTACCGGCACAGCCTGTGATGAAAGGCTACCGCTTACATTTTTTCGGACAACAAGGGCCCCCAAAAAAGCCTCTGCCAGGGTCACATCATCTATACTTCCAAAACTTCCAAGAAATTCATAAAGATATCCTTTCCCTCGCTATCCCTGAAAGAGCTCAAGGATTTTCAACTGGCTGATAGCAATGCTGAAGAGACTTTTCCCATTACTGCTCCTGCTCTTTTTCTCGGCGGTGAGCGCCGCACAGGACGCCACCAGTGTCGTGATCGACACCTCTCCCCTGGACATCCCCCTAGGTCCGCTGCCGACAGCCATCGTCAGCGACGGCAACAGCGCCCCCTTTTCCCTGGACCGGTACCGGCCTTCCCTCCTGCCTAGCACCAACAGCTATCTCTACCGCCTGGACCTGACAAACCAGCTGCCCGCGAGCCGCCTTAGGCAACTGCACCTGATGATGCTGTCAAACATAGTGCAGCACCTCGAGGTCGGGCTTTTCCGCAACGGCAACCTGGTAAGATCGCAAGCCTTGGGGGTAACCAACCCGGGCACCGCCAGCTCGTTGCAGTTGCCCACTTTTACTTTCGAGGTCAGCGGCGGCAACGACTATTATCTGCTGCTACGCAAGCAGACACCGGGCCCTGGCGCCATTCCCCTGGTACTTGCCGACGACCAAGCCATGGAAAGGCATGTCAAGTTCCGCTACTTCACCTTGGGGATGCTGATATCGGCGCTGCTACTGCTGGCCGCCTACACCACAGCCTTGGGGTCAATCAACCGCGACCGGCGGGCGATCATGTATATCGCCTACTTCCTCTACGTGCTGCTGGCCGTCTCCGTAATGACGGGACTCACCCGGGGCACAGTGCCCTTTGGGGTGCACTTGGCGCTGGTCACCCGTATTCCCCAGATCAACATGGTCGGCGTCGTGATGATCCAGCTGATCTGCTGGGTGTACCTGGATTGCCAACACCGCTTGCCCCAGGTCAAAAAGCCCTTCGCCAGCAGTCTGGCCATCAACACCCTGGTCATGGCGTCGACCTTTTTCCTGTCCGAAAGGGCGGCCTTCTATCCCTTCGTATTCAGCTTCCTGCTGTCAACGGTGACCATTGTCTGGGTGTGTCTGGAGGGCATAAAGCACAACAGCAGGCCGGCCAAGCTGTTCCTCGCCTGCTGGGTGATCATCTGCATCGGCTCTTTCATCAACACCTCGGCCTACATGGGGCTGATTGAGGCGGGTGGCTTCACCCTCAATGCCTACGGCCTGTCCATGGTGCTGGTGCTGTCGATACTGTCGATAGGCATAGGCGACGTCAGCCTTTATCGCTCCTTGCGCAGCACCATCAGGGCCTACCGGGACGGCAGCACGGGCGTGCCCACCTTCGATTACCTGGTAGACCTCTATAAAGAGGATCTCGGTGACCACCTTCGCCGACGCAATGTCGACTGTTGGCTGGTGCTGCTCCGCATCGGTGAATTGGATCGCATCGCGTCCATCTTTGGCATGTCCGTTTCCAAAGAGGCTTACCGACAATTGATGAGAAGGGCCCGTGACGCCCTCAGCCTCCACCCGGCTTGCATCCGGCTGCCTATCACCCCGTCCGAATACGCGACCATGGTCGGCTTCCCAGGCGGGGAGGTTGCGATACTGGCACAAGGCAACCTGAAGGCGGACTTCTTAACCAAGCTGCAGAACACGCTGGAATCTCCGCTCTCCATCGCCGGTATCGAAACCCATGTCAGCATCCAAGCCGGCATAGCCCGCCTCTACGATCCTTCAACCAAGGTGCTCTTCGACCTGGAGGACGCCCACCGCTTGGCGGATACGGCCTTGATCGACGGCACCAAGGCCGGGAACAAGATCGCCTTCGCCTCGTCATCCACACCGGCGGTGCATGGTTCGTCCGCGGCCCTGGCGCGCCGCTTGTACCAGGCCATCGAAGCCGAAGAACTGGCTTTGCACATACAACCTCAATACGGCTTCGAGGGGCAGTTGTTGGGAGGTGAGGTCCTGGTCCGCTGGTTCAGCCCCGATCTCGGCTTTGTGAGCCCCGACGTCTTCATTCCCCTGGCCGAAGACGCCAACATCATTTCCCAGATCACCAGGCAGGTCATCAAGCGCTCCTTCGACTGGCTGGTGCGGTACGACGACGCCCTGCCGCCTGGTTTCGCCCTGTCCATCAACCTGTCGGTCAAGGACTTCAACGAACCCGGACTCTTCGACGACATCCACTCCTACTCGGACTCGCTCCCCCTCAAGCGCGGCCAGGTCACCTTCGAAATCACCGAGACCGCCTCCACCGACAAGCTGGCTTTATTTGTTAAAAACATAAATAAAATCAAAACCCTTGGCTTTAAAGTCGCCCTGGACGACTTCGGCACCGGCCATTCGACCCTGTCCTACATGCAGGCCATGGCCCCGGACGTCGTCAAAATCGACATGGCCTTCATCCGCGACATCGACCAGTCGGCCGTCAACCAGAACATCGTCGAGGCCATTTGCCGCCTGGCAACGGCCGTCAAGGCGACGACCGTTGCCGAGGGGGTGGAAACCGACGCCGAATTACAGACCCTGAAGGCCTTGGGGGTCTCTTATGTCCAAGGGTATCTGCTGGGTAAACCCGTGCCGGCAAAGGATTTTGTCGGCACCTACCTCTAGGCCGCCCTTGCCCAAACAGAGGGCTTGGCACCGATACGCCTCTGCCCACAACGGAGTTCTCCATGCATTCGTTCTACACGCAACTGGTCACCGTCTTCCTCGGCTTCTTCGCCATCATGAACCCCGTCGCCAATACGGCCGCCTTTGCCGGCCTGGTGGGAGACAGGGACAAGAAAGACCAGTACCGCATCGCCGCCAAGGCACTGCTGATCACCTTCGCCGTGATCCTGGCGTTTTCCCTGCTGGGCAAGGCCATCTTCCAGCTGTTCGGCATCACGTTGCCGGCGCTGCGCATCACCGGCGGCATACTGGTGTTCCTGATCGGCTACCACATGCTCAACGGCAGCGGCTCCAAGCTGCACAGCGCCGGCAGCAGCGAGGAAACGGACGTGGCCGTCTCCCCCTTGGCCGTGCCCCTGTTGGCCGGCCCCGGCACCATAGCCACGGCCATGAACTACTCGGCCTCGGGCGGCCTGACCGGCATCGTAGTGACACTGTCGGTCTTCGCCCTGCTCTGTCTTATCACCTTCATCTGCTTTATCTTCAGCGCCAGGATCCTGGCCCTGATCGGCCAGAGCGGCCTGGGTATGGTGACCCGGCTGATGGGCTTGATCCTGGCCGTCATCGGCACCCAGATGGCCATGGCCGGTGTGCTGGCTTTCATCAAGCTGCCGGGCATGGCCTGACCGGGGAAAGGGCCAGCTCTGTTGAACAGGCCCCTTGACCTGTGCATGGCACTGGCCCAATCCTCTACCACCAAGGCATCAAAGGAATGACACTGCATGGCCCAAATACTGCTGATCGCCGGCGCCGCCATCTTCGGCATCCTGGGGACTATCCACCTGCTCTACACCTTTTTCACCGAGAAGTTCAGCCCCTATGACAGGGCCGTGGCCGACGCCATGAAAAGCACCTCGCCACGCCTGACCAAGGAAACCAGCATCTGGCGGGCCTGGATCGGCTTCAACGCCAGCCACAGCCTGGGCGCCATGCTGCTGGCGGCCGTCTATATCCCCCTGGCGGCGGGCCACTTTGCCCTGATCGCCGGCTCCCTCTGGTTTTCCCTGCTGCCGGTGGTGCTAAGCGCCGCTTACCTCTACCTGGCCAAGCAGTACTGGTTCAGGGTGCCCTTCTTCGGCATCCTTATCTCCCTGCTCTGTTTCGTGGGCGCGGCCTGGCTGGCCAACAGCTGAGCGCCCTGTCGCATAAGGATGACCCATGCAAAAGATTTTCTGGCTAAGGGAAGCCCGGCTCGCCGGCCGCTCCGGGCCCAACCTCGACCCCTGGGAGCTGCCGCAGTTCAAGGAAGCCGGCTTCGCCGCCATCCTCAGCGTCAATGACGGCGAGATGGTCCACGGCAGCCAGATTGAGGCCCTCGGCATGGCCTACGCCAATATCCCCATGTCGCCCAACGCCCCCATCCGCCCCGGTGACAAGGCGCAGTGCCTGGCGAACCTGCCCCAGGCGCTGGCCTTTATCGAAAGCCAGTTCGAGGCCGGCCCAGTGCTGGTCCACTGCCGGTCGGGTAAGGACAGGACGGGCCTGGTGCTGGCCGCCAGCCTGATGGCCTTCGAAGGCCTTGGCGTCGAAGAAGCCATGGACGAGGTGTTCAAGGTGCGGGACATCGCCTTCAGCGCCGAAGGCTGGGTGCCCTTCGCCAGGGAGGTACTGGCTGCCTTTGCCGAGCAGCGCCAGGCAGCGCGCTGCGTCGGGGTGGCCTGATGGAACGCCCCATCGCCCTTATCCCCCTGCTCCTTGCCTTTAGCCTGCCGGCCATGGCGGCGTCCCTCGATATCAGCAAGCTGGTCGGCATCTGGGGCAACTCCGAAGACGGCGGAAAAACCTTCTGGGGCTACGACCAATACCTTGCCGACGGCAGCACCAAATCCTGGGGTACGGTGCCGAATTCCGAGTTCAGTTACGAGATAGAAGGACGGTACGAAATAAAGGAAAAGTTCGGCACTCTCAGCTGTGTCACCGTCACCAAGACCTCGGCTCCTGCCTTGGTGCCGGTCGGCAGCCGCATCTGCGATACCCTTATCGACATCAACGACAAGACTTTCGTCTTCAAGAGTGACGAAGGCGAAGTGACCACCCTCTACCGGCAATCCCAGTAGCCCAGCCCTTTGCGCCTGGGCGATCCCGGTGCCATATAAGAGAGTCGGGATCAATCACGGACAGGGAAGTGGCGGGGCCTGGAATGCAGGGTCCCCTTGCATGAAGGGCTTGCCATGCAGCCGTTCGACCAGGTCCAGCTCATCGGCTCGACCGTCTATTTCGTCTTTTCCCTGCTCTTCCTCTGGCTGAGCCGGGTGCCGCGGACGCCAGCCGGCCCAGGCTGGTGGTCGGCCGCCATCTTCAGCGCCCTGCTCTCCAGGCTTTCCCTGCTGTTACTGCCAAGCCTTGCCAGCCCCCAGTTGGCCGAGGCCGCCTACGGCGCCCTGACGATGCTGGAAAAGCTGTTCCTGGTGACCGGCGCCCTGAAGTGCTTCGGCCTGGACAGGCAACTGCCGCTGATCCGCTGGCCTGTGCTGCTGGCCCTGCTGTGGCTGGTCCTGGCCCGGCTCCTTGGCCTTGCCCCCCAGGAACAGGCCCTGGGGGTGGGCGCCTTCCACGCCTATGCGCTCTTTCTCCTGGCCTGGTTCAGCGTCAGGCAGCGCCATTTCTTGGCGGGCCCCATGCTGCTGTTCACCGCCCTGTTCAGCGGCCTCCTTGGCCTGCACTGGCTCAGCTACCCCCTGCTGCGCTTCGACACCGCCTGGGGGACCTGGGGCTTCCTGGCCGGGTCCGCCCTGAACCTGCTCCTGTACCTGACGCTGCTGGCCCTGATACTGCAACGCTTCGAAAAGCGGCTGCTGGACGCCGAGCAGAAGGCCCTGGATATGGCCTACCACGACCCCCTGACCGGCCTCAACAACCAGCGCTACATGACGCTGCTGTTCGACCAGGCGCTGCTGCTGGCCACCCGCCCCCACCAGTTCCTGGCGGTGCTCTATATCGATCTCGACAACTTCAAACCCATCAACGACAACGCCGGCCACAAGGTGGGGGACGCCGTGCTAAAGGAGGTGGCCAAGCGGCTGCTCGAGCATTGCCGCAGCACCGACATCTGCGCCCGCATCGGCGGCGACGAGTTCGTGGTGCTCGCCACCCAGCTCGACAGCGAACCCCAGATCCACAAGGTGGCAGACAAGCTGCTCAAGCAGCTTTCGGCCCCTGTCCTGGTGGGCGGCAAGGCCTACCAACTGGGAGCCAGCATAGGGATCAGCCTCTATCCCCAGCACGGCGACCAGCTGCAGCAGCTGATGGACAGAGCCGACGCCGCCATGTACCAGATAAAGAAAAGCGGCAAGAGCGGCTACCGGTTGTTCGAGGCCTGAAGGGCATTCCAAGGGGCGCCGCCTTGGCCTTAAGATAGGGAGCTTGAAGCCAAGCGGCTGTTTTTTAAAAGGACATAGTGGTGATTCAATACAGGGTCAATGATCCCATCAGCACCGAAGACTTCATCGACATACTGAACCGCTCGACCCTGGGGGAACGCCGCCCCTTGGAAGACAGGGCCTGCATGGAGGCCATGGTCCGGCACGGCAACCTCTGCGTCACCGCCTGGGACGGCGATCTCCTGGTGGGCCTGGCCCGCTCGGTGACCGACTTCCATTACGCCTGTTACCTGTCCGAACTGGCGGTGGACAGCCGCTACCAGAAGGGCGGCATCGGCAAGGCCCTTATCCACCACACCAAGGCACAGCTCGGCCCCCATTGCTGGCTGACCCTGATAGCGGCGCCGGCCGCCAGGGACTACTATCCCCACATCGGCCTGGAAAGGAACCCTGACTGCTGGGAGCAGCCACCGGCGCCCTGATCCCCTAAGGAGACCCCATGCGTTACCTGGCCCTGCTGTTCCTGGCGCTGGCCGCCACGGCCTGCCAACAGCAAGAGAGTCCCGACGATTTCTACCGCGGTTACAACCAGAAGGTGATCGCCGGCATGGCTTCCCTGGAAGAAGACGCCGCCTATTATTCGGCGCGCAAGCGCCAGGAGATGGCCGCCCACCTCGAGGCCTTCATGGCCCAGAGCCACAAGACCAAGGCCCAGGCCATCGCCTTCTACCTGGACTTTTCCCACGCCGTCGCCAAGTGCAAGAAGATCACCCTGGTGTCGCAGCAGCAGGACGGCGACGTCGCTAACCTTACCTACAATCAGCAGGATGTCTGCGGTAATCCCACCGCGGTGCCCGAAACCCAGAAGGTGCGGCTGGTCAGGGAAGATGGCTGGAAGATTGACGACATCAGCCTCTCCCTCTGAGCACCACAACCCAGGCAAAGGAGCCATGCCATGATCGACCATACCGGCGTTACCGTCAGTGACTTCGAAAAAAGCAAAGCCTTCTACCAGGCCGCCCTGGCCCCCCTCGGTTACAGCCTGCTGATGAGCCTGCCCAAGGCCGTCACCGGCAGCACCGATGTGGCGGGCTTCGGTGAGCCCCCCAAACCGGACTTCTGGATAAGCCAGGGTACCCCCAACAGGCCGCCCATCCATGTCGCCATCCGCGCCGCCAACAGGGCCCAGGTGGACGCCTTCCACCGGGCCGCCCTTGACGCCGGCGGCACCGACAACGGCGCCCCAGGGCCTCGGCCCCACTACCACCCTGACTACTACGGCGCCTTCGTGCTGGACCCGGACGGCCACAATATCGAGGCCGTCTGCCACGAGCCGGCCTGACGCCAGGCACCTAAGGCCATACGCAGGAGCCCTTCGCGGGCCAAGCAAGGAGAAGCAACCATGCTCAACGCCATCATCGACCTTTCCCACCACAACAGCATTTCCAGCTTCCAGGCCGCCAAGGATGCGGGGATCTTCGCCATCATCCACAAGGCCACCCAGGGTGCGACCTACCAGGATCCCACCTTTCGCGAACACCGCGAGATGGCCTTGGCGGCCGGCCTGAAAGTGGGGGCTTACCACTTCGGCACCGCCGGCGACCCCATAGCCCAGGCCGAATCCTTGTTGGCCGTGGCAGGCAAGGACAGCCTGCTGGTGCTGGACTTCGAGGGCAACCCCCAGGGCCGGGACATGAGCCTGGAGGAAGCGGAGCACTTCGTCAGCCATATCCAGGCGGTGACGGGGCGCTACCCGGGGTTCTATTCCGGCCACAGCATCAAGGAAGCCCTGGCCCAGGCCGGCATCACCAGCCCTGACCAGACGGTGCTATCAAAATGCTGGCTCTGGCTGGCCCAGTACAGCCAGGCGCCCCTTATCCCCAAGGCCTGGGAAAGCTGGACCCTCTGGCAATACACGGACGGCGCCTACGGCCCCGAGCCCCACCAGGTGCCCGGCATAGGCCGCTGCGACCGCGACCAGTTCAACGGCACCCAGGCCCAGTTGGAAGCCTTCTGGGCCAGCAACAGCGGCTAACGAGAAGGGCGAAGAGAGACATGCGTTACCAGGGAAAACTGAGCGATTGGAACGACGAACGGGGTTTTGGCTTCGTGGAGCCCAATGGCGGCGGCGTCCGCGCCTTCGTCCATATCAAGGCCTTCAAGCGCGGTGGCCGCCGCCCTGTCGAGGGCGACGTCCTCGTCTATGAGCTGCAAAAGGACGGCGGCGGCAGGCCCCAGGCCAGGCAGGTCCGCTTCGCCGCCGAGGGCCGCCGGTACCAGATCAGGCGGGGGCGCAGCGGCGCCTTCAATGCCCTGCTGGGCCTGGCCTTCCTGGCCCTTATGGGCGTCAGCCAGAAGGCGCCGGCGGTGCTGCTTGGCGCCTATGGCCTGCTCAGCTTCCTGACCTTCCTTGCCTATGGCCGGGACAAATGGGCAGCCAAAAAAGGCCGCTGGCGCACGCAGGAGAACAACCTGCACCTGCTGGCGTTGGCCGGAGGCTGGCCAGGCGCGGCCTGCGCCCAGTACCTCTTTCGCCACAAGTCCCAGAAGGCCGAGTTCAGAGGCGGCTACTGGCTGACGGTGGCGCTGAACATCGCCGCCCTTTGCTGGCTGCTTTTCAGCGCCAAGGGCGCCGCACTGCTGGAACGGCTCGCCTGACTGGCCAAAGGACAATGACCATGGATGACAGCCTCGAGCTCGCCTTCGACACCCCGGCCGCCTTCTCGGCCTGGTTGGCGGCCAACCACCAGACTGAAGCGGTGCTCTGGCTGCGTATCTACAAGAAAGGATCGGGACGCCGGACCATCAGCTGGGAAGAAGCGGTGATTGAGGCGCTTTGCTGGGGCTGGATTGACGGCCAGAAGCAGGCCCTGGACCAGCACGCCTACCTGCAGCGTTTCACCCAGCGCCGCCCAGGCAGCCCCTGGTCACGGCGCAACAAGGCCCATGCCGAGCGGCTGATGGCCGAAGGGCGGATGCAGCCCCCCGGCCTTGCCCAGGTCCAGGCGGCCAAGGCCGACGGCCGCTGGGACGCCGCCTATGCGCCCCCCAGCGAGATGCAGGTACCGGACGACTTCCTGGCCGCCCTGAAGAGCCGCCCCGAGGCCCAAGCCTTCTTCGACACCCTCAACAAGCACAACCGCTACGCCATCGCCTACCGCCTCCAGAGCGCCAAGAAGGCAGAAACCCGGCAGAAGCGCTTCGAGCAGTTCCTGGCCATGCTGGAGCGGGGCGAGAAGCTGCATTGATACGAAGCCAAGCGGCCCGCTTCCCTCTGGTGTTTGTCCCTCATTCACCTGCTGATTGCTCTTTGTCAAAGCCCAGATTTTTTGGCTTGCCCCGCCTGGGCTACGCTTTTTATTAGTCTCTTTTGTTCTTGATCGGCGGCGGCTTGGACCTTTTTTGCCGATCATTGGTGGTAAAGGCGCTTGGCGCCATCCCCTAGCGGCGGCACGGCGGCCCCGGCAGGGGGGGAGAAATGGGCCCATCTTATGAGCAGTCCCTACGAAGCCGATGACAGGGAACTCATCAGCCGCCTGCAAGGCGAGATCAGCAAGCGGGAGGAATTGGAGCGGCGCATCAAGGCGCTGGAGCATGAACGCCGCCAACTACAGGACTCGGCCCACCAACTCAGCCAGGAGTTGGGCCACTACCGCAAGGAGCGGCAGGAATGGGAGTGGTTCTTCGAGAACTCCCTGGAAATGCTCTGCATCGCCGGCCTGGACGGCTATTTCAAGCGGGTCAACCCCGCCTTTTCCCGAGTCCTTGGCTACAGCACCGACGAGCTGCTGGCCCGCCCCTTCACCGACTTCATCCATCCAGACGACATAGAGAACACCCGCCAGGAGCTGGCGGCACTGGGGGAAGGCCAGGACAGCATCAACTTCGAGAACCGCTACCGTGACGCCAAAGGCCAATGGCGTTGGATAGCCTGGCACTGTCCGGCCCTGACCCAGGCCACCACCAACCTCTACGCCATCGCCCGCGACATCACCGACCGCAAACGTAGCGAGGCGGAGATATTGCACCGAGCCCTGCACGACCCCCTGACCGATCTCTGCAACCGCGCCGCCTTCGAAGAAAAACTGGCCGACGCCATTGGCCTTTGTGGCCGGGAGCCGGCCTGCCAGCTGGCCCTCTACCTGGTGGACATCGATGGCTTCAAAGCGGTCAACGACAGCCAGGGCCACCAGGCCGGTGACCGGTTGCTGGTGACCCTGGCCCACCGCTACCGACAGCTCCAACGGGAGGGTGATCTGGTATTCCGACTGGGTGGCGACGAATTTGCCTTCCTCATCGAGGCGCCGGGCACCCTGGCGGTGGAGCCCCTGGCCAAGCGTATATTGGAAGCCAGCAGCCAACCCCTGGAGCTGCCCCTGGGCACAGTGCAGGTGGGCTGCAGCATCGGCATCGCCGTCTTCCCTACTCAGGCCTCGGACGCCGACAGCCTGGTGGCCATGGCCGATACGGCCATGTACCAGGTCAAGAAGACGGGCAAGAAGGGATTCAGGTTGTTCGAGAGGGGATAAGCAACAAAAAAGGCCCCGAGGGGCCTTTTTTCATGCGTACTTGGCCAGCAACCTTCGGATCTCGCCCATCCGTTCCTCTGTTTCCGGCTTGCCGTCCTCCAGCACCGAGCCTTCGATGACGCAGGCCATCAGCTCGAAGAAGGCCTTGTCCAGGGCCTTGCGGGAGGCGGTGAGCTGCTGCACCACCTTCTCGCAATCGGCCTGGTCGCGGATCAGTTTCTGGATGCCGCGCAGCTGGCCCTCTATGCGGGCCAGGCGCTTGATCATCTTGTCCTGTTGCTGTGGTGTGGGTTGCATTAAGGGCAAGGACTCCAACTTGGGTTTGGCCGACATGATCCCGCCCTCGGCCCTCAGTGTCCAGCCCGGCGCAGCAGTGCCGCATAGAGCTGGGGTATCACCACCAACGTCAGCACAGTGCTGATGGCGATACCGAAGATGAGGCTCACTGCCAAGCCGTTGAAGATGGGGTCGTCCAGGATGAAGAAGGCCCCCAGCATGGCCGCCACCGCCGTCAGTATGATGGGCTTGGCCCTGATGGCCGAGGCCTGGATCACCGCCTGTTCCAGGCTAACCCCTTCCGCCACCGCTTCGCGGATGAAGTCCACCAGCAGTATGGAGTTGCGCACTATGATGCCGGCCAGGGCGATCATGCCGATCATGGAGGTGGCCGTGAACTGGGCCCCCAGGAGGGCATGGCCGGGCATGATGCCAATGAGCGTCAGGGGGATGGGGGCCATGATCACCAGCGGCACCATATAGTTGCCGAACTGCCCCACCACCAAGAGGTAGATCAGCAGCAGCCCCACGGCGTAGGCGATGCCCATATCGCGGAAGGTCTCATAGGTGATTTGCCATTCGCCGTCCCACTTGAGGGCCGCCTTGTTCCAGATATCCGGTTTCTCGGTATAGGTCTGGGGCAGCTCCAGCTTGCCGGCGGCGGCGAAGAGGCCGTAGAGGGGGCTGTCCAGGCGCCCGGCCATGTCCGCCGTCACGTAGACCACGGGCCGCAGATCCTTGTGGTAGCGGGGCTGGTCCAGGGGCACCTTGACCCGCTCCACCAATTCCGCCAGCGGCACGGCCTGGCCGCCCTGGGCCTTGATGGTCAGGCCCTCAAGCTGGGCCAGTTGGCCCTGCCAACTGCCGGGCAGGCGCAAGGTCACGGGGATCGGCTGGGTCTGGCCGGGGATGGCCACATAGGTCACGTCTATGCCGGCCAGGGCACCCTGCAGGGCCTTGACCACCTGGGCCGGGCTGACGCCGAGCTGCATGGCCTTCTGGCGCTTGACCTGCCAGATCTCGTCACTGCCTTTGGCTACCAGGGTGCTGTCCTGGTCCACTATGCCGTCGGTCCCGCTAAGGGCCTTGAGCACGGCCGCGGCGGCCTGCTCCCGGCTCTGGCGGTCAGGGCCATAGATCTCCGCCACTATGGGCGCCAGCACCGGCGGCCCAGGCGGCACTTCCACCACCTTGAGGCTGGCGCCGGCCGCCTGGGCCAGGGGCGCCAGCAACGGCCTGATGGCCAGGGCTATCTCGTGGCTGGAGCGATCCCTGTGGTGCTTGTCCTTCAAGGTCACCTGGATGTCGCCGAGGTTGGGGCCACGGCGCAGGTAGTACTGGCGCACCAGGCCGTTGAAGCCGATGGGGGAAGCGGTACCGGCGTAGACCTGGGTCTCCTCCACCTCATCCATCTGGTCGAGCTTGCGGGCCATGGCCTGCAGCAAGGCGTTGGTGTCCTCCAGCGGCGTGCCCTCCGGCATGTCCACCACCAGCTTCACTTCGCTCTTGTTGTCAAAGGGCAGCATCTTCAGCACCACGGCCTCCACCACCGCCAGGCCCATGGCCAGGACGATGAGGCCGATGAGGCCAAAGCCCATCAGGTAGCGCTTCTTGCGGCTGCGCAGCAGCGGCAGCATCAGCTTGCCGAAGAAGGCCAGCAACCTGTGGCTGTGCTGCTGGTCATGGCCTTGGTCTTTCAACAGGTGCCTGGCCAGCCAGGGGGTGACGGTGAGGGCAATGAGCAACGACAGCAACATGCCCAGGGAGGCGTTGATGGGGATGGGGCTCATGTAGGGCCCCATCAGGCCGCTGACGAAGGCCATGGGCAGCAGCGCCGCTATGACGGTGAAGGTCGCCAATATGGTGGGGCCCCCGACTTCGTCGACGGCGCCGGGAATGGCGGTCTTGAGGCTGCCGCCAAGGGCCAGGTGGCGGTGGATGTTCTCCACCACCACTATGGCGTCGTCCACCAGTATGCCGATGGAGAAGATAAGGGCGAACAACGACACCCGGTTGAGGGTAAAGCCCCAGGCCCAGGAGGCGAAGAGGGTCAGGGCCAGGGTCAGCACCACGGCGCTGCCCACCACCACCGCCTCGCGGCGGCCCAAGGTGAAGAGCACCAGGGCCACCACCGACAGGGTGGCGAAGATAAGCTTATGAATGAGCTTGCTGGCCTTGTCGTCGGCGGTCTGGCCATAGTTGCGGGTCACGTCCACCTTGAGCCCGGCCGGCAACCACTGCTCCTTGAGGGTGTCCAGGCGCTTAAGCACCTTGTCCGCCACCACAACGGCGTTTTCACCGGCCTTCTTGGTGAGGGTCAGGGTCAGGGCCGGCACCGCCTGGCCGCCCTTGGGCCTGGTCCAGATATACTGGCTGGGCACAGTGCTGCCCTGGCTGATGGTGGCCAGCTGCGACAGCCTGACCGGCTTGCCGTCCACGACAGTCACCACCAGGTTTTTGAGGGTATCGACGCTGTCGATGAAGCTCCCGGCCTGCACGCTGACAAGCTTGTCTCCCGCCAGCCGGTAACCGGCCTGGCCGCTCTGGTTCTGGGAGGACAGGGCCTGGGCCAAGGCGTTGATGTCGAGCCCTACCCTCGCCATGGCGGTGGCGTCGAGGCGCACCTCCAGCTGCTCGGGCTCGGCGCCGATGATATTGAGGTCACGCACCCCGTCGACGTTCTTCAATGGCTCGGTCAGGGTATCGGCCACCGATTTGAGGTCGAGGCCGTCCCCCGAGAGGGTCAACGCCAGGATCGGCACGTCGTCTATGCCCCTGGCCTTGACCAAGGGCTGGCTGATCCCCGGATGGGCTTCACGCCAACTGGCCAGGCTGTCGAAGAGCTGGACCAGGGCCTTGTCCCTGTCCACCCCGACCTTGAACTGCACCGTCACCAGCGCCTGGCCGGGACGGGCCTGGGAATAGACGTGGTCTATGCCGCTCATGCGGGAGAAATGCTGCTCCAGGGGCACCAGCAGCTCGGTCTCCACCTGCTGGCTGCGGGCGCCGGGGAAGGCCACCATGACATCGGCCATGGTGACGTCGATCTGGGGTTCTTCTTCACGGGGAGTGATGCTGGCGGCCAGCAGCCCCAGCACCAGGCCGAACAGGGCCAGCAAGGGGGTGAGACGGGAGCGCTCCCCCCAGGCGGCCAGGCGCCCTGCCAGTCCGAGCTTAGTCATATTGGATGACCTCGCCCGCCTTGAGGCCACTCAGCACCTCCACCTGGCCATCCCTGGACTGGCCCAGGCGCACCGCCCGCCAGTCGCCGTTCTGCATCCGTACCAGGCTGAGCTCGCCCTGGTGCTGCACCGCCGCCTTGGGCAGCAGCAGCCCCTGGTGTTCCCCCACCTGCACCCTGACCTGTTGCCACTGGCCGGGCAGCAGCTTGGCGTCGTCGGGCAGCACCAGGCGCAGCCGCACTGTGCCGCTCAAACTGTCGGCGGTGGGGAAAAGCAGGAAGCTCTTGGGGGTCAGCTCCCCGACCCTGGCCCAGTGGTAATGGCCGGCTCCCTCGGCCAGGCTGGCCGGGAGATCCACGTGGATGCGCATGGATCTGGGGTCGAAGCCTGTCATCAGCGGCGTGCCGGGCTGGACCAGCTCACCGGGCTCCACCAGGCGCTGGCTGACCACGCCGCCGTAAGGGGCGCGGATGGCGGTGTAAGAGAGCTGCTCGCTGGCCCTTTTCGCCGCGGCACTGGCGGCCTTGAGGGCGGCCTTGGCGTTGTCCAGGGCCGCCCTGGCCTTGTCCTTCTCGGCCACCGGCAGCAGCTTGCGCCCCACCAGATCCGAGACCCGCTGCCAGTCCTGCTGGGCCGACAGCAAGGTGGCCTGGGCGGCGGCCTCGGCGGCCTGGGCCTGGTCCAGGGCCTGGTGCTGTTCCACCGAGGTGATGGTGAGGATGACGGCGCCGGCCGGCACTTCGTCACCCACGTCCGCCAGCACCTGCTCCACCCGGCCCGAGGTCTGGGCCGACACTGTGGCCTGGTTGGTGGCCTCCACCAACCCCTGCAACACCAATTGGTCAGCCAGGGGCTGGGGTTCCAGGGTCAGTTCGGTGGCCAGCACCGGCAGCGCCAGGGCGCCCAGCAGCCAAAGCCCTTTCATGCAAAGCTCCTTAGAAGGCACAGCCGGGTTTGACGCCCAGCTTCTTGAGGATGATGGCCAGGGGGCAGAAGCCGGTAAAGGACGACTGCACCAGGTTGACGCCCACGAAGGCGGTCAGCCAGAGCCAGTAAGGGCTGACTAGATAGGCCAGCAGCAGGCTGAGCAGCACCACAGAGCCGGCAAAACGCAGTACAAATTTATCGACGTTCATCATTCACCTCCACAGAGACATTGGCGCAGGGGCGCTTCGAGCTTGGTCATGCCGCCCTGGCGGCCTGCGGCCATGGCGCTTTCCAGATCCTGGCCCTCACAGAGATAGGCCATGGCGGCCAGCATGCCGCCGGCGCGATTAGCAGTGCCGCAGTGCAGCAGCACAGGGCCCTCTGCCTCTTCCAGCAGGGTTTTGAGCCGCTCGCAGCGGGCCTTGTCGATATCGCCCGGGCCCGCTATGGGCAGGGCGTGGTAAGCCATGCCAAGGGAGCGGACCAGGGCTTCCTCGTCGAAGCTCACTTCCTTTGGCAGGGTCAGGTTGATGACGGTCTTGATCCCCTTCTTCTGGCAGGCTTCCAGTTCAGCCTGGGTCGGCAGGCCAGCGCAGAACAGGGCATCGTTGACCTGGTGGCAATAGGATACGGGCAATGGCATGAGACACCTCCTTATATACCCCCAAGGGTATATGTGAAGACTGCAAAGATCAACATACCCCCAAGGGTATAAGCCATGAAGGGAGAGGCGGCCCCAGGGCCTGCCTCCTCAGCTGCGGATAAGGCGCAGCGGCGCGCGGCGCAGCAGCGGCCAGAGCCGCAGCAGGGCCGGTATCGCCACTCCCAGTGCACCACCGACCAGGGCCAGCAAGGATAGCGGCCAGTGCAGGTTCACAGGGAGATCCAGCACCCTGGTCTGCAGAAGATAGAGGCTGAGCTGGCTGCACAGGCCCGCCATCAACCCGGCCAGGCCCCCCAGCAGCAGGAACTCCAGGCCCAGGGCCTGGCGCAGACTGCGGTTGGAGGCCCCCAGGGTACGCAGCACCCCCAGATCCCGGCGCCGCTCGTCGAGGCTGGCCTGCACCGCCGCCAGCAGCACCAGCAGCGCCGCCGCCGAGACCAGTAACCAGACGAAACGCAGCGCCAAGGCCACCTGGTTGATGAGGCTGCGGATCTGGCCGAGGATGGCGTCCACGTCGATAAGGGTCAGGGTAGGATGGTCACGCAGCAAGGTGCCCAGGGCCGGGCGCTGGTCGTCCGCCAGGTGGAAGCTGGCGATGTAGCTGGCCGGGAAGTCCTTGAGCACGGCCGGGCTGAAGATCATGAAAAAGTTGGGCTGCATGGACTGCCAGTCCACCTTGCGGATACTGGTGACCGGGGCAGAGAAATCCTCACCGCCGAGGCGGAAGGCCAGCTCGTCCCCCAGCTTGATGCCGAGGCGCTTGGCCACCCCTTCCTCCACCGATACCGCCTTGCCGCCGCCGGCCTGCCACCAGCTGCCCTGCACCAATTTGTTCTGGGGCGGCAGATCGGTGCGCCAGGTGAGGTTGAGCTCGCGGTCTATGCCGACCCGGCCGCCCCGCTGCGGCGCTTTGCCCTGGGCCGGCTCTTCGTCCCCCTGGCGCAGCGCTTCGCCGTTGATGGCGGTGAGCCTGGCCCGCACCACGGGATAGAGGTCGCTGGCGCTGCTGCCGTGGCCGGCCAGGAAGGCCTTGACCGGCGCCACCTCGTCCGGGGCCACATTGACCACGAAATAATTGGGGGCATCATCCGGCAGGCTCTTCTGCCAGTCCGCCAGGAGATCATGCTGGATCAGCTGCACCAGCAGCATCAGCATCAGCGCCAGGGTGAAACTGCCCAGTTGCACCAGGCTGGCGCCGCGGCGCCGTTGCAGCCCCGCCACCGCCAGCCGCCAGGCCCCGCCGATACTGCGGGTCCGGCCAAGGAGGCGCAGCAGCACATAACTGCACAGGCCCACGGCCAGGGCGGCGGCCCCGACCCCGGCCCCCACAGCCCAGGTCAGGTTGAGATCGCCAGTGAAGAGGTAAATGACACCAAACAGGGCCGCCAGCACCAGCAGGTAGTGGGTCCGGCCCCCGCCGTCGCCGCCTTCCCCTTCCCGCCAGACCCGGATCGGCGGCACCTTCAGGAGCCGCCACAGCGGCCAGGCGGCAAAGGCAGCTGTGCACAGGGCCCCCACCGCCATGCCCAGCCAGAGGGGCTCAGCGGTGGGCGGCGGCAGCTCGGCCGGCAAGAGGGCCCCGTATTGGGCCAAGAGCCCCTGCACCAGCCCCAATCCCAGGGCCAGGCCCAGCAGCGAGCCCAGGACCAGCACCAGCCCCATCTGGCCGGCAAAGAGCGCCACCACCTTGTTCCTGCTGCCGCCAAGGGCCTTGATCAACGCTACCGTCTCCACGTGGGCGTCGCAAAAACGCCGCGCCGCCACCCCTATGGCCACGGCCGCCAGCAGCACCCCCAGCAGGCTCGAGAGCAGCAAAAAGCGCCTGGCCCTGTCCAGGGCCGTGCCTATGGGGGAGTTGCTGCGGTGGATGTCGGTGAACTCGGCGCCGGGCGGCAGCTGGTCCTTGAAGCGCGCTTCCAGCTGCTTGAGGGCCTTGGCATCCCCTCTGAACAGCCAGCGCCAGCCGACCCTGGAGCCCGGCTGTATCACCTTGGTCGCGGCGAGATCGGCCTCGTTCATCAGCGCCGGCGGCGCCGTGGCGAAGAGGTTGAGCCCCAGGTCGGGGGCCTCGATAAGGAAGCGCTCCACCTTGAGGCTGGCGTAGCCCAGCTCCACCTTGTCCCCCAGTTTGGCGCCGAGGGCCTGGGCCAGGCGGCTGTCGAGCCAGATGCTGCCGGCCCCTGGGCCATGGCCGGTGACCACCTTGGTCCCGAAGGGGCTGTCCGCCACCTTGAGCTGGCCCCGCAAGGGGTAGTGGGCATCGACGGCAGCCACCGCCGCCAGCTGCATGGCGTCGCCATGGATCAGCATGGTGGTGAAACGGGTCTGGTGGCTCTTGTCCAGGGGGCTGGCCTGGATGGCCTTTTCCACCGCCTGGTCCAGGGGCTGGCTGCTGCGCAGCACCAGATCGGCGGCCAGGAAGCTGGCGCCCTTGCGATCGAAGGCCTGGTTCAGCACCTCGGCGAAGCGTGCCAATGACACCACGGACGCCACCGCCAGGGCGATGGCCAGCACCATGATCAGCACGTCCATGCGTTTGAGCTCACGCCAGAAGAAACGCCAGACCAGCTCAGGCCGCATCACCCAAGGCCTCCAGGTGGCCGTCCTTGAGGCTGAGCACCCGGCCGCAGCGCCGCGCCAAGGTCTCGTCATGGGTCACCAGCACCAGGGTGGTGCCAAAATCCCGGTTGAGGGCAAAGAGCAGGTCCGCCACGTGCTCCCCTGTGTGGCGGTCCAGGTTGCCTGTGGGTTCGTCGGCGAAGAGCAGCGCCGGGTTGGTGATGAAGGCCCTGGCCAGGGCCACCCGCTGCTGCTCACCGCCGGAGAGCTGGCCTGGGAAGTGGTGCAGCCGCTCGCCGAGGCCGACCCGGGCCAGCAGTTCCTGGGCCCTGGCCCGGGCGTCCTTCATGCCTTGGAGCTCGGCGGGCATCATCACGTTTTCCAGGGCATTGAGGCTGGGGATCAGCAGAAACTGCTGGAAGACGAAGCCGAGCTTGCTGGCCCGCAGCGCCGCCCGCTGGTCTTCGTCCAGCGCCGCCAGCTCCTGGCCGGCCAGCCAGAGGCTGCCCGAGCTGGGGCTGTCCAGCCCCGCCAGCAGGCCAAGCAAGGTCGACTTGCCGGAGCCTGAGGCACCCATGATGGCCAGTGTCTCCCCTGCCCCCACCTGCAGATCCAGGCCCTTGAGAATGGTCAGCTGGTTGCCGTCGGCACTGACGACCGACTTGGCCAGCTGCTGCGCTGCTATCACGGGGTGACTCATGGCGAACTCCAGCGAGATCCTTTGATAGGACCTTAACCGGCTTTGGATCCCCGGCCAAGGGGTCAGTCCAGTTAAGTCCTTGCCCACAATAGAGATGCAATCAGAAGCTGTTATAGATAGGTTAGTGCCAGAACCTATCGACGAGAGCCATCATGACCCTGACCTGGTCGCCCCTTGGGGACAGCGCCCTGGTATTGAACCTCAACGATCCCGGCGTGGAGGCCCAGCGCCAGCTCCATTGGCTGGCCGGCCAGTTGGCAGGCAAGGCCGAGCTGCTGGAGGCGGTACCCGGCATGGGCAACCTGACCCTGCTGCTCAAGGCCCCCGGGGCCGATCTCGACGCCCTGGCCGGGCATTGCCTGGCGCTCTGGGAAAAAAGGCCAGCCCAGAGCCATTCCGGCAAGCTGCATCTGCTGCCGGTGCGCTACAAGGGCCCGGATCTGCACCTGGTGGCCGAATACACAGGGCTCACCGAGGAAGAGGTCATAGCCCGCCACAGCGGTACCACCTACGAGGTGGCCTTCGTAGGCTTCATGCCGGGCTTTGCCTACCTCACCGGCATGGACAGGCGCCTGGCGGTGCCGCGCCGGGCCGAACCCAGGGTGCAGGTGCCGGCCGGCGCCGTGGGCATCGCCGGCAGTCAGACCGGCATCTACCCTCGCCAAAGCCCGGGCGGCTGGCAGATCATCGGCTACATGGAGCAGCCCCTGTTCGACGTGACCCGGGAGCCGCCGGCGCTGATCCAGCCCGGTGACCAGATCCGTTTCGAGGTGCGCCATGACTGAGGCTCTGAAAGACAGCTTCCTCGCCGCCATCCCATCCCAGCCTGGACACCGGATCCAGTTCGAGGTGCGCCATGATTGAGGTTTTGCAAGACAGCATCCTCGCCACCATCCCATCCCAGCCTGGACACCGGATCCAGTTCGAGGTGCGCCATGATTGAAGTGCTCAAGGGCGGCATCCTCGCCACCATCCCATCCCAGCCTGGACACCGGATCCAGTTCGAGGTGCGCCATGATTGAAGTGCTCAAGGGCGGCATCCTCGCCACCATCCAGGACGGCGGCCGACCCGGCCTTCGCAACCAGGGGGTACCTGTCAGCGGCGCCATGGACAGCCTGGCCTTGCAGGCGGCCAACCTGCTGCTGCAAAAGCCGCCCCTGGCCCCGGCCATCGAGATCACCTTCGGCCAGACCCAGCTGCGCTTCCAGAAAAGTGGCTGGGTGGCCCTGACCGGCGCCGATCTGGGCGCCAGCTTCGACAACGAACCCGTCACCCCGGGCTGGCGTTTCCACGTAGAGCCGGGGCAAGTCCTCCATTTCCGCCAGCCGAAGAAGGGCTTCAGGGCCTACCTGGCGGTCAGCGGCGAGCTGGAGGTGCCCCAGGTGCTGGGCTCGGCCAGCACCGACATCAGCTCCGGCTTCAATGCCCCCCTGGCCACAGGCGACGAGCTGGGCTGGCGCCCAGAAGGCGATTTCCAGGCTCCCCTTTTCGTGCGGGTACCGGGCACGGGCCGGCTGCGGGTGCTGCCGGGGCCCGAATACGAAAGCTTCGACCAGGAGGCCAAGACCCTCTTCTGGCACAACGACTGGACCATAGGCTCACTGTCCAACCGCATGGGTTACCGCCTTAACGGCCCCAAGCTGACCCGGCTGGTGGGGGACGAACTGCCCTCCCACGGCGTGATCCCCGGCACCATACAGGTGCCCGGCAATGGCCAGCCCATAGTGCTGGCCATGGACGCCCAGGCCACAGGCGGCTACCCCAAGCTGGGGGTGATCATTGCCGCCGATCTCTGGCAGCTGGGGCAGCTGGGGCCGGGCCGGCGCCTGGGCTTCATCCCCGTGACCATGGCCGAGGCGCGTCTGGCCTGGCAACAGCAACAGGCCTATCTGAAACACCTGGAGGAATTCGTTGCAGCGCATTGATTTCAACGCCGATCTCGGCGAAGGCGCCCCCTTCGACGCCGAGCTGATGCCGCTCATCAGCTCGGCCAATATCGCCTGCGGCTTCCATGCCGGCAGCCCTGCCTTGATGGCCAGGACTGTGGATCTCGCCATCCGCCACGGCGTCGCCATCGGCGCCCACCCCAGTTTCGACGACAGGGCCAACTTCGGCCGCACCGAGATGACCCTGGACCCACAAGAGGTCTTCGACCTGGTGCTCTACCAGTGCGGCGCCCTCAAGGCCCTCTGCGAGGCAAGGGGCGCGGCGCTCCACCACGTCAAACCCCACGGCGCCCTCTACAACCAGGCCGCCCGTGACCCGGCCTTGGCCGCCGCCATCGCCGCGGCCGTCAAGGCCCTGGGCCCCAGCCTCAAGCTCTATGGCCTGGCCGGCGGCCAACTGCTGGTGGCCGCCGAAAAGGCCGGCCTTGAGGCCGTTTCCGAAGTCTTTGCCGACCGCCGCTACCAGGGCGACGGCAGCCTGGTGCCGCGCAGCCAGGCCGGCGCCGTGCTGGAGGACGACGCCGAGGTCCAGGCCCAGGTACTGGCCCTGGCCATGGATGGCGAGGTGCAGGCCCAGGGCGGTGGCAAGATCCAGGTCAAGGCCGACAGCCTCTGCCTGCACGGCGACAACCAACATGCCCTGAGCCTGGCCAGGACCCTTCGCCAAGCCCTGCTCGAGCGACAGATCGTCATAGAGGCCCCCTGATGGACGCCGTATCCTACTGGCCCCTGCTGGGGGTGGCGGTGATCATCATCGGCTTTGGGCTGAGGGCCAACCCGCTGCTGGTGGTGACCCTGGCCGGGGTGGTCACTGGCCTGGCCGCCGCCCTGCCCTTTGGCGACATCCTCAAGGCCCTGGGCGAAGGTTTCACCCATACCCGCACCCTGTCGCTGATCCTGGTGCTGCCGCTGGCCGTCATCGGCCTTCTGGAACGGAGCGGCCTGCGCGAGCAGGCGGGCCGCTGGATAGCGGGCTTCAAGCAGATCTCCGCCGGGCGGCTGATGGCCCTCTACCTGCTGCTGCGCGAACTGAGCGCCGCCCTCGGCCTCACCAGCCTTGGCGGCCACCCGCAGATGGTCAGGCCACTGCTGGCGCCCATGGCCGAAGGGGCAGCCGGCCGGGTGCTGGGGCCCCTGAGCGACGCCGAGCGCCAACGCCTGCGGGCCATGGCGGCCGCCACCGACAACGTCGGCCTCTTCTTCGGCGAGGACATCTTCGTGGCCTTCGGCGCCGTGCTCTTGATGCACAGCTTCCTCAAGGAAAACGGCATCGACGTCGAGCCCCTGCACATCGCCTTCTGGGGGATCCCCACCGCCCTCTGCGCCCTGCTGATCCACGGCTGCCGGGTGCTCTACCTGGACCGCCAGCTGGCCCGGGCGAGGGCGGCCCTCCAGGAGGCGCCCCGTGCTTAGCATCGAGTTTTTCTATGGCCTTGCAGGAGTGCTGCTGCTGGCCAACGGCGTGTTGACGGCCCTGGACAGGGCCCACCCCAGGCGCTGGCCCACGGCCCTCTTCTGGAGCCTCTACGGCCTTCTCTTCCTGGTGGGCGGCTGGCTGCCGGCCAAGCTCAGCGGCGCCCTGGTGCTGGCCATGGGCCTGCTGGGTGGCCTGAACCTGGTCAAGTCCAGGCTCCAGGGCGAGCTGGACCAGGCCAGGCGCGACCAGGGGGCCGAGCGCCTGGGTGCCAAACTCTTCTGGCCGGCGCTGGCCATCCCCGGCATCACATTGGTGGGGGCGCTGGGCTTTCCCTGGCTGGCCGGCCAGGGCTTGGTGTGGGTGGCCCCCAAGAGCGCCACCCTTATCAGCCTGGGCCTGGCCTGCCTTATCGCCTTTGCCCTCGCCTGCCGCCTGACCCGGGAGTCGCCGCTGCAGGGCCTCAAGGAAAACGCCAGGCTGATGGACGCCATCGGCTGGGCCCTGCTGCTGCCCCAGATGCTGGCCACCCTGGGTATCCTCTTCGCCCACGCCGGTATCGGCAACGCCGTCGCCGCCCTGGTGGGCCAGGTGCTGCCTGAGGGCGTACGCTTCTGGGCCATTGTCGCCTATGCCGTCGGCATGGCACTCTTTACCATGATCATGGGCAACGCCTTTGCCGCCTTCCCGGTCATCACCGCCGGCGTCGGCATCCCTTTCCTGGTGAACCAGTACCACGGCGACGCCGCCGTCATGGCCGCCATCGGCATGTTCAGCGGCTATTGCGGCACTCTGCTCACCCCCATGGCCGCCAACTTCAACATGGTGCCGGCGGCCCTCTTGGAACTGGACGACAGAAACGCGGTGATAAAAGCCCAGGTGCCCACGGCCCTGCTGCTGCTCACCGCCAATATCGCGCTTTTATGGTGGCTCTTGTGAAGATCCTCTTAACCGGTTTCGAGCCCTTCGGCGGCGAAGCCATCAACCCCTCCTGGGAAGCGGTCAAACAACTGGCCGGCTACAAGGACAGCGTCATCAGCCTGATGCTGCCCTGCACCTTCGCCCAAAGCCTGGCGGTGCTGGGCCAGACGGCCCGCGCCCTGGAGCCGGACATCATCCTCTGCGTCGGCCAGGCCGGGGGCCGGGCCGCCATCAGCCTGGAAAAGGTGGGCATCAACCTCATCGAGGCCCGCATTCCCGACAACCAGGGCCAGCAGCCGAGCGGCCAGCCTGTGGTGGCAGGCGGCCCCACCGCCTACTTCAGCACCTTGCCCGTCAAGCGGCTTCGGGCCGCCCTCGAAACGGCCGGCATTCCGGCGGAGATCTCCTACAGCGCCGGCACCTATGTCTGCAACCAGGTGCTCTACGGCGCCTGCCACCTGGCCGCCGCCCTGCCCTGGGGGCCCAAGGCCGGCTTCGTCCACATCCCCTACCTTCCCGAGCAGGCGGCCCGCCACCCCGGCAGCCCCAGCATGGCGCTGCCGACCCTGGTGGCGGCCCTGAAAAGGCTCTGTGACGAACTGCTGGCCGGCACCACCGAGATAGAGGCCGTCGCCGGCACCACCCACTAGGAGGCCCCATGCGAGCCCTGCTGCTGATACTGCTGCTGATAAGCCCCCTGGGCCAGGCCAAGACCCTGCTGGTGCTGGGGGATTCGCTGAGCGCCGGATACGGGCTCCAGACGGAGCAGACCTGGGTAAAGCTGTTGTCGGACAGGCTGGCCAAGGAGGCACCGGACTGGCAGCTGGTCAACGCCAGCATCAGCGGCGAGACCACGGGCGGTGCCCTGCGCCGCCTGCCCGCCATCCTCAAGGAACATCAGCCCGACCTGGTGCTCATCGAGCTGGGGGGCAACGATGGCCTGCGCGGCTACCCCCTTGGCCGCATGAAGGCCAACCTGGCGCAGTTGGTGAGCCTCAGCCGCCAGGCCGGCAGCCAGGTGCTGCTGATGGAGATCTGGCTGCCCCCCAACTACGGCCCCCGCTACCTGGACGCCTTCAAGGCCAGCTTCGGCCAGGTGGCCAAAGCCAAGGACGTGCCCCTGCTGCCCTTCTTCCTCAAGGATCTGTTCGGCAAGGACGGCATGGTCCAAGGCGACGGCCTGCACCCCACAGCCCAGGCCCAGCCGGCCCTGATGGAAAACATCTGGGCCGACCTCAAGGACCGGCTGGATTAGACGAGCCCTGACGAGAAAATGGCCGCTCTTTCGAGCGGCCTTTGTTTTTGGTGGAGCTAGGCGGGGCGAGGCTCGAAGCAGAAGCGCCGCTTCTGCGCTGCCGAGCGCGAGGCCACAGGACGGCCGAGCCGGAAGGCGGCGCCAGGGACGGCTTGTCCCAACCAACCATAAGACAGCCTCAACTGACGGTAATGCCTTAAAAAACGCAAAGAAAAAGGCCGCTCTTTCGAGCGGCCTTTGGTTTTGGTGGAGCTAGGCGGGATCGAACCGCCGACCTCTTGCATGCCATGCAAGCGCTCTCCCAGCTGAGCTATAACCCCAAATTGTGGCGTCCCTAGGGGATTACGAAATGCCTTCGGCATTTCGCCCTTCGGGCCAGCCTTTCGGCTGTTCCAAGACGCTACGCGCCTTGGTCGAACTGCAGGGTTTCTCACCCCTTGGTGACGCTACTGGAATGGCGTTCACCTCAGTTCTTCGATGTGGCGTCCCCTAGGGGATTCGAACCCCTGTTACCGCCGTGAAAGGGCGGTGTCCTAGGCCTCTAGACGAAGGGGACAAAATTTGCAGTCTGCGACGCGTTGCGTCGCGGCAAATTTTGTAAGGTGAGACTTTGCTGGTCAAAGTCGAACGGCAATTCTGCCTTTCACCTGCACTAATGCTAGGACATCAGTGACTTATTTGGTGGAGCTAGGCGGGATCGAACCGCCGACCTCTTGCATGCCATGCAAGCGCTCTCCCAGCTGAGCTATAACCCCAAATTGTGGCGTCCCCTAGGGGATCACGAAATGCCTTCGGCATTTCGCCCTTCGGGCCAGCCTTTCGGCTGTTCCAAGACGCTACGCGCCTTGGTCGAACTGCAGGGTTTCTCACCCTTGGTGACGCTACTGGAATGGCGTTCACCTCAGTTCTTCGATGTGGCGTCCCCTAGGGGATTCGAACCCCTGTTACCGCCGTGAAAGGGCGGTGTCCTAGGCCTCTAGACGAAGGGGACAAAAATCAGGCTTTGCAAAGCCTCGCTTTGCACTGATTTTTGTAAAGGCTTGGCTGAGCCAACGAAGCCATGCGGCTTCTTCCTTTACATCAATCGAGCCAAATTTTTTAAGGTGAGGTTTTGCTGGCAAAACCGAACGGCATTTCTGCCTTCACCCGCACCGATGCTAGGACATCGGTGACTTATTTGGTGGAGCTAGGCGGGATCGAACCGCCGACCTCTTGCATGCCATGCAAGCGCTCTCCCAGCTGAGCTATAGCCCCGAAACTACCGTATCGAACCTGCTGTGCTGGTGCAGGCCAAATTGTCGCTCTTTTCAGAGCTGGTCACCGCTTACAAGCCATGACCACTGTTTGGTGGAGCCAGGCGGAATCGAACGGGGCAACCTTTGTCGCCGACCTCTTTTCCGATATATCCTACACCATCAAACACTTGAATTTGGTGGAGCTAGGCGGGATCGAACCGCCGACCTCTTGCATGCCATGCAAGCGCTCTCCCAGCTGAGCTATAGCCCCTGAATCAGGGGAGCCGCGCTCCCCTTCAGTGCGAGGCGCATTCTATGCAGCCCCCTTTTTCCTGTCAACCGGCTTTTCTCAGTCTGCGGCGCGTTTGACGATAAAATCAACGGCTTGGTCCAGGCGGGCCAGGCTGCGCTCTTTGCCGATGAGGTGCAGGGTCAGGTCCAAGGAGGGGGATTGGCCGGCACCGGTGACGGCGACGCGCAGCGGCATGCCCACCTTGCCCATGCCCACTTCCAGCTCGTCGGCGGTGGCCTGGATGGCGTTGTGGATGGCTTCGACTGTCCAGTCGGCCAGCTCCGCCAGCTTCTTCTGCACCAGTTGCAGCGGCTCCTGGGCGACGGGGCGCAGGTGCTTCTTGGCAGCCCCTTCTTCGAAGTCGCTGAAGTCCTCATAGAAGTAGCGACTCTGGGCGGCCAGCTCGCGCAGGGTATTGACCCGCTCGCCCATGACCCCCACCAGGGCTTCCAGGCTGGGACCTTTGCTGGTGTCGAGCTGCTGGTCGGCCATATGCCATTCGAGGTGCTTGGCTACCTCTTCAGCCGGCAGGGTGCGGATGTAGTGGTTGTTCAGCCAGTTCAGCTTCTCGGTGTTGAAGGCGCTGGCGGCCTTGTTGACGGCTTCCAGGGTGAACAGCTCGATCATCTCGGGCATGCTGAACACCTCCTGGTCACCGTGGGACCAGCCCAGGCGCACCAGGTAATTGAGCAGGGCCTCGGGCAGGTAGCCTTCGTCGCGGTACTGCATCACGGACACGGCGCCGTGGCGCTTGGACAGCTTCTTGCCGTCGTCGCCCAGGATCATGGAGACGTGGGCATAGAGGGGCACGGGGGCACCCAGGGCCTTAAGGATGTTGATCTGGCGCGGGGTGTTGTTGATGTGGTCTTCACCGCGCACCACGTGGGTGATGCCCATGTCCCAGTCGTCCACCACCACACAGAAGTTGTAGGTGGGGCTGCCGTCGGTGCGCTGGATGATGAGGTCGTCCAGTTCCTTGTTGCCTATTTCGATGGGGCCGCGGATCTGGTCGTCGAAGATGACACTGCCCTCTTCCGGGTTCTTGAAGCGGATGACATAAGGCGCGTCGGCGGCATGCTCTGTGTTGCCGTGGCGGCACTTGCCGTCATAACGGGGCTTCTCACCCTTGGCCATCTGCTCTTCGCGCATGGCGTCCAGGCGCTCTATGGAGCAGTAGCATTTGTAGGCGGTGCCCGCTTCCAGCATCTGGGCGACCACGTCGCGGTAACGGTCAAAACGCTTGGTCTGGTAGTAAGGACCTTCGTCCCAGCCCAGCTCCAGCCAGTTCATGCCGTCGAGGATGGCCTCGATGGCCTCCGGGGTGGAACGCTCGAGATCGGTGTCTTCGATACGCAGCACGAACTCGCCCTGGTTGTGGCGGGCAAAGAGCCAGGAATAGAGGGCGGTGCGGGCACCACCGACGTGCAGGTAACCTGTGGGGCTGGGGGCAAAACGGGTTTTGACTTTCATGGAAGCACTTATTAGGTTGACGGCTTGGCCTTGGGAAAGCGCCTATTCTAGCACCGGGCGGCAGCGGCTCCCAGCACCCCAAGGCGTAGAAAAAACCAGCACTCAAGCGGGGTTGCGGAAAATTGGGTTGACACTAAAAACACCCTCCCTATAATACCGCTCCACATGGCAGGGGTGATTAGCTCAGCTGGGAGAGCACCTCCCTTACAAGGAGGGGGTCACTGGTTCGAACCCGGTATCACCCACCAATTTCCTGATGATTCAGGACCTGCCAACCAAATTGAAAACGCAACGCCGACAACCCAGGGCTTTGCTATAGATTTAGGGTGATTAGCTCAGCTGGGAGAGCACCTCCCTTACAAGGAGGGGGTCACTGGTTCGAACCCGGTATCACCCACCATACAAGTTGGTTCCTGGAGCAAAGAGGGAGAGCAACTCCCGCTGTGACAAGAACCGGGGATAACGGGTCAAACCCGGTATCACCCACCATTTACAACGTAAAGCCGACAACCCAGGGCTTTACTACAGATTTAGGGTGATTAGCTCAGCTGGGAGAGCACCTCCCTTACAAGGAGGGGGTCACTGGTTCGAACCCGGTATCACCCACCATACAAATTGGTTGTCAAAACTTTTGGTAACCAGACAACGTGCCGTCACACTTCCCAGGACGCCACTACAGAATTTGGGTGATTAGCTCAGCTGGGAGAGCACCTCCCTTACAAGGAGGGGGTCACTGGTTCGAACCCGGTATCACCCACCATCTACTTAAAGGCCACCGAAAGGTGGCCTTTTTCTTTATCCGGAATACGAGCCGGGAGATGTGGCACCGCCCGCTTCTTACAAGAACCGGGCGTCACTGGTTCGAACCCGGTATCACCCACCATTTCAAAAAGGCCGCTGCAAAGCGGCCTTTTTCTTTATCCGGAATACGAGCCGGAAGGTGTGGCACCTCCCGCTTCTTACAAGAACCGGGTATCACGGTTCGAACCCGGTATCACCCACCATTTCAAAAAGGCCGCTGCAAAGCGGCCTTTTTCTTTATCCAGAATACGAGCCGGAAGGTGTGGCACCTCCCGCTTCTTACAAGAACCGGGCGTCACTGGTTCGAACCCGGCATCACCCACCATTTCAAAAAGGCCGCTATAAAGCGGCCTTTTCTGTCTACCTAGGTGGAGCCTCGATACCTCAGTGCCCTGCCCTATTGGCAAGACCTGGGCGGACGGCGTCTTTACTTGATATCGGTAGAGCGGTAGACGGTCTTGATCAGATGCCAGCCGAACTTGGTCTTGACCGGGCCCTGGACCTCGAACAGCGGCTTCTTGAACACCACGTCGTCGAAAGCCTTGACCATGTCGCCCTTGCGAAACTCCCCCAGGTCGCCGCCGCGGCGTTTGGAGGGGCAGAGGGAGTGCTGCTTGGCCAGCTTGTTGAAGTCGGCGCCCTTCTTGAGCTGCGCCAACAGCTTCTCGGCTTCTTCGCGGGTCTTGACCAGGATGTGGTAGGCACTGGCGGTGGCCATGGACAGCTCCTCTCGTTATGGGGGCGCTATTTTGACCATAGCCGGCGCCCCCGGCAAGGCCTAACTCATCACCGGCTCGCTATCCAGGCTGCGGCTGCTGCGGGCCAGGCTTTCCAGCTCGACGCTGGCCGGCTCGAAGCTGTCGCTGCGGGCCATGTGCCAGACCCTGGCGTAGAAATCTCCCTCAATGCGCTCTTGGAGCAGCTCGCCGGGCTTCAAGAAGACGTGGATCTGCGAGAAGAGCCTGACTTCGGTGCTGCTGGTGCGGCGCACCAGGTGCTTGCCCTCCAGCTGGTCCGGGTGGTCCAGGCCGGCGGCGGCCATCATCTCGGCCAGGGTATGGAGGGTGTTGTGGTGGAAATTGCGCACCCGCTCGGCCTTTTCCGGCACCACCAGGGCACGCTGGCGCAGCTTGTCCTGGGTGGCGACACCGGTCGGGCACTTGTTGGTGTGGCAGGACTGGGACTGGACACAGCCGACGGCGAACATGAAGCCCCTGGCCGAGTTGGCCCAGTCGGCGCCTATGGCCAGGACGCTGGCGATATCGAAAGCCGAGACTATCTTGCCGCTGGCGCCGATCTTTATTTTGTCGCGAAGATTGAGCCCCACCAGGGTGTTGTGGACGAACAACAGCCCTTCACGCAGCGGCACGCCGATATGGTTGGAGAATTCCAGGGGCGCCGCCCCAGTGCCCCCTTCCTTGCCGTCGACGACAATGAAGTCGGGCACTATGCCGCTCTCCAGCATGGCCTTGGCGATGCCCATGAACTCCCAGGGGTGGCCCAGGCAAAGCTTGAAGCCCACCGGCTTGCCGCCACTGAGCTCACGCAGCTGCTGGATAAAGGCCAGCAGTTCCAGCGGGGTGGAAAAGGCGCTGTGGCTGGACGGCGATATGCAGTCCTGGCCCCTGGGCACGCCCCGGGTCTCGGCGATTTCGGCCGTGACCTTGTGGGCGGGCAGGATGCCGCCGTGGCCTGGCTTGGCCCCTTGGCTGAGCTTGATCTCTATCATCTTGACCTGGGGATCCTTGGCCTGCTCGGCAAAGCGTACCGGGTCGAAATGGCCGTCCGGGGTCCGGCAGCCGAAATAGCCCGAGCCCAGCTCCCAGATGAGGTCGCCGCCGAATTCCCGGTGGTAGGGGCTGATGCTGCCCTCCCCCGTGTCGTGGGCAAAGCCGCCCAGCTTGGCGCCCTTGTTCAGGGCCCGGATGGCGTTGGCGGACAGGGCCCCGAAGCTCATGGCGGAGATATTGAAGATGGAGGCCGAATAAGGCTGGCTGCACTGGGGCCCCCCTATCTTCACCCTGAAGCCCTGGTGCTCCTGCACTGCCTTGGGGCACATGGAGTGGTTGATGAACTCGAAACCCGGCTCGTAGACGTCGATGAGGGTGCCGAAGGGTTTGGCGGAGTTCTGATCCTTGGCGCGGGCATAGACCAGGGAACGCTGGGCCCTAGAGAAAGGCAGCTTGTCGTCGTCCCCTTCCAGCAGGTACTGGCGCAGCTCGGGGCGCACGAACTCCACCAGGTAACGGATATTGCCCAGCACCGGGTAGTTGCGGCGTATGGAGTGGCGGCTCTGGATAAGGTCGTAGACCCCCAACAGGCTCAAGAGGCCGGTGAGGATGGTCAAGGACCAGAGCCAGGGGTGGTGATCCAGGAGCGGCAGGCAGATCAGGGTGACGAGGATACAGCCGACGAAGAAGGCGTAGCGGCTGAAGAGCGAGAGTTTCATGCTTCATTCCTTGGCATGGAGGCTGTGACCACCATAACACCAGAAGGCCGCAGCGGCACGAAACAGAGCGTCCCTAAACCAGCTTCAGGCAGTCCAGGCCGTCCAGGGCCATGTGGATGAGCAGCCCCACCCCGACCCAACGGGTCCGGGGCAAGAGCGCCAGCAGGGCGTAGAGGCCTATGGCCCAGGACTGGTGCAACGGGTGGAAACCGATGGAGCAGCGCAGCGGGTCGAAGACGGGCCTGGCCAGCAGGTGGTCCAGATCCACCGCCATGGTGGCCCACATCACCAGGGTGGCCTTGCGCCACTGGGGCCGCCAGCAGGCGAGCGCCACCAGCAATGGCACCAAGAAGTGGCCAATCATGTGCAGCTGGCTGGAGAGCATCAGAAACGGGGCCTGTCGCGCCACAGCAGCGGCAGGTACTTGGAACTCAAGAGGTAGACGAGGCCCCAGCTGGTCACCGCCAATTGGATGGCCAGCCAGGGATCGTAACGGCCGTGGGTCTTGATGATGGCGGCGACGATAAGGCCGAGGTCGCCGACCAACGTCAGCTTGAGCAGCCAGCCCTGCTGGCGCCAGCACCACCAGAGCTTGTCGGAGCCGTCCACCTGGCGGTGGCCGTTGAGCCAGAGACAGAGCAGCGCCGGTAGCGCCGGCAGCAGCCAGGGCCAGGCCTTTTCAAAATCCGGCATCAGTTGCTCCAGGAAACGGCCGCCGGCCTGGCCGCCCATCAGGGAGCCGAGCCAGATGATGGGGTAACGCATCAGCCACCAGAGCAGCACCCAGAGCGGCCGCGGCATCGACAGCAGGCCCTTGGCGTCCAGTTGGCTGGGATGAAATTCCAGCTTAGGCATGACGCCCGGCCAGGATCATGTTGAGCACGTCCTGCTTGGCGTCACAGATATGGGCCTTGAGCCGTTCCACGGCTTCATCGATACGCTTGTCGCGGCAGCAGGCCAGCAGCGCCTCGTGCTCCCCTTCGGCGCGCTGCACGCCGCCGTCCAGCAGCAGATGCAGCCGCACGTAGCGGTCGGCGTGAGTATTAAGGGTCTGTACCAGCTCCAGGGTGCGGGGCCTGTTGGCGCCGGCGTAGAGGCTCAGGTGGAACTGGCGGTTGAGGCCGGCCCAATCCTGGATGGAACCCTGCTTGAGGGCGGCATCCATCTGCAGCAGGTAGCCCTGGGAATGGTGCAGATCCAGGGCCGTGAGGTTGGGGATGGAGCGGGTCAGGAGGTCGGGTTCGAGCAGCAGGCGGATATCGAACAGCTCTTCGGCCTGCTCTACCGACAAAGGCGTGACCCTGGCACCCTTGTGGGCCTCGAAGTCGATAAGGCCTTCGGCCTCCAGCTGCATCAGGGCCTCGCGCACCGGGATACGGCTGACGTTGAGGCTCTCGGCCAGCAGGTTCTGGCGTAGCGGCTCGCCGGCCTTGAGTTCGCCGGAGAGGATGCGGTCGCGCAGGCTGTCCAGCACGTAGGAGGTACGGGTCTTATGGACGACGGGGGCTTTCTGGGTCATGGATACCGGTGACTGACGACGGATTGGCCGCAGTATATGCGGCCCCCGCCCGCCAAGGCTAGCGGCCTTTCAGGGTGGCGCGAAAATCCAGGCGTTTACGGGTATCGATGAAGTAGTAAAGGCCCATCACCACCGCCAGGACCAGGGGCGGCATGGGGGACGGCAGCACCCTGGGCGGGAAGCCCTGGGCTATGACGTTGAACAGCAGCATGAAGAGCGCCGCCATGGCGAAGAAGCCAAAGCCGCAGAAAAGGCCGTTCTGCAAGGCCAGTTGGGCAGGCTGTTCGTCCTCGGCTAGGGGAGCTTCGGTCAGGGCCTCGCCATCCACCGCCACCGCCAGCTGGCCGTCCTGGACTGTCACCTCGATAAGGCCAAGGCGCCCTTCCGGCACCGCCAAGGCACAGAGCCGGTGCAGCTTGAGGGTGCGGAACAGCAGGGATCTGTCCCGCTCCTCGCCGTCCACCAGCAGCCTGACTTCGCCGAGCATCAGCCTCGGCAGCAGCTGCACTTCCAGCTTGTGGGTCCGCCATTCTCCTTGCCAGGTTGCAACTTTCATTGTTTCTTCTTGGGGGTCCAGGGAGTGATGAGTCGGATTTTACTGTGTTTTTCCGGGATGGCGATGCCCGGTTGCAGGCCAGGGAAGTAATCGTAGATCTGCTGGGGGAAATCCACCCCGGCGCCGTCGATGAAATGCCAGTCCGGCGACGCCTTGGGCCGCACTGCGATGAGGTAGCTGTCCTCTTCGATGATCTGGCTGGCGTTCTCATAGCGGCTGTGGGTCAGCACGAAGGTCAGCCAGTCGTCCCCGGCGGGGTAGAACTGCGTGGGCTTGTCGAGGCGGTAGTCGGTCTGCTTCATGCCGCTGCGGGTCAGCTCCAGCAATGCCTTCTGGGCATTGACCAGGGCCGCGTCCTCACCGCCCTGGGCATGGATGGCCTTGGGGTGGGTCAGGGCCACCAAGGTCTTGTAGTCGCCATTCAGGGTAGCGGTCCTCAGCCTGTCCAAGGCGGGGCCCAGCTCGTCGAAGCGGGCCATGGCCGGCGCGGCCAGGAAGCAAAGGCAGAGCAGCAGTTTTTTCATTCTCCGTCCCAATAGTTGAGGCCCTGGCCTTGGCGGCCGAAGATGGCGAAGGTCCTGTCCTGGCTGTCACCGCCCGGGGCTGAGCCTGCGATGACGCCGTATTTGTTGGAGTCGGGGTAGAGCATCACGTCCGGCTCCTTCATGGTGGATACCGCCAGGTAGACCAGCTCACGGCTGCCGCTGTTCACTATCTGGTGGGCCTGGTCGGGCCCGGCCGGGCAGGCCACGAAGTCCCCGGCCTGCAAGGGGTGGCTGTCCTCCCCCATCAGCAGGGTGCCGGTGCCTTCGAGGATGAAGAACATCTCTTCGTTGTTGAGATGGGCATGGCGGGGCCAGGCCTTCTTGCCGGGCTGAACCCGCACCACCCGGTAGCCCAGCTCCTTGGCGCCGATGGCACCGGCCACCGAAGCCACCCTGGCGAAATACTGATCGCCGTGGCTGTGGCTGCGGTAGGTCAGCTTCTGGATATTGATAACGGGACTGTCGGCCATGCTTGACCCCGCTCTTTGGGTCTTTTAAGTTGAGCCCCATTCTAACAACGAAGCCCGGCAAATTAACAACAGCATCACAAGCCGAGGCGCCGTCAGCAGCAGTAAAGACTGGCGGGAAGGCCAAGCCCCTCCCGATCCAGCAGTCGAGGATCGGATGAACAAGACCCTGGGCTCAGCCCTTATCGTGGCCGGTACCACCATTGGCGCCGGCATGCTCGCCCTACCGCTCGCCACCGCCAAACTGGGCTTCGGCCTCAGCACGGCCCTCCTTATCGTCTTCGCCCTCTTGGCCGTCAAGGCCGCCTGGATGATGGTGGACCACTGCATCGCCCTCGACGGCCCCGCTTCCCTGGACGCCCTCGGCCGGAGCGCCTTCGGCCCCCTGGGCAGGCTGGTTGTCGCCATCAGCATGGGCTTTCTCTACTACTCGCTGATGGCCGCCTATGTGTCCGGCAGTGCCAGCCTGCTGGCGGCCAGCACCGGTATCAGCCAGGGGGCGGCGGCGCTGCTGGCCAGCCTGGCGGTGGCGGCCCTGGTGACGCTGTCGGTGCGGGTGGTGGACATCAGCAACCGGCTGCTGTTCAGCCTCAAGATGGTGGCGCTGACCCTGGTGGTGGCCGGGCTGCTGCCCGGCATCAGCCTCCATAATCTCCAGGGTGACAGCGCCCTGCCTCTGGCGTCCCTGCCCATCATCTACACCGCCTTCGGCTACCACGGCTCCATCCCGACCCTGGTCAATTACCTGGAGAAGGACCGCAAGGCCCTGCGCCAGGCCATCGCCGGCGGCACCCTGCTGCCCCTGGCCCTCTACCTGATTTGGCAACTGGTGGTGCTGGGCAGCCTGGACCAGCAGGCCCTGGTCCAGACCGACGGCGCCCTGGAAAAGCTGGTGTCCGCCCTCACCGGCGGCCAGGGCGGCTGGCTCAGCCAGTGCATCCACCTCTTTGCCGACCTGGCCCTGGCCACCTCCTTCCTAGGGGTCGCCGTGGGCATGTTCGACTTCCTGGCGGCCCTCTTTAACCGCCGCTTCACCCTGGCCGGCCGCGGCCAGACGGCGCTGCTGACCTTCATCCCACCGCTCGCCATCGCCCTCTACTTCCCCGGCGCCTTCATCAGCGCCCTGGGCTTTGCCGCCCTGGCCCTGGCCATGGTTGCCCTGGTGCTGCCGGCCCTGCTCAGCCACCAGCAAAAAAGGCACCTCGAAGGTGCCCTGATGCTGGGGGTGGCGCTGCTGGTGACGGTGGCGCAGCTGGCGGGATAAGAAAAGGCGGCCTCTGGGCCGCCTTCTTTTTTACCTGCCAGGAGCCTTAGATGGCCTTGTTCAGCAGGCGGTGCAGACGGATCTGCTTGAGCTCGGTGCCGTCGCGTTCATCGATGCGGTGGCAGCCGTCCTCCTTGAAACCGTGTTTGAGCCAGAAGCGGATCCCGGCCTGGTTGTTCTCCAGCACCCAGAGGTTCAAGGACACGAAGCCCTGTTCACGTAGCGGCGGCAATGCCTTGTCCAGCAGCTGGCTGCCGAGGCCGCCGCCCACCAGTTCCGGGTCCAGGTAGAGGGCCCGCAGTTCCGCCGTGGTGCGGCGTGACACGTCGGGGTCACGGGAGCGGCCCGTGTTGACGAAGCCCAGCAGGCGGCCGTCGTCTTCCACCAGCCAGGTCTGGCTCTGGGGCTGGCGCAGCAGGCTTTCCACCAGGCCGATACGCCCTGCCACATTCAGCTTCTCCAGGAAGCTGGCCGGCAGGAATTGCCGATAACTCTGCTGCCAGGCCCGCACCAGGAGGTCAGCGATGGCGGGGGCATCCTCCAGATGGGCTTGGCGAAACTGCGGCAGTACGGGCAAGGTATTGGTCTCGAAAAGGGATCTACCCCGAAATTAGCAAATGCCGGTGGCTCTGGGCAATCCCCTCACCTCCCTGAATTTGTACCAGATGGTCGCGGCGCCCCATTCGGCGGCCTTTGCCGCTGGTCTGATGGGTTAGCCGCCGGCAATCAGCCTGGTCAAGGGTTAACCAAGTCCGGCAGCACCAGCCAATAAGAAAGCCGCCCCTGGGGCGGCTTTCTTCAGGCCTTGAAGGCGTCCTTATGCCTTTTCCAGCGCAGCCAGAGCCAGGTCCAGAGCGGCAGGGTCACCAGCTCCACCGCCGGCTCCAGCAGGTAGCCGAGCAAACTGTGCTGGGCGGCCCAGTCCGGCCAGAGGAAGAGCACGGGCCTGGGTATGGCCACCAGCAGCGCCATGAACAGCGGCATCTGCTTCTCGAAACGCACCACCAGGTAGCCGAACAGGGCCCCCACCGGCTGCAGCAACAGTGCCACCAGCAGCAGGCTGAAGGGCTGGCCCTGGTTATCCCAGAACCAGTCCAGCGGCATCTTGGTCAGCAGCCAGCCGACCAGGGTGATGGCCAGCACCAGGAATTGCTCGTAGAAGAGCACCAGCAGCAAGAGGGTCAGGAAGCGGACCAGCCATTTATTGAGCATCGGTCACCCCCTGTTCGCGCAGGAAGGCCATCAAGGCGTTGTCGTCCCAGACAGCGACCCCCAGGCTTTCGGCCTTGGCCAGCTTGGAGCCGGCCTTCTCGCCGGCCACCAGCACGTCTGTGTTCTTGGACACCGAGCCCGCCACCTTGGCCCCCAGGGCTTCCAAGTGCGCCTTGGCCTCATCACGGGACAGCACCGACAGGGTGCCGGTGATGACAAAGGTCTGGCCGGACAGGGGCAGGCCGCCCTCCTCCACCAGTTCCCTCTCAGAGGTCCAGTGCACCTCGAGCGCCAGCAGGCGCCGCTCTATCTCCAGGGCGTGGTCGCGGTTGGCGGCGTCGGCAAAGAAGCTGAAGAGGCCCTTGGCCGCGGCCTTGGTGCCCCCCAGGGCGTTGAAGAGATCCTGCTCGTCCTCGGCCGTTTTGATGAGCTGCTCCAGGCTTTCGAATCGGGCGGCGGCCTTTTCCGCCGCCCCCGGGCCCACGCCGACGATATCCAGCTTGTTGATGAAGTCGGCAAAGCTCAGGGGCGCCAGGGCCACCTTGGCATCCGGCTCGCCAAAATTAAGGCCCTGGCTGCGCAGCCCGTCCACCACCCGCCAGTTGTTGGCTTCAACGAAGAACTCGCTGATGTGGAAGGCCACTTCCCGGCCCACGTCCGGGATGCTGGTCAAGAGTTCCAGGGGCGCCAGGCGGATGTTGTCGACATTGCCCATCTTGGCGGCCACCAGCTTGGCGGTCTCCTCCCCCACTTCGGGGATGCCGAGGCCGTAGAGCACCCGGGCGAAGGGGGTGGCCTTGCTACGCAATATGGCGGCGCGCAGCTTGTCGGTGGACAGCTCGGCGAAGCCTTCCAGCCCCAGGATGGCCTCGCGGCTCAGGGTGAAGATATCCACGGGGCTTGCCACCAGGCCGGCGTCCACCAGTTTTTCCACCACCACGTCCCCGAGGCCCTCGATGTCCAGGGCCTTGCGGGAGGCGAAATGGATAAGGGCCTGCTTGAGCTGGGCCGAGCAGGTCAGGCGGCCTGAGCAGCGGTAGGCGGTGCCTTCGCGCTCTATGACGCGGGTCTTGAGGTGGGTCTTCAAGGTTTCCCGCTCCACATGGGCGCCGCAGACGGGGCAGCGGGCCGGGAACTGGATGTCGCGGGCATCCAAGGGGCGGCGCTCTTCCACCACCGACACCACCTGGGGTATGACGTCGCCGGCGCGGCGGATGATGACGGTGTCACCAATCTTGACCCCGAGGCGCGCTATCTCGTCGGCGTTGTGCAGGGTGGCGTTGGACACGGTGACGCCGCCGACGAACACGGGTTTGAGCTTGGCGACCGGGGTGATGGCGCCGGTGCGGCCCACCTGGAACTCCACGTCTTCGAGGACGGTGAGTTCTTCCTGGGCCGGGTATTTCCAGGCGATGGCCCAGCGCGGCGCCCGGGAGACGAAGCCCAGTTCGTCCTGGTCGGCGACGGCGTCCACCTTGATGACGGCGCCGTCGATGTCGAAATCGAGATCGTTGCGCTTGGCCAGCAGCTGGGCATGGTAGGCCTCGACCTCTGCCAGGCTGGTGCGCTGCTGCACCTCCTGGGAAACCGGCAGGCCCAGGGTTTTGAGCCACTGCAGGCGGCCAAACTGGCTGGCCGGCAGCGCGGCCCCTTCCACCACCCCCAGGCCATAGGCGTAGAAAGCCAGGGGCCGCTTGGCGGTAATGCGCGAGTCGAGCTGGCGCAGGGAGCCGGCGGCGGCGTTGCGGGGGTTCGCGAACAGCTTGTCGCCTGTTTCCAACGCCTTCTGGTTCATGGCCTCGAAACCGGATTTGGACATGAAGACTTCGCCCCGCACTTCCAGGCGGGCCGGGAAGTCGCCCCGCAGCTTCAAGGGTATGGCCCGCACCGTGCGCACGTTCTGGGTGATGTCCTCGCCGGTGCTGCCGTCGCCGCGGGTGGCGCCCCGCACCAGGACGCCGTTTTCATAGAGGAGGCTCACCGCCAGGCCGTCCAGCTTGGGCTCGCAGCACCAGGCGGCGGCCCGGCCCAGGCCCTTTTCCACCCGCTCGGCAAAGGCCTGGAACTCGTCCGGGGTCATGGCGTTGCCCAAGGAAAGCATGGGCACCTCGTGGGCCACCTCGCCGAAGGCGCTGGCCGGCCTGGCCCCGACCCGCTGGGTGGGGGACTCGGGGGTGACCAGATCCGGGTGGGCCTCTTCGAGGGCCTGCAGCTCACGGAGCAGGCGGTCGTATTCGGCGTCGGGGATGCTGGGAGCATCCTCCACGTAGTAGCGGTAGTTGTGCTCGTCGATTTGGCGGCGAAGCTGCTCTAGCTGGTTCTGGATGTCGCTCATGGTTCTCATGCTGAAAAGAAAAAGGCCCGGCACTGCCGGGCCTTGCAATCAATGGCCGCCGGCCGCCAGCAACTGGCGCCGCGTGAATTCCCGAATTTGCCCCTGGTAGTGCTGCACCGTCTGCTGGGTAACCAGGTTGCGATCGCCGTCCAGCACCTGGCAGCCGAATTCTTCGGCCAGCTTCTGGGCGGCGGAGAGCATCATGGCGAAGGCCTTCATGGCGTCACCCTCGTTGGGCAGGGTCATGAACAGGGCCAGGCCCTTGGTGCTGAACTGCTCCATGTTGTCCAAATCGAAGGTGCCGGGGTTGACCATGTTGGCCAGGCTGAACAGCACAGGGCCGCGGCCGGAGGGCTCCAGGTGGCGGTGGAAGATGTCCATCTCACCGAATTTCAGGCCCAGGGTCAGCAGCAGCGGCAGCAGCTCGGCCCCTTCGACGGGCTCTTCTTCCCTGGCCACCACGTGCAGCACCAGCACCTGCTGGGGCGCGGGGGCCTCTTGCTGGGGGGCCGGCTCGGGTTCGATGTCTTCGGCCACCGCCTGCAGGCTCGGCAGCTCGGGTTCGGCAGCTTGTGCCGGGACTTCCTCGGCCACGGCAGCCGCAGCGGGAGCTGCTGCAGGGGCGGCTTGTGCAGACTCGGCCAGGTTCAGGTCCATCTGCTCCATCTTGGGCTCCTGGCGCTTGCGGGCCACCACCCGCACCTCGCCGATGCCGTCGTCGTCAAAGCCCTTATCGTCCTTGACCTTGGGCATGGGCTTGATGGCCTTGGTCTTCATCTTGGCCTGGCCCTGGCGGCGAATGGTCCTAAGGCCATGGGCGAAAATGCCGACTATGACCACTATCCCTAAAACCAGTAGTGCGATATCCATCTAGGCTTCCTGTCTCGTTTTTTTAGCCTGCTTCCGCCAATGCGACGGCTTCTTCAATGTCCACGGCGACGATGCGCGACACCCCGGGTTCATGCATGGTGACACCCGTGAGTTGGTCCGCCATCTCCATGGCCACCTTGTTGTGACTGATGTAAATAAACTGGACGCTATCTGACATTTCCCTGACCAGGCGGCAATAACGCTCGACATTGGCATCGTCCAACGGTGCGTCCACCTCGTCCAGCATACAAAAAGGTGCCGGATTGAGCCGGAAAATGGCGAACACCAATGATAAGGCGGTCAGCGCCTTTTCACCACCGGAGAGGAGGTGGATAGTGGCGTTTCGTTTACCCGGGGGCCTGGCCATGATGGTGACGCCGGTATCCAGCAGATCGTCGCCGGTCAGCTCCAGGTAGGCGCTGCCGCCGCCGAATACTTTGGGGAAGAGCCGCTGCAAGTCGGCGTTGACCACCTCGAAGGTGTCCTTGAACTTGGCGCGGGTCTCCCGGTCAATCTTGCGGATGGCGTTTTCCAGGGTCTCCAGGGCCTCATTGAGGTCGTCGTGCTGGGCGTCCAGATACTGTTTGCGCTCGGCCTGCTGCTCGAATTCCTCGATGGCTGCCAGGTTGATGGCGCCGAGGCGGGCCACGGCATTGACCAGCCTGTCGATTTCCTTGGCCAGGGTCTCTTCGTCCTGGTCACCGAGGCTGGCCAGCACCTGGTCGAGATCCTGCTCCAGCTCATCCAGTTGTTCACGGGCGCCGTCGGCCCTGACCTTGTTGCCCTCTATCTCGACCTTGCGCCTGTCTATCTCCCCTTGCAGGGCCTGGACCTTGGTAAAGGCGGCGGCCTGGCCGTCTTCCAGCAGCACCAGCCGCTCGTCCAGTTCGGCCAGCTCGCCGTTGAGGCGGCCAAGGAGCTCTTCCACCTCCCGGTGTTCGGCCAGCCACAGGGCCAGCTGCTCCTGCTGCTCGCAGCCCGGCTCTTCGAGGAGCTGCTGTTCTTCGCGCAGCGCCTCCATCTGCTCAGTGACTTCCTCCACCTGGGCCGCCGCCCGCTGGCTCGATTCCAGCAGGCCCTGGCGCCGGGACTTGAGGGTCTCGAGGCGGATCTGCAGCTGCTGGCTTTCACCGCGCAGCTGTTCCTCCAGGGCCCTGGCCTCTGCAAGTTCGGGCTCCAGATCAGGGTGGGCGTCGTCGCCGTCCTGGCCCTGCTCGGCTTCTTCTTCGAGCATCAGCCGCTCTTCCATCAGCTCCTGGCGCTCCAGGCGCTGGGCCTCCAGGGCCTCGGTGAGCAGGGCTTTCTCGGCCTGGCGGGCCCTGGCCTGGGCCTCGAGGTCGCCGAGGCGGGCCTGCAAGATGGCGAGCTGCTGGCGGGCCTCCTGGTTGCCCTGCTGGGCGCCCTGCTCTGCCAGCAGCAGCGTTTCAAGCTCCACTTCCCCGGCCTGGACGGCCGCTTCGGCGCCCTCAAGGCCGGCTTCGGCGCCGGCCAGGGCTTCTTCCAGGGCAGGCAGGCCCGCTTCCAGGGCCTCGAGGTCGGCCACCAGGCTAAGCCCCTGGCCCTGGCCCGGGGCCGTGGCCAGGAAGGCCGGGCCCAGCCAGAAGCCGTCGGCGCAGACAACCGATTCGTCGGCCGCCAGCTCGGCGCGCAAGGCCAGGGCAGCGGCGCGGTCAGGGGCGGTGCGGACCTTGTCGAGCCAGGGCAGCGGCACCGGGCTCTGCACCTGGGCCCCGAGGCTGCCGGGCTTCGGCTGGTGCTGGCCGGGGCGCAGCAAGAGGGCGGCCTGGGTCAGTTCCACGAAGGGGCTGTCGTCACCGACGGCGGCCTGCAGCCAGGCCCCCAGCACCTGCTCCACGGCCTGGTGCCAGGGAGCCTGTACCTGGAGCCGGGACAGCAATGACGGCAAGGCGTCTAGCCCCGGCACCGCCTCCTGGCGGCTGGCCGCCACCAGGGCGCGCAGCTGCTGGATGCGGCTCAGCTGGCCGTCCAGGCCCCGCTCGGCCTGGCGCTGGGCCTCGAGCCGGGCCTTGAGCTCGTCTTTGGCACCGGTCAGGCGCTCCCGGCCGGCCTGGCTTTGAAGCCTCGCCGCTTCCCAGGCCTCGGCCGCTTCCAAGGCCAGCTCTTGCTGCTCGGCCAGGCGCTCGCGAGCCTCGAAGAGGGCTTCGTCGTCCTGGCCGGCCATGGCCGCCAGCCGTTCGCTGTCGCGCTGGATGTTGGCACCGAGGTTGTCGATGCGGGTGGCCAGCACCGAGAGGCGGGTCTGCATCTGCCCCTGGCGCTGCAGCCGGGCCGCCAGGGCCTGCTGCTGGGCGCGGTGGCGCCCTTCCAGGGCCTCGCGTTCCAGGCGCGCCTCGGCAAGCTGCTCGCGGCGTTCTTCGAATTCGGGGGCCAGCATGGCCAGCTCTTCGTCGGCCTCTTCCAGGCGCTGCTCGTCCTCGGCCAGGGTCTGGCGGGCCAGCTCCATGCGCTGGCGCAGCTTGGAGACTTGCTCCTCGAGCTGGCCGCGGCGGCCCTTGGCGTGCAGCAGGTTCTGCTCGGCGCGGGCTATCTCGGAGCCGAGGCGGTAGTAACGGCCCTGGGCCGACTCCACCTTGGCCTTGGCGTCATGCTGGGCCTCTTTGAGGGCCACCATGGCCTTCTCGTCGCCTCGGCTCTGGGCGATGAAGCGCTCCAGCTCGGTTTCGAAATGGCGGATCTCACCCATGAGCTGGGTGATGGCGTCCTGGTAGCGGCGGTAGCGCAGGGCCGCCAACTGGCCCTTGTTGGTGCGCTCCTGGGCCTTGTAGTCGCGGTAGCGCCTGGCGGCGTCGGCCTGGCGGCGCAGCTTGTCGAGCTGCTGGCCCAGCTCTTCGCGCACGTCGGTGAGGCGCTCGAGGTTGTCGCGGGTATGGCGGATGCGGTTCTCGGTTTCCTTGCGCCGCTCCTTGTACTTGGAGATGCCGGCCGCCTCTTCGATGAAGACCCGCAGTTCCTGGGGCCGCGACTCGATGAGCCGGGAGATCATGCCCTGCTCGATGATGGCGTAGGAGCGGGGGCCCAGGCCCGTACCGAGGAAGATGTCGGTGATGTCGCGGCGCCGGCAGCGGCTGCCGTTGAGGAAATACTGGGACTGGCCGTCCCGGGTCACCAGGCGCTTGACGGCAATTTCGGCGTACTGGGCCACGGGGCCCGTGGCGGTGCCGTCATGGTTGTCGAACACCAGTTCGACGCTGGCCTGGGAGACGGGCTTGCGGCCCGAGGAGCCGTTGAAGATGACGTCCGTCATGGCGTCGCCGCGCAGGTTCTTGGCGCTGGATTCACCCAGCACCCAGCGCACGGCGTCGATGATATTGGATTTGCCACAACCATTGGGCCCCACCACGGCTGTCATGGCCTTGGGGAAAGGCACAGTCGTGGGGTCCACAAAGGATTTGAATCCAGCCAGTTTGATACTTTTAAGGCGCATCCCGGGGTGGCGCTCTCGTTATGGTGGTGGCATCGGCTTGAGCTGGCAATCTAACACAGATTGTGTAACAAATCCGGGCTAGGCAGCCGCCTTTTGGTCTTTTTATACTGCCTGGCTCAATGAATGCAACGGCTATGCAAAGGAGGTCTGCCTTGGCCAACCCGGTATCTGGCGCCCAGTACCTGATGCGCGGTTTTTCCCTTATCCAGACGAAAGGCCTGAGGCGCTTCGTCTTCATCCCCCTGATGGTCAATCTGGTGCTGTTCGCCGGCGCCTTCAGCTGGTTGCTGTACCAGATGCAGGATATCGTCAACAAGGTTATGGACTGGCTGCCCAGCTGGCTCGCCTGGCTGGAATACCTGTTCTGGCCCCTGGCCGTCATTTTGGTGTTGGTAGCCTTTTCCTACGTTTTCAGCGCCATCGCCAACTGGATAGCGGCCCCCTTCAACGGCCTGCTGGCCGAGCGGGTGGAACTGCTGCTGACCGGCGAGCCGCTGCCCAACAGCGGCCTGCTGGACTTGGCCAAGGACATGCCGCGCCTCTTCGGCCGGGAATGGGCCAAGTTCAAGTACTACCTGCCGAGGGCCATCGGCTTCCTGCTGCTGTTCCTCGTCCCCGTGGTCGGCCAGACCCTGGGGGCCGTGCTCTGGTTCCTGTTCACGGCCTGGATGATGGCCATCCAGTACCTGGACTACCCCTTCGACAACCACAAGATCCCCTTCGAGGACATGAAGCTGGCCCTCAAGTACCAGCGCGGCCCCAGCTTCAGCTTCGGCATGCTGGCCACAGTGCTGGCCATGGTGCCGATCTTGAACCTCATCGTCATGCCCGTCGCCGTCTGCGGCGCCACCGCCATGTGGGTGGAGCGCTTCAGGCCGCACCTGCTGAGGCGCTGACAACCCGGCCAAGATGGCCACAAACCACACCAGGAACATTCAAAAGGATTTTTATCGTGAAGTGCTCGAAATGCGGAACTGAATCAGCCAGTTTTTTTAGCCTGATTGTCGGCAGCAACCGCAATGTAACCTGCCAGCATTGCCATGCCAGGCTGTCTTTGAGGGTCAACAACGTCCGCTTCTTCTTCATCGCATCGGCGATGGCGGCCCTCTATATCTTCTTCTTGAAGCCCTACTTCATCCGCCTGGGGATAGGCAGCGACCTGCTGATCCCCACCACCATAGCGCTGTCGATGTTTGCCTCTTGCCAGCTTAAAGAGGCGGTGTAAAAGTCTGCCATTAAACTATCCTGGCAGCGCTGCAAGGCGCTGCCAGGCTTGAGCTTCAGGCTGTTGCCGTATGGGCCTGGAGGCAGGCCACCAGGGCATCGAAGGTCGCCCGGCAACGGGGGCTGTCGCGCAAGTCCTGATGCATGGTGATCCAGGCCGGCAGCCGAAAGCTGAAGTGCTCCGCCAGAACCCGTTTGAGCGCCGCATCCCGCCTGGCCAGGGCCACCTGGCAGACGCCGATACCGGCACCAGCGCGGATCAGCGCCAGCTGGCCCAGGTCGCTGTCGGTGCGTACCGAGAAGGCATCCCGCCGCCAAAGGGGAAAGGCCTGGGTGGCGGCGCGCAGGAAGGGCGTCTGGGTATCGAAGCCGACCAAGGCATGGCCGGCCAGTTCGTCGGGCAGGGCCGGTGTGCCGTGCATCTCCAGGTAGTCGCTGCGGGCAAAGAGGCCTATCTCCACATCCCCGGCTTTGCGCGCCACCAGCGCCTCTTGCCTGGGCGCCGTCATGCGCACGGCGATGTCCGCCTCCCGCTGCAACAGATCCTGCACCTTGTTGGTGGGCACCAACTCGACCTTGAGACCGGGATGGTCCTGGCGCAGCCGGGCTATGGCGCCCGGCAACACTTCTACCCCTATCACCTCGCTGGCCGACACCCGCACCGTGCCCGTCAGGCCCTCGCCCTGGCGGCGGCTGGCGGCGCGCTCGAGGGCGGCCGCATTGCTCTGCATGGCCTCGGCATAGCCACGCAGCGCCAGCGCCGCCTCTGTGGGCAACAACCCTGTCTGGGAGCGGGTGAAGAGGACCTGCTGGAAGGAGGCTTCCAGCGCCGAGATATGGCGCCCCACCGTCGGCTGGGTGATCCCCAGGGCCCGCGCCGCCCCGGACAAGGAGCCCTCGTTCAGCACCGCCAGAAAGGTCCGGTATTGCTCCCAGCCCATGCCGCCACCCATACAAAAATGAATATCAGAAAGCAGATATTAGCCAATTTATTTAAAGCAAAGTCAAAACCACAATGAAGGCCACTGAACTCAGATAAAGAGAATGGACATGGAAACGACTGGCGATCCCCAAGACAACAAGGCCCTGGTACTGGGCGCCACAGGCGGTATCGGCGGCGAAGTCGCCCGGCAACTGCTGGGCGCCGGCTGGGAACTGGTGGCCCTGAAACGCGGCCTGGCCGCCCCCGTGGAGCGGCGCGACGGCATCAGCTGGCTGCGTGGCGATGCCATGGAACTGGCTGACGTACTGGCAGCCGCCCGCGACTGCAGCGTCATAGTGCACGCCGTCAACCCGCCCGGCTACCGCAACTGGGGGCAGCTGGTGCTGCCCATGGTCGACAACAGCCTGGCGGCGGCCAAGGCAGAGGGCGCCACCTTGGTGTTGCCGGGCACCCTCTATAACTACGGCCCGGACGCCTTCCCAATGCTGAGCGAGGCGTCCCCCCAACACCCCCTGACCCGCAAAGGCGCCATCCGGGTCGAACTGGAGGCACGGCTGGAGGCCGCCAGCGCGCAAGGGGTACGCACTATAGTGGTGCGGGCCGGTGATTACTTCGGCCCCAATGCCGGCAACAACTGGTTCTCCCAGGGCCTGGTCAAACCCGGCCAGCCGGTGAAGGCCATACAGCTGCCGGGAGCGCCGGGGGTCGGCCACCAATGGTCCTACCTGCCCGACGTGGCCCGCACCATGGTCGAACTGCTGGCCCGCCGGGCCGAGTTGCCGCCCTTCGCCCGCTTCCACATGGCCGGCCACTGGGACGAAGACGGCACCCAGGTGGCCGCCGCCATCCACCGCGCAGTGCGGCGCCACGGCGGCCAGGCCAAGCTCAAGGCATTCCCCTGGTGGCTCACCCGCCTGCTCTCCCCCTTCATCCCCACCCTGCGCGAACTCCAGGAGATGCGCTACCTCTGGCGCCAGCCGGTGCGTATGGACAACAGTCGTTTGAAGGCTTTCCTCGGTTATGAGCCCCACACGCCGTTGGACGAGGCCGTCGAAGCCACCCTGCGAGGCCTCGGCTGCCTGCCGCCGCGGCCTGGGGTGGTTGTGTCGGTTCGGACTTGAATGGGAGGAGTCTTGGCTGATTCAGTATCCACGCTATAGAACCGATAACGAGTGCGAGGTCATACCCAGTCCGAATGCAGCTCCACCGCCAAGTAGGTGGGCCGCTTTTATTGCGGAACTAACTAAATTTTGAGGACAATAGAAAGAAAGTTCTAAGACATATCACTTCTTCATATTTTTACCAATCAAAGATATTTATTTTTTCAGCAAAGATATATTAGTTGCTCCACATTTTAATGCGTGAACTATTTTACACTCATCCGGCGCTGCTACGAACCGCATCAATTAACATCAACATTATTAATAAAGAACTCAAGGTCATCCAAGCTATTGAGTATAGAAACTCCAAACTTACTTTCCAGTTTCAGTGTATTTTTCAGCGTATGTGCAGTGGGTTTATCTGTGACATAAATATGACTATAGGGCAATGCCATTGCATGCTCTAAATCCCAGAAATCATTGACCTTTACTGTCTTTTTATCATAACGAAGAGAAGTGTTTATTTTACTTCGCATAAATAGTGAAGGAAGATTCCTGAAAAAAGATCGCCTTCCTTCACTTGTCTTTGCCGTTTTTTCATGGAAGTTTCGAATTGCGTCGAGTTCTTCAGCTTTAAAGTTCTTGATTGCAATCAACTCAGAAAGTAATAGATCAATCAAAAAGTCCATCTCTTCCTTTTCAATTAATTTACGACCTTTACCAATGTAATGCCCGTCATTTACCAAGCTGCGGAGACGGCCATAGACTTCTTTATCTAGTGTTTCCGTCATTCTCCAGAATTCATCATACTTCAACCAAATGTCTGGAGACATTGCAAGAAGCTGTGAACATAAAACATCATACTGCTCATCTGTAGCTCCGTTCTGCTCAAAACGAAGCTCCTCAGGGAAAAAATCAAACCAATGAGTCAATGCATCATATTTTTCTAGAGCACAAGAGTCATTGCTATATTTCACAAACTCTATACGGGGGAGCCTACGATAATGAATAATAGCAAATCGTTTGGATAGCCTATCAGCAAAGCGAATTCTTTTTAGTACTAAATCCTTATCCTTGTGCTTTTGGAATTCATTAATTATCGAAAAGCTCACTGGACATATAACTTTTCCATCTTCCACTTGCGATGTTAAAGTCCTCATCAACCTTTCATATCTTTTTTCCTCTAGTAGTCGATACCAATGACATAAATCAAGAAAAACTATCTTTTCTGTCTTTAACAGATTAGATTCCTTGAAGATAGCAAACTTATCTTGTAACTCCATGACATCCCTTACTCATGTAAAAATAAATGGGTCATTCGAAAGCTTACTAAAGGTAGCAACAAATCGCCTTGATTAGCCAGCCGCTCATCCAATTACGCACTGCATTCAGTCTTTCGGACGAGCACGTTAGGAAGCCAGTCCATCGGCTCACCCACTAAGGCCGGCTAGTGAGGCCAAAAAGCCCGTTAAGCGCAGCGCTGAGGCGACGGAAGCGTGAGCTGGCGCGAGGCAGGGACGTCGAGCGAACGGAATACGCGGTCGGACCCGCGTATGCAGTGGTCAGCGGCAAGCGACCAGAGGCGAAGGAGAAGCGGAGCGCAGGGCAATGGTTTTGGTTACTTTTGCCGAAACAAAAGTAACCCGCCCGCCGGTGCGGGAACCGGCGAATAAAGGCGCTTGAAGGCTCCTGCCGACTTGTAGGAAGAAGCCCTCCCCGTTTCAGTTTTTCAACTTCACCCGTCTTTTAAAGCGGAAAGTTGCTTTAGATGCCGGGACTCGCCCCGGCGGGCGACCTACTTTCTTGATGGCCAAGAAAGTAGGCAAAGAAGGCCACCCCAGCGTTCCGCTTCTCCTTCGCCTCTGGTCGCTCGGAGGCCACCGGTTCATACGCGCTCCCGGCACGTATTCACCTGCCTCGACATCCCTGTCTCGGCTGGCCTTTCGCTCCCGGCGCCTCAGCGCTGCACTTAAAGGGGCCCCAGGGCCACATCTCAAACTCCGCTATAACGACCAGCGGTGCTGCTTCGTTCTAGTACAGCCTCACAAACAAAAAGCCCCGCTGACGCGGGGCTTTTTCATAGAGGACAGCACCCTTACTGGCTAGAGGCCTCAGCCTCGGAGGCCATAGAGGCCCCCTGCGCCGCCTGAGCAGGAGCAGAAGACCGACCACTGCGGAAGGTCCAATGGACATAACGCCTGAAGGCCCACTTGGCATCGTCCAGCATCAGGTACAAGGCCGGCACCAGCACCAGGGTGATGACGGTGGCGAAGAGGATACCGAAGGCCAGGGACACGGCCATGGGGATGATGATCTGCGCCTGCAGGCTGGTCTCGAAGACGATGGGGACCAGGCCGAGGAAGGTGGTCAGGGAGGTCAGCAGTATGGGGCGGAAGCGTTTGACCCCTGAGTCCACGACGGCGGTGCGGATCGGCACCCCTTCCTCACGGGCCTGGTTGACGAAGTCCACCATCACCAGGGAGTCGTTCACCACCACCCCGGACAGGGCGATGATGCCGAACATGGACAACATGGACACGCTGAGCCCCAGCATCCAGTGGCCGAGGATGGCGCCGATGATGCCGAAGGGGATCACCGACATGATGATCAGCGGCTGCAGGTAGGAGTTGAGCGGTATGGCCAACAGCGCATAGATGACGAAGAGCGCCGCCAGGGCCCCCAGCAGCATTTGGCTGTTGTTTTCCGCCTCGTCCTTGGCCTCGCCGGCCATCTTGAAGCTGATGCCGGGGTACTTGGCCTGGAGCTTGGGCAGGGCGTTCTTGGTGATCTCGCCTATGACCTTGCCTGGCTCCACCTTGTTCTTGTCGGCATCGGCGCTGACGGTGACGGCCCGCACCCCGTCGACCCGGGTGATGCGGGAATAGCCCTCACCCAGCTGGACGTCGGCCACAGATGAGAAAGGTACTTCGTCACCACTGGCGGTGCGGATGCGCATGTTCTCCAAATGGGCCAGGGATCGGCGCTCGGCCAGGGGATAGCGCACCATCACCTTCACTTCTTCATCGTCACGCTGGATGCGCTGCACCTCGGCGCCGTAGAAACCTTCGCGCACCTGGCGGGCCAGGTCGGCCAGGGTGATGCCCAGGGCCTCGGCGGCCGGCTTGACCTTGAGCTGCACTTCCAGGTTGCCGGACGACATGCTGTCTTCGATGTCGAAGACCCCTTCATAGCCGGCCATGATGCCCTTGAGCTCGTCGGTGGCCGCCTTCAGCTCTTCCAGGTTCTTGCCCCTGATGGTGAAGGCGATGGCCCCGCCGCCGCCGCCGTTGATGGAGGCGTTGAGCTTGAGGGTCTTGACTCCAGGCAACTGCCCCACTTCCTTACGCCACATGTCGGCCAGTTTGAAAGTGTTGATGCTGCGGTTCTCGGAACTGGTCAGCTCCACCACGAAGCGGCCCGTGGTGGTGGACTGGTTCCAGACGTTGACGTGCCTGACGACGCGGCTGCCGGTCTGGGCCTTGATCTTGTCGTCCACCCGCCACAGGGCCTCCTGGATCTTCTCCAGGGTGGCGTTGGTCTGGGTAGATGAAGTACCGCTGACCATCTCCAGGTTGCCGTTGACAAAGTCGGACGGGATATTAGGCATTTGGACGATACGAACTATGCCGCCGGCCACCATGCCGGCCACCAGCAGCATCATGCCCAGGAAAGCCGCGACCGTAACGTAGCGGTAATGCAGGCACCATTGCAGGGCCGGCTTGTACATCTTGAGTACGAAATGGTCGAAGCCGCGGTTGAAGCTGGCCTTGGCCCTGACGAAGACGTTGTTGGACGGCTTGTTGTCGATGCGTACGTGCTTGAGGTGGGCCGGCAGTATCAGCTTCGACTCGATAAGCGAGAAGATGAGGCTGAGGATCACCACTATGCCGATGGCCTTGAACACGGCCCCCATGAAGCCCGATACCAGCAGCATGGGCAGGAAGGCGGCGATGGTGGTCAGCACCCCGAAGGTGGCGGGCATGGCCACCTTCTTGGCGCCGCGGATGACGCTCTCGACGCCGGCGCCCCGCTCCTCTATCTCGGTGTGGACGCTCTCGCCGATGACGATGGCATCGTCCACCACTATCCCCAGCACCAGTATGAAGCCGAAGAGGCTCATCAGGTTGATGGTGATGCCGATGAAGGGCATGTGCATGAACAGCAATGTGCCCAGGAAGCAGACCGGGATCCCCATCATCACCCAGAAGGCCAGGCGCACCTGCAGGAAGAGGCTCAGCACCAGCAGCACCAGTATGCCGCCCATCAGCATGTTGCTGAACATCATGTCCAGGCGGTCGTTGAGGAACTTGGAGCTGTCACCCCAGCAGGCCAGCTTGACGCCGGCCGGCAGGTGTTTCTGCTTCTCGTTGACGTAGCTCTTGACGGCCTTGGCCATCTCCAGGGCGTCCTGCTCACCGACGGCGACAACGCCGATGGAGAGGCCAGGCTTGCCGTCGAAGCGGGCATAGTTGTCTTCCTCGACGAAGCCGTCCACCACCTTGGCCACGTCCCCCACCAGCACCCGGGTACCGTCGGGGCGGGTCAGCAGGGTCAACTTGTCGAACTGGTAACCGCGGTAGGCCTTGCCCTTGGCGCGCAGCATGATGTCGCCGGTGCTGGACTTGATGGCACCGCCCGGCATATCGATGGAACTCTGGCGCACCTTGGAGGCCACTTCGTCCAAGGTCAGGCCGTACTTGCGCAGCTGGTCTTCGGAGACCTCGATGCCCACCTCGTAGTTGCGGGCACCGTTGACGTCGGCGCGGGTGATACCAGGCAACGCCTTGAGGTCGTCGGCTATGGACTTGGCGTATTCCTTGAAACCGCGCTCACTCAAGTCCCCATAGACCTGCACCCAGATCACCTCCCGCTCGGGGCGGATCTCGTAGATCACCGGCTTCTCGGCCTCGGCCGGCATGGAGGGGATGGCGTCGACCCGGATCTTGATCTCGTTCAGCACCTGGGTGGTGTCGTAGCCCTGCTGCACCTCCACCTGGATGGAGGCGTTGCCCTCGCCGGCATTGGACCTGATCTCCTTGATGCCCTCGATGTTCTTGATGGACTCTTCCACCTTGAGGATGATGCCCTCCTCCACCTCCTGGGGCGCGGCACCGGGATAAGGCACATTGATGGCGATATAGGGCAGGTTCAGCTGCGGGAAGACTTCCTTGCGGATCCCGAAACCCGCCACCAGGCCGCCGACAATGATGATGAACATCAAGAGGTTGGCGGCGACGGTGTTATGGGTGAACCAGGCGATGACGCCTTTTTGCTTTTCCATCATTTATCGCTCACCGCCAGTTGGGGTTGGGCCTCTGTCTTGGGCTGGTCATCGGCCAGGGCCACCAGGGTGCCGTCCACCACGTTGGTCAGGGCGGTCAGTGAGACCTTGGCGCCGGCCTCCAGGCCACTGGCGATGTAGGCGAACTTGTCGTCGTTGCGATCCACCTGCACCTGGATGCGGTGGATATGGTTGTCCTTGTCAACGGTGACCACTTCGTCACCGCGCACCGCGTCCTTGGGCAGCACTATCAGGGGGCGCTGGGTGCTGGAGCGCAGCTGCGCCTCCACGAAGGTACCGAACTTGAGCCACTGGCCCCTGCCTTGGTGGCGCAGGTAGGGGTCACGCACTTCGGCGATGATGAAGCTCATCCGGGACTTGTCGTCCAACACCCCTGAGCTTTGCACCAGGGTGGCGGGCCAGCTGTAGCTGTGGCCGTTGACGCTGTGGCTCAAGGTGATGCTGACGGTGGAGCCGTCGTTGTCGTTGAGGCCCAGCCAGTTCAGCTCCTGGTCGGACACCGGCAGCCGCACTTCGGCGATGGCGGTATCGTCTATGATCCCCAGTTGGCTGCTGGGGCCCACGTACTGGCCCAGGTTGACCAGGCGGGAACGGACCAGGCCGTCATAGGGGGCACGGATCTCGGTGCGGGCCAGGTTGCGCTTGGCCTCTTCGACGCGGGCCTTCTGGGCCTCGACGGCGGCCTTGGCGCTGGCCAGCTGCGGTTTGCGCAGGGCTATGTCGGTGACCTTGTCAGGGGAGACATGGCGCCATTCCTTGGCGGCCACTACCCCTTGGGCCTTCTCCTGCTCGTATGCAGCCTGGGCCTGGGCCAGTTCGGCCTCGGCCATGCTCAGGGCGGTCTGGTAATCGGCGGGGTCGATCTGCGCCAGCAACTCGCCCTTTTGCACCATGGAGCCGGAGCGGAAGCTGCCGGAGACCGAGACGATGCGGCCGCCCACCTGGGCCGCCAGGGTGGTCTGGGTCTTGGGTTGTATGGTGCCCTGGGAATGGACCTGGTAGTTGACCTCTTGCGCCTTGGCCTGCACCACCGAAACCATCAGCGGCGGCTTGGCCTCCTCGGCCTTCTGGGGCGGCTTCTTCATGGACTTCAAGGCAAAGAATCCCCCGACGGCAACCACCAATACGGCGAGGGGGATCAGGCAACCAACGGCAACTTTCTTCATTCGGACGCTTCCCTGTTTTTCTAGTCTGGTGCTGTACGCTGCGGCCTTTATAGCCCAAGGCAAAGGCGGCTTATACAGGCCCCATATTTTAATGTTTTGCAAAATGTGTACGAGACTGTATCACGGAAGAATACGCAGCTAAGGCCCGGCCAGCCTGGATTTGTTCCATAAAAAAGGGCCCTGCGGGCCCTTTTTCTGCCGTTACCGGCGCTTAACCTTTCTGAACCGTGATGCAACCGGCCGAATAGCCGGCGCCGAAGGAGCAGATCACCCCGACGCTGCCGCTCGGCAGATCGCCGCGATGTTTGTGGAAGGCGATGATGGAGCCGGCACTGGAGGTGTTGGCGTATTCGTCCAGGATCACCGGCGCCTCTGCAGGCTCGGGGTCCCGGCCCAGCACCTTGCGGGCAATGAACTGGTTCATGTTGATATTGGCCTGGTGCAACCAGAGGCGGTCGGGGCTCAGCGCCTGGCGGGCCAGTTCGCTGCTGATCAGCTCGCTGACCATGGGCACCACTTCCTTGAACACCTTGCGCCCTTCCTGCACGAACAGCTTGTCCAGGTCGAACTGGGTCAGGGGCGCCGTGCGGTTGAGGAAGCCGAAGTTGTTGCGGATGTTGTTGGAGAACTGGGTGATCAGTTTCTCGCCGCGGATATGCCACTGCTCGGGCGCAGTGGCGTCCTCGGCCCGCTCCAGCACCAGGGCCGTACAGGCATCGCCGAAGATGAAATGGCTGTCGCGGTCGCGGAAGTTGAGGTGGCCGGAGCAGATCTCGGGATTGACCACCAGGGCCAGCTTGGCGTTGCCGGCCTTGAGCAGGCCGGCGGCCGTGGCGATACCGAAGGTGGCGGAGGAGCAGGCCACGTTCATGTCGAAGGCCAGGCCCTTGGCACCGAGAAAGTGCTGCAGTTCCACGGCCATGGCCGGATAAGGGCGCTGCATGTTGGAGGCGGCGCAGATCACCAAGTCCACCTCTTCAGGCTCGCGGCCGGCGGCCTTGAGGGCCTCGTCGGCGGCGTGCATGGCCATCTCCACCATCACCGAGGGCTGGTCGTTGCTGCGCTCTGGGATGAGCGGCATCATCACCTCGGGGTCGAGGATGCCGTCTTTGCTGACCACATGGCGGCTCTTGATGCCGGAGGCCTTGAGGATGAACTCGCTGCTGGAATGGGCCAGGGGCTCGAGCTGCCCCGCCTCTATGGCGGCGACGTTCTCCTCGTTGAAGTTGTCCACATACTGGTTGAAGGCCTTGACCAGTTCTTCGTTGCTGATGGCATTGGGAGGGGTATAAAGCCCTGTGCCGCTGATGACGATGTCGCTCACGCCTTGTCCTCTTGCTGTTGTATGGCGTCGCCGGAATGGCCGTCAGTATAACAAACCACTGGTCCGTCCTGAACGACTACCGTCTCCCCTATCTTGTCCTGGATGCATTGGCGGTTGCTGTCCCAGTACACCTGCAGGAAGCCCAGCATGCCGGTGGCAAGGCCGGCGCCGTAACCACCGTAGCGGCCGAAGGCGCCCCAGAGGGTCAAAGGCTCGCCGTTGAGCCTGACCACCCGCAGCTTGAACAGCTTCTTGCCTGGAGTCTGGCCCCGCCACAAGGCCGTGAAGAGGCTGAAATAAAGAGCTGCCCAGCTCAGGCCCAGGCCCAGATCCTTGGCGACGCCCTTGATCCACCCCAGCAGCGAAAAGGACTTGTCCGCCTTCTTGGCCTTGGGCGGATCGGCCTTGCAGCTCGCCAGCTTGGCCTCCACATCGGCAAGCTTGGCCTGGCAGGCCGGCAGGTCCAGTTCGGCCTGGGGCTGGGATGGCGTGCCCAGCAGCTGCTGGCGGTAGCCGGCCTTGTCTTCAGCGCTCAGGAAATCCATGTCCTCGAACAGCTCCTTGGCCAGATCGGCCTTGGCGTCCGGTTGGTCGGCGAACTTCTCGTCCATCACCTGCTTCAGGGGCGGCATCAGATCATCGACACAGGACTTGTCCTTACAGGCGGCCAGGCCCAGGCTGGTGGCCCCCAGCTGCAGCACTTCCAGGGCCGAGTGGGACTGGCTCTTTTCCTTGTGGGACTTGGACGGCAGTGAATCCCTGACCATGGAGCCCAGCACCACGACCACCACGAAGATGGTCAGGGCCGCCAGGGCCCGCAGCCAGCGCCTGGCCCAGGCGTGGACCACCTGGTCGCGGCGCCTGGCCAACATCCAGGTGGCGATGGCCGCCGCCAAGGCCACGGCCACGTCGGGGACATAGGTCAAAAGGGAAATGAGCCAGAGGTCCAGCAGTATCGCCAAGCCCCGGCGCCAGGGCTTGCCCAGGGGGCGGCCCAGCAGGCTTTCGTCTACCTTGAAAGCGAAAGGCGTGACTATGGTCCTGGTCTCCCGGCCCTCGCGCCAGGCCTCCAGGGCCGATTGGTGTTCAGGATCGTGCTTTATCATCTTTTTATATCCTTATAACCAGAAAATCCTTAACAGCCAGCAGCCCGCTCGCTACCTTGTGTCAATCATACCCAAAGGCGAATACCCGTTATGAGCCAGATATTTAAAGACAATTCCCTGACCATCGGCAATACCCCCCTGGTCAAACTCAACCGCGTCACCGGTGGCGAAGTCTACGCCAAGGTCGAAGCCCGCAACCCCAGCTTCTCCGTCAAATGCCGTATCGGCGCCTCCATGATCTGGGACGCCGAGGAAAAAGGCCTGCTGGGCCCCGGCAAGGAGCTTATCGAGCCCACCTCCGGCAACACCGGCATCGCCCTGGCCTTCGTGGCCGCCGCCCGCGGCATCCCCATCACCCTGACCATGCCCGAGTCCATGAGCCTGGAGCGCCGCAAGCTGCTGGGCGCCCTGGGTGCCAAGCTGGTGCTGACCGAGGCCGCCAAGGGCATGAAGGGCGCCATCGACAAGGCCACCGAGATCCGCGACGGCGCCCCGGACAAGTACGTGCTGCTGCAGCAGTTCGAAAACCCGGCCAACCCCGCCATCCACGAGCAGACCACGGGACCCGAGATCTGGGACGCCACCGGCGGCGACATCGACGTCTTCGTGGCCGGGGTCGGCACCGGCGGCACCATCACAGGGGTCTCCCGCTACTTCAAGAACACCAAGGGCAAGCAGGTGCTGTCCGTGGCCGTGGAACCCACCGACTCCCCCGTCATCAGCCAGAAGCTGGCCGGGGAAGAACTCAAGCCAGGCCCCCACAAGATCCAGGGCATCGGCGCCGGCTTCATTCCCGGTAACCTGGACTTGAGCCTTGTCGACCGCGTCGAGCAGGTCAGCAACGAAGACGCCATGGCCATGGCCCACCGCCTGATGAAGGAAGAAGGGATCCTCGCCGGCATCTCCTCCGGCGCCGCCGTGGTGGCCGCCAAGCGCCTGGCCGAAAGTCCCGACTTCGCCGGCAAGAGGATAGTGGTGATACTGCCCTCCTCCGCCGAGCGCTACCTGAGCTCCCCGCTCTTCGCCGACTACTTCGACGAGCAAGGGATCAGCATCTAAGACGCTGATGAGCTTAAAAAAGGCCCTGCAGGGCCTTTTTTATTTGTCCAGGTGAACTCCATCTATCTACTCTAGAAGCCAATCCTTTTCCCACTGAATGGCATATCTAATGCCTACTGCGAACCGCAGTGATTAAGAAACCCACATTTTTCTTTTGAAAGCCATGCAATGGCAACATTTGGTGGAGAAAAAAGTATCACCCCGTACTTGTAACTATAAATAAGATGCCCTTTATAATCGAATTTATTTGCCTTCTTTGCATCGATATCCACAGAATAGGCTTCTCCAAAAGAGATACCAAAAGCCTTGAAGCTCTCCAGCTTTTTAACCTTCACGGAATAACTTCCGTCCCTTAATGAATAGCTTTTCTTTCCGAGAAAATCATAAGGAACATCCACAAAAAAACCTCCTGCATAAAAACAGAGATTTTCAGGCGAACAATCAGAGAATGAAGATATGGTATCTACATCTCCAGCCATTACCGACGTCTTCTTGTCTCCATCGATAGAGAGCCAATCTCCGTAAATGTTCGAGTACAAAACCCCTGCCGAGAAAGCCGGAATACTGTACAGCGCGAATATAACCCCAAAAAATACTACTCGACTAATCACTTAAGATCCTCCTTTTAACCAATGATGTGGATAAAGCACTGTCAGAACCAGACTTCATTGGCAATCCATCTTTCGCTTAAGAAGCGTTACTAAGCAACCACAGCCTCGTTACCTTCGTGGCCATTCCAACATCTCTCTTGTAAACAGAGCAGGTTAGGTTTAAAGGCTGTTATGTACATAGCTAAGTCGGTCGTCCGGATAAATGACTTGAGTTAAACAGGGTTCTGGATAATTAAAAAGAAAAAACTTCACACGAAAGCCCGAGCTAGCCTTCCGGGGGATATTCCCTGGCCAGAAGGCCATAGAGCCAGTCATCGTGCCAGCAGCCGCCAAGCCAAAAGTGCTCGCGCAGCTCCCCTTCCCGCTTGAAGCCGCATTTCTCCAGCAGCCTGCTCGAGGCCAGGTTGCCGGCTGTGACCTGGGCGCAGAGCTTGTGGTAGCCCTGGGCTACGGCGAAAGCCAGCACGGCGCGGGTGGACTCCAGGGCATAACCCTGGCCCTGGCCGGCGGTCAGGAACAAGAAGCCCAGCTCGGCCTGGCGGTTGGGCCAGTCGCTGCGAAAGCCGTTGATGCCGAAGGGCTGCCTGGAGGCCTTGTCCCGCACCACCAGGCTCAGCCATTGATCCTGCTCCTTGTCCCAGGGCTGGCAGGCGGCCTCGAAGCGGGCGGCGATGTCGGCGGGGCTACGTGGGTCCGAGACGAAGCGCATCAGCTCCGAGTCTTGCTGGACGGCAAAGAAGAAGTCCCGGTCGGCCGGGGTGATGGGGGTCAACAGCAGGCGTGGCGTCTCGAGCAGCATGGCATCTAAAAAATAAGGCTTTTCAGCACCATGCCTTAAAATACCAAACCCGGCAACTGCCGGGTTTGGGCTAGAGACTCTATCTTTCTTGGTTTATTTCAAAGCGAGTATGACACTCAATGCAGTCGTAGGTATGAGTGTGCTCTGCGACCGTCCCATCACGCCTGACATAAGCCCTAGAACGCATCTCTCCTCTAGGCACATTCCTCAAGTTACCTTTGCATATAGGACAGAACTGAATATCCGGCTGAGGCCCTGACACATTCGCCATAACAGACTCCTTTCCATGTTCTACAGAGACTTAAACTGCCTTAAAACAAAAGGCCCGGCAATAGCCGGGCCTTTGGCGAGGTTGAGGCCTTAGAGCCAGCCTTTGCGCTTGAAGAAGAAATAGGTGCCGGCGGCGGAGGCGAACATCAGGCCTATGGCCAACGGATAGCCGAAGCGCCAGTGCAGCTCGGGCATCAGGTCGAAGTTCATGCCGTAGGCGGAGGCGATCACCGTCGGCGGCAGGAAGACCACGGCCGCTACCGAGAAGATCTTGATGATCTTGTTCTGCTTGAGGCTGGTAAAACCCATGGCCGCGTCCAGCAGGAAGTTGATCTTGTCGAACAGGAACTGGGTATGGGGCAGCAGGGACTCGATATCCGCCAGCATATCCTTGATTTCCTTCCTGTTCTCTTCCGACATCCGGCCGCGCTGGCTGCGGGTCATGAAGCGCAGGGAGCGCTGGGTATCCAGCAGCGAGAGGCGGATCTTGCCGTTGGTGTCTTCCTGCAGGGTGATGTTCTTGAGGATCTCGTCCAGCTCTTCCGCTTCGAAGACTTCCTGGCCTGTGGACTCCAGCACGGTGTAGACGTCTTCGAGGAGGTCAGAGAGGTATTCCACCTTGAGGATCAGCATCTCCACCAGCAGGGTGGCGGGATCGGTGGCGTCGATCTTGCCCTGGCGCAGGTAGGCGCGGAACAGTCGCATCAGGCCCAGATCTTCCTCGCGCAAGGTGATCAGCAGGTTGTCACGCAAGGTGAAGGAGACGTTGACGCCCCGCAGTTCCTTGCCCAGGCGATGGGGGAACAGCGAGGTGATGTGCAGGCCGTCCTTGTCGGAATAGAAGCGGGCCGAGGCCTCGATCTCGTTGATGTCGTCCTCTTCCGGCACTTCTTCCTGGAAGTAAGTGGACATCCACTGGCGCTCTTCGTCCGTGGGCTTGAAAACGTCAAGCCAGATGGTGTTGGCGGGCAGCCTGTCCTCGGTGGAGAGTTCTTGTACGTCCAGCAACTGGCCGTTGCGCACGTAGGCATTGATCATAGGCGCTCCCTGGCTTGGTAATTCTTTCGATGGCTTATTCTATGCCAAGGTACTTATGTAACTGAACCGACAAGCGCCAATTCCTTTCAATACAGGTCTTTATACAGAGCTGTGTGGCCCTTTTCCCCTGGCTGACCGGTTGCAGGTAGACCGGCTTGTCGCCACAGCGGGCCAGCAGGGCATCCAGCTCTTCGATGTCCCTTTCGCGGGCCACCGGGTGCTTGATGTCGTCGGCACGGTTAAGCGCCGAATCCAGTACCTCGAAGCCCCCTTTCATAGCCACCTTGGGTGACAGGGTAATGACGGTATCCAAGGGCGCCTTGATCTCGAAGGTGCCTGAGGTTTCCACCTGGGTCTGGTAGCCGGCCTGGTGCAGGGTCTCGCAGAGGGGGTTGAGGTCGAACAGGCAGGGCTCGCCGCCCGTGATCACCACCAGCCGCGCCTTGAAGCCCCTGTCCTCGAAGGTCTTGAGGATGGTCTGGGGCTCGGCCCAGGCCCAGCAGCTGGAGGCCGCCGTCTTGACGAGGATGTCCCCCAGGGGGCGCTGGTCCTCTTCCTTCTGCTCCCAGGTGTGCTTGGTGTCGCACCAGCTGCAGCCCACCGGGCACCCCTGGAGGCGCACAAAAATGGCCGGAACGCCGCTGAAACGCCCTTCCCCTTGCAGGGTTTCGAAGATTTCGTTGACCGGATAGCGCATCTTTTGTGCCTTTAGGTTGAGAGGGGGCGGATGCTACCATAAAATGCTTGCCCCAACCGAGGCGAGGCGTCATGAGCAAAGTCGTAGTCATCTATTCCGGCGGCATGGATTCGTTCACATTGCTGCACAAAGCCATCAAGGACGGCCATGAAGTCCATGCCCTGTCCTTCAATTATGGCCAGCGCCACGTCCGTGAGCTGGTGGTGGCAAGGCAGGTGACAGAAGAGCTTGGCATTGCCCACGAGGTGGTGGACATCAGCGCCATCCAGGGCCTCATCGCCAATTCCGCCCTGACCTCGGACATGGACATGCCAGAAGGCCACTACGCCGAAGCCAACATGAAGCAGACGGTAGTGCCCAACCGCAACATGATCTTGCTGTCCCTGGCCATCGGCAAGGCGGTCAGCATAGGTGCCGACAAGGTCTACTACGGCGCCCACGGCGGCGACCACGCCATCTATCCCGACTGCCGCCCCGAGTTCGTCAAGGCCATGAACGCCGTGTCCATGGTCGCCAACTACGAGCCGGTGGGCATCGAGAGCCCTTACCTGATGGCCACCAAGGGCGAGATCCTGACCGACGGCCTCAAGATGGGGCTCGACTACAGCAAGAGCTGGACCTGTTACCAAGGCGGCGAGCAGGCCTGTGGCCGCTGCGGCGCCTGCCAGGAGAGGCTGGAAGCCTTCCGCGAAAATGGCCTGGAAGATCCCCTGCCTTACCTGACCCGCGAGATCCTATGAAAAGCACGTTGTTCAAAGAGTTTTCCTTCGACTCCGCCCACCGCCTGCCCCACGTACCGGCTGGCCACAAGTGCGGCAACCTGCACGGCCACACCTTCGGGGTGCGCATCGAGGTGACGGGTGAGGTGGATCCCCATACCGGCTGGGTGATGGACTTCGCCGAGATAAAAGCCGTGGTCAAGCCGCTGATCGACCAGCTGGACCACTGCTACCTCAACGACATCGAAGGCCTGGACAACCCCACCTCGGAAGTGCTGGCCAAGTGGATCTGGGACAAGGTCAAGCCGCGCCTGCCACTGCTGTCCTCGGTCTGGGTCAAGGAAACCTGCACTTCCGGCTGCCTCTACCAGGGCGAATAAAACCGGAAGCCAGAGAAAAGGCCGCAGCAGCGGCCTTTTTTATTGGGTCAGTATCAGGGCCATGCCGATGGCGGCCGGCAGCCCCTGGATAAAGAAGATCTTGCGGCTCACCGTCATGGCGCCGAAGATCCCCGCCACCAGCACGCAGCCCAGGAAGAAGAGCTGAACATCGGTATCGCCGCGAAAGCCCCCCCAGAGGAGGCCGGCGGCCAAAAAGCCGTTGTAGAGCCCCTGGTTGGCGGCCATCACCTTGGTAGCCGCCGCCTTCTCCGGGGTCAGGCCGAAGGCCTTCATGCCCATTGGCTTGTCCCAGAGGAACATCTCCAGCACCAGGAAATAGAGGTGTTCCAGGGCCACCAGGGCCACGACCACGCAGGCGACATGTATCATCTTTTGTCCTTGTCTGTTGTCAGGCGTCGGCCAAGGCCAGCACCTGGGGGTTGGCGATATTGGCAGGGTGGCCCTCCTTGAAGGCCAGCAGGTTCTCGAAGGCCACCTTGAAGTAGAGCTGGTAGCTGCTTTGCTCCACATAGCCAAGGTGCGGGCTGCACAGCACATTGGGCAGGGCCAGCAAGGGTTCGGCCTCCGCCAGGGGCTCTGTCTCGAAGACGTCCAGGGCCGCAAAGCCGGGCCGGCCGGCCTCGAGGGCCGCCAGCAAGGCACCGGGGGCTATGAGCTCGGCGCGGCTGGTGTTGACCAGCAGGGCGTCCGGCTTCATCAGCGCCAGATCCGCCGCCGTCACCAGGCCGCGGGTGGCATCCACCAGCCTAAGGTGCAGGCTGAGCACGTCACTTTCGCGAAAGAAGGCTTCCCGGCCTTCGGCCAGCTCGAAGCCGTCGGCCAAGGCCTGGGCCCGGCTTTCCTCGCCGCCCCAGACCAGCACCCTCATGCCGAAGGCACGGCCGTAATGGGCCACCCTCTTGCCAATCTTGCCGTAGCTCCAGATGCCCAGGGTCAGGCCGTCCAGGGTGCGGCCTAGGCTGGGGGCCTGCTGCCAGTGCCCTGCCTTGAGGGCCTCGGCATAGGGCAACAACTGGCGGCTGGCCGCCATGATCAGGGTCCAGCAAAGTTCGGCCGGCGCCACGGGCGAGCCCACGCCCTCGGCCACGGCCACGCCGTGGCGGCTGCAGGCGCCAAGAGCCAGGTGGTTGCTTATCTTGCCGGTCTGGCTGATGAGGCGCAGCCTCGGCAGCTGCGCCAGGAGGGCGTCGTCGATGCTGGTGCGCTCGCGAATGAGCACCAGGGCGTCCATGTCCTTAAGGCGCTTGACCAGTTCGTCCCTGGGCGGGCTGTCGTTGAAGACGCTGACGTCGAAACCTTGGAGCTGCGAAAAACAGGGCAGCCGGCGCACGGCGTCCTGGTAGTCATCGAGAATGGCGACTTTCATCTGGCCCTCCTGGCAGAAATCGCCATCCATTTAGGCACAAAAGGCAGTCCTTTCCCAAGGACTATTTCTCAGCAGAACAAGGCGTTGAAGCCTGTCACTCCGGTAGCACAGGGGTGGCGGCCTTCTCCCCCACCACCGTATGCCAGGGCAGCACCCGCCAATGATCCACCAGACCGTTGCGCACATAAGGGTCCTGGCGGGCAAAGCTGGCCGGCACTTCCGGGCTGTCGCAGTCGAACAGCAGCATGGCCCGTTCCACCGGCTCACCCAGAGCGCCCCCCAGCACCAGCTCCCCCGCCTCGGCCCATTGCCAAGCCAGGGCCAGGTGTTCGGCCCTGTAGTCGCCGCGCCGCTGCAGGTAGTCGGGGGCAGTGTCGTAGATAAGGACGTAGTGCATGGTCGATGCTCCTTGTTGTATCGCCCACCCGGGCTAGCGCCCCCAGGGGCTGACCAGTTCAATATAGAGGCTTTCCACCTTGGCCCTGGCCCAGGGGGTCTTGCGCAGGAACTTGAGGCTGGATTTGATGGACGGCTCATGGGTAAAGCAGCGGATGGCGACGCGCTGCCCCAGCCCTTCCCAGCCGTAATGCTCAACCAGCCGGACCAGCAGCTGTTCCAGGGTCACGCCGTGCAGCGGATCCTTATGATGTTGTTCGTTCATACCACTTGTCTCCGCCCAATAACCGCCTTGCCGCTTTTTTTCGGTAACGGCCTGATTTCCCCTATGATAGGGTCAGCCTGAATCTGATGGAAAGCCAAGATCCCATGCCAAGACCCAGCCCCACCCTCTTCCTGCCCGGCACCCAATGTGACGAACGGCTCTGGCTGCCCCTATGGCGGCAACTGGACCTGGCCGACAGGCGCTATGTGCCTTTGCAATGGGCCGAGACCCTGGAGCAGATGCTGGGCCTGGCCGAGTACGGCGCCGAAGGGGACAAGGTACACCTGGTGGGCTTTTCCATGGGCGGCTTCATCGCCAGCCGCTTCGCCCTGGACAACCCCGAACAGGTGGCAAGCCTCACCCTCATCGGCTTCGACGCCGCCGGCCTAGGCCAGGACGAGCGGGTTGCCCGCCAGAACATCATCAAGGGCCTGGAGCAGGGCCGCTTCAAAGCCATGAACGAGGCCCGCCTCGGCCAACTGGTGGGCAGCGGCCCCCTGGCCCAGGAGGCCCGTGAGAAGGTGCGGGAGATGGAGGCGGACTTGGGGGGCAGCGTGCTCAAATACCAGCTCGAGGCCAGCTCCCAGCGCCCCGATCTGCGCCCGGCCCTGGCCAAGGCCCCCTTCCCTGTCCATATCATCGGCGCCAGCGACGACCAGTTGGTGCCGCCGGCCAAGCTCGATGCCATGCACAAGGCCATCCCCAAGAGCCGCCTGGACATCATAGACGGCAGCGGCCATATGCTGCCCTTGGAGCAACCCGAAGCCCTGGCCACCATTTTGACTCGGATTTTAAAGTGACAGGCAAAATAGCCATGACCATGGGGCTCATGGAATGAAAATAACGTCCGTCCTCTACCTGGGACTGCGCTATCCATTTCAAAACCCTGTGGCCTTGATCCGGGCCCTGGCGTTGCCGCTGTCGCTGCAATTACTCCTCGCTTTCCTCAACAGCTTTTTCCAATGGCAGCTCAATCCCCTTGGCTACTGGTTCTTCTTTATCGCCAACGCCTGCCTGACCTCGCTGTTTTGTGTCTCATGCCTCAGGCTGGTATTGGAAACGCCTTTGGCGCCACTGTCATCGCTGTTTCGAACAAGCGGCCTATTCCTCTTACTGACAGTGATGCTGACCCTTGCGGCCATAGTGGTTAATCAATTCATCCTTACTTTCAGCATGGCCGCCCCTCTTCCCACTGCAATTAGTCTCAAGCTGCCCCAGTGGCTGAGTTATGCCCTGCTGGCCCCTTGGTATCTGGTGCTGACGGGGGCGGCTGTAGGAGGAACGGGGTGGTTCAAGACGGGCCTGAATTTGGGCAGGCAATATTGGTTACCCCTTTCGTTTTTGGTGTTTGTCGTCAAAGCCTCGCAGGGGATCATACTGAACAGCTTCCAAGACCTCTCCACTACCTTGGCCGGCACTGTGCTTTTGGGTGTTCTCAATATGATGATGACGGCCCTCTGGATGTTTATCTTGGCCTTCGCCTATCGCCAATGCCGAAACGATAAGCGGGATACGGTCATGCCATTTTGAGGCGAATAACCCTGCCGCTTCGCCAGCTCCCCGGCTTCAGGATAAGCCCGGCATAGGCCGGCACCTCATTTGCGGTTTTCCAGTTCGGCCAGCAGCTCCAACTGCAATTCCTGTATGCGCACCAGCCGCTGCCATTGGTGGAAGATGAGATGGTCCATCTTTTCATGGAGATGCCTTATCTCCAGCTCCGCCTTGAGGTTGACCTGGTAGTCGTGCTGGGAGCGGGCCCTGTCTTTGGCCTCCTGGCGGTTCTGGCTCATCATGATGATGGGTGCCTGTATGGCGGCGAGGCAGGACAACATCAGGTTGAGGAAGATGTAGGGATAGGGGTCCGGCGGCCGGGTCAGCAGGGCAAAGGAATTGAGGGCCACCCAGGCCAGCAGGAAAAAGGCGAACAACACCAGGAAGGTCCAGCTGCCGCCGAAGTCGGCCAACTTGTCGGCCAGCCGCTCCCCCAGGCTCCACTGCCGGTCGAACTGGGCCTCGATGTCTTCCGACACCAGTTCGTGCTGCTTGAGGCTCTCCAAGACTTCCTGCTCGAGCCCCGACAGCTCCCCCTTTTCCGACTCCAGCAGCCGGTGAACATAGCGGCCCCTGGCTTCCGCCAGGCAGGGATGGCAGATATAGCTGCCGGGGCCCCAACCGGGGACGGCCTTTTGGATCTCGGCCGCTACCCCTTCGCGCACCAGCTCCCCCGCCACCAGCTCCCGCTCTGCCAGGCTTTGGTTGCAGACGGCGCAGCGGTGCCGGCTGTTGCTTTTGGTCGTCATGGCCCTTCCTCGTTGCAGCCCTGCTCACAGTCTAGAAAAGCCTTGGCATTTCAGGTGGTTCGCAGGGAACTAGACTCAAGCTAAAGTCCATCCCGAGAGCCCCATGAACGCCAGCCCCCTTGTCATCACACTGCACCTGTTGGCGGCCCTGCTTGCCGGGGGCCTCATCGGCCTGGAGCGTAGCCTCTATGCCCGCCCAGCCGGCCTGCGCACCCATATGCTGGTGTGCCTGGCCTCCTGCCTGCTGATGCTGGTGACCCTCTACCAGGCCCAGTGGCTACCGGCGGGGCTGGTGGAGGAGGTGCGCACCGACCCCACCCGCATGGCCCAGGGCATCATGACCGGCATAGGTTTCCTGGGGGCCGGGGTCATCTTCAAGGACCATTTCACCATCCGCGGCCTGACCACGGCCGCCACCATCTGGACCACGGCCGCCATCGGCATCCTCATCGGCATCGGCTTCTACGTGGCGGCGCTGATCGCCACGCCCCTGACCCTGGCGGTGCTGGTGCTGCTGCGCTGGCTGGAAAGCCGGCTGCCGTCCCAAAGCTTTGCCCACTTCGTGCTGCGCTTCGAGCGCCGCCAGGCCCTGGCGGAGGACAGCGTCAGGGAGCTACTGGCCCAGCACGGCTTCACCGTATTGAGCACAGAGCACAGGACCTCCACCACTGGCCTGGACTTCGAGTACCGGATGCTGATCCGCACCGACAAGTCGGGCCGCGGCGCCGCCCTTGCCGAGAGCCTGCGCCAGCGGGACGACATCAAGGCCTTTCGGATCTCCCCTCTCGGCGAATGACTAGGCCACCATGACCAGCAGCCGCTGCCCCAGCCAGTAGAGGCCCAGGGCCCCCATGCCGTAGGCCGGTAGCGCCGCCGTCCACCGGGGCAGCCTCGCCTTGCGCAGCGGCTGCCAAGCGCCCAGCACCGCCAGCACAAAGGCCAGTTGCCCCCCTTCCACCCCCAGGTTGAAGGCGACCAGGGCCCGGCCCTCGGCGCCGTGCGGCAGGCCCAAGTCCCCAAGGGCGGCCCCGAAGCCAAGGCCGTGGACGAGGCCAAAGGCGAAGGCCGCCAGCCAGGGGGAAGAGACCACCAGGCCAAGGTGCCCCTGCTGGCTGCGGCGCAGCTCCAAGGCCAGGATGACGATGCTGAGGGCAATGCCGGCCTCCACCGGCGGCTCTGGGATCGGGACAACGCCAAGGGCCGTCAGGGCCAGGGTGAGGCTGTGGGCCAGGGCAAAGGCGGTCACGGCCAGCAGTAGCCGGCGCCGCTCAGGCACCAGCAGCGCCAGGGCCAGCAGGAACAGCAGGTGGTCGGGGCCAAGGAGTATATGGGCCATGCCAAGGGGCAGGTAACGCCAGGCTGGGTCTGAGCCGGGGAAGGCCGTGGCAAAGATCAGCAGGCAGCAGAGGCTGGCGCCGAGTGTCCGGTAAGGGCCGTGATTTAACATGGGTCGTCCTCAAAGGGCCACTGTTGGCCTGGAATTACCGCTAAGCCTAGACCAGGAAAGCCTTTTTTTTTGCCCAGCAGACAATAATGGCGCCGCCACAAAAGGCCGGTACAATGCCCAGGCTTCACAACAGGAGATAACAATAATGCGACACTTTTTTTGGCTGCTGGCCCTGGCAATGACGGCCCCAAGTTGGGGTTTTGGTTACAACGGCCACAAGGCCTTCTGCCAGGCCGCCTATGACCAGGTTGAGCCCCAGACCCGCGCCGCCCTCGACCAACTGGTCAAGGCCCAAGGCCAGTACGGCTCCTACGCCGAGAGCTGCACCTGGGCCGACGACATCAAGGGCGACAAGCGCTGGGACTGGTCCAAGCCGTTGCACTACGTCAACATCCCCCGCAGCGCCAAGGTGCTGACCCAGGCCGACTGCCACAACAACAGTTGTGTGCTGTTCGGCATCCGCCACTATGAGGATGTGCTGACCGAGGATCACAACGACTGGCAGGCGCTCTTCTTCCTGTCCCACTTCATCGGCGATATCCACCAGCCGCTGCACGTCAGCTACGCCGACGACTGGGGCGGCAACAAGGCCATGGGCAAGTTCTTCGGCGAAGACAAGAACCTGCACGGGATCTGGGACTACGGCATGCTGAGCCACATGGGCGGTGACGACTGGCTGAATTTCGGCCACAAGCTGGCGGCCATGGCCCAAGGCATGACCGCCACAGGCCAGCCCCTGGACTGGGGTAACGAGTCCATGCAGGAAACCAAGGCCATCTACCGCTACTACCAGGGCCAGAAGGTCATGGGCCAGGACTACGTGGACCATTTCGGCCCCGTGCTGGAACAGCGCATGGCGCTGGGCTCCAAGCGCCTGGCCAAGGTGCTGGACGGCATCTTCGCCCACTGAGCAATATTGTTCCCCATAAAAAAGGCCCCTTTCGGGGCCTTTTTTTCAGCTCAGAGGCCTGGGATTGACCATGTTGGCGGGCTTTAAGATCTGGGCCAGCAGCGCCTCTTCCACCAGCCCTTCTTCGCGTACCAGCTCCAGCACGCCGCGGCCCGTCACCAGGGCGGCCTTGGCGATGCGGGTGGCGTTGTCGTAGCCGATATAGGGGTTGAGGGCCGTGATGAGGCCGATGGAATGGTTGACCAGGGCCTCACAGTGTTCCTTGTTGGCGGTGATGCCGGTCACGCAGCGCTCGCGCAGCATGTCCATGGCCCGGCGCAAGAGGCGCATGGATTCCAAAATCTTGTAGGCGATCAGCGGCTCCATGACGTTGAGCTGCAGCTGGCCGGCCTCGGCGGCCATGGTGATGGCGAGATCGTTGCCGATGATCTGGTAGGCCACCTGATTCACCGCCTCGGGGATCACCGGGTTGACCTTGCCGGGCATGATGCTGGAGCCGGGCTGCTGGGCCGGCAGGTTGATCTCACCGAAGCCGGTGCGGGGGCCCGAGGACAGGAGGCGCAGGTCGTTGCAGATCTTGGAGAGCTTGACCGCCAGGCGCTTGGTCATGCCGCTGAAGAGCACGAAGGCGCCCATGTCGGAGGTGGCCTCGATGAGGTCTTTGGCGAGGCGCAACGGCTGGCCGCAGATCGCGGACAGATGGCGGGTCGCCAGGGCGCCGTAGCGGGGATCGGCGTTGATGCCGGTGCCGATGGCGGTGCCGCCCAGGTTCACTTCCCGCAGCAGGTCATAGAGCCCTTCGATGCGTTCTATGTCCTCCCCCAAGGTGGTGGCGAAGGCGCCGAACTCCTGGCCCAGGGTCATGGGCACGGCGTCTTGGAGCTGGGTGCGGCCCATCTTGATGACGTCCTTGAACTCCCCTGCCTTGGCGGCGAAGGCGTCGCGCAGGGCCGCCAGGCTGTCCACCAGTTCGGCATGGCTCAGTTGCAGGCCGACACGGATGGCGGTGGGATAGGCGTCGTTGGTGGACTGGGACAGATTGACGTCGTTGTTGGGGTGCAGCTCCTTGTATGCGCCTTTGGCATGACCCAGCTGTTCCAAGGCGATGTTGGCGATCACCTCGTTGGCGTTCATGTTGGTGGAGGTGCCGGCGCCGCCCTGGATCATGTCCACCACGAAATGGTCGTGGAATTCGCCGCCTATGATGCGGTCACAGGCCAGCACTATGGCGTCCTTCTTGAACTCCGGCAGTTGGCCCAGTTCGGCGTTGGCCAGGGCCGCCGCCTTCTTGACCATGGCCAGGCCCATGATCAGCTTGGGAAAGTGGCTGAGCGGCACGCCGGTTAGCTGGAAGTTGTCCAGGGCCCGCTGGGTCTGGACGCCGTAATAGGCAGCCATGGGCACATCGAGGATGCCCAGCAGATCTTTTTCTTGGCGGAACAGGCTTTGGTCACTGGCGGGAGGGGGAAAGGCGGTCACGGTAGGGCTCTGGTAGTGGAAATTGGCGCCTATGCTGCCGCCTTGGCCCCCGCCTTTACCAATGCTATTGTCTCCTGAGCTATGCCGTTTCGGCATAGTCCGCACAGGAGCCCCTCTTGGACATCGACAGCAAATGGCTGGAAGACTTCATGGCCCTGGCCAGTTGCCGCAGCTTTTCCCAGGCCGCCGGCCGCCGCCACGTAACCCAGCCCGCCTTCAGCCGCCGTATCCGCGCCCTGGAGCAGGCCTTGGGGGTGACCCTGGTGGACCGCAGCGCCGTCCCCATCGACCTCACGGCAGAAGGCCAGCTGTTCCTGATCACGGCCAGGGCCGTGGTGGACCAGCTCCACGAGGCAGCGGCCAGGCTTCGCGGCCTGCAACCGGCCAAGGCCCAGGTGCTGGATATCGCCGCTGCCCACTCCCTGGCCAACAGCTATTTCCCCGGCTGGGTGGCCGAGTTAGGTGAACCCTGGCGGGCGCAGTCCATGCGGCTGGCGGCCATGAACGTGGAAGACGCCGTCCATGAGCTGCGCGAGGGTCACTGCGACCTGATGCTGGTCTATTACGATCCCCTCTCGGCCCTGCAGCTGGACGCCACCACCTTCCCTTCCCTCGCCCTGTCCCAGACCCAGATGGTACCGGTCTGCACCCCGGACACCGAGGGCAGGCCCCGCTTCGACCTGGAAAGAGACGAGTCGGTGCCGCTGCTGGCCTACAGCCAGGGGGCCTTCCTCGGCCGCACTGTGCGGCTGATGCTGGCCAACGATGAGCTCAGGCTGCGGCTGCGCACCGTCTTTGAAACGGCCATGGCCGACGGCCTCAAGGGCATGGCGTTGAAGGGGCTGGGGGTGGCCTGGCTGCCGAGGCTCTGCATAGAGCAGGAACTGGCCGAGGGCCGGCTGGTAGAGCTGGGCCCTGAGCGCTACCAGACCGGGCTCGAGATCCGCCTCTACCGCTGCAGCCTGGTGCACAAACCCAGCGTCGAGGGGCTCTGGCGCCACCTCAAGAAGGGGCAGCGCCAGGGGTGATCAGGGCTTGGGCGGCTGGCCCTTGGCCACCGGCTTCTTGGCCTTGAGGGCCTTGTCGATGGCGGCCTTGTCGTCGGCGCTCAGGTCGGCGTCTTCGATGAAGTCGAGGATCACCTCCAGATCCTGGCCGTCCTCATGCTCACGAAAATGGGGCGCCGGCGGTACCCGCAGCTGCTCGTTGTTGGCCTCCAACTCCACCTGCACCCGCTGCAATTCCGCCTGGGCCCGCTTCATGGCTTCCCTGGCCATCTTCTGGGCCTTGACACGCTCTACCCTGGCAGCTTTGAGGGCCTTGGCCCTTTCCTTCTCGGCCTGGGCCATGGCCTTGTCGATATCGGCCTCGACCCTGCGGGCCTCTTCTTCGCTGCCCAGCTCCTTGACCAGGGCCCGATGCAACTCCGCCTTGTCCCGGCCGCTGACGCGGATATGCCGCTGGTCATCCTCGATGACGATGCGTCGCTCCTCCTTGACGGCAGGCGGGGCCGGCGCAGGTTCGGCAGGGGGCTGCCTCATCCCCTCCTCGGGCGGAGTCCGCCCGGCGGCAGGGGGCGGTACCGTGGCCTGGGCAGAGGCCGGCGTTTCGGCCAGGGCGGCCTGGGCTGAGCAGGCCACCTGCAGGCTCAAGGGAGCCAGCAGGGCAATCAAAGGCAGTACTTTCATGGTCTTCTCTCCTTGGTTGGTTGAAAAGCCCTATGAGAAAGCCATGCCAATAGATAACCATTTGAAATTAAATATGTTTAACAAAAATCACGGCGCCGAAATATCCCCATATGGGGAACAGGGTCGCAAATAAGGACAGCAAATGGCTGCCACGGCCAGCGGCGGCTCCCCTGGGTAAAGGTCCTGGCCTCTGTTAGCCTTTTGGCAAAAGGAGGACGGATGCGCGTCAGATACAGTCTCTTTCTGCTCTTCGGGGCCCTGTTCCTGTTGCTGGGGGCCGCCCAAACCTGGCTGCTGCACAGCCTCAAGGACGACATCAACTTCGAGGTGGCCAACGTCAGCAGCCAGGTGCTGGACAAGGTGCTGGACAACTTCCAAGTGCCGGAACCACCACTGCCGGATATCGAGATCCCGGCCGACTTGGAACGGCTGGATCCCCAAGAAGCGGCTCGGCTTCATCAGCAGGCCGCTGAAATCAAAAAGCGCGAACTGGAACGCAGCCGCCAGCAGGTCCGGATCGAGATCATCAAGGCCCGCCGCGCCGCCGATCAGGCCCTGCGCCAGGTCCAGGAAAACAACAGGCACTTCACCCAACGCCTGGGGCCGGGGGAGGCGCCACCAGCGGTACAAGTGGTGCGCAGCGCCAATAAAAAACTCTGGCTGGGCCTGAGCCTGAGCTTCCTGGTGGCCCTCATTGGCATCTACCTGCTGGCCCATGCCTTCTCCAAGCCCTTGGAACAGCTGGCCGCCGGCCTGTCCCGGCTGGCCAAAGGCGAAGCCGGAGTCCAGCTCAAGCCCACCGGCATGAAGGAAGTCAGGGCCGCCATGGAAGGCTTCAACCGCATGAGTATCGACCTGGCCCGGCTGCGCGAGGAGGAAGAGCGGATGCAGGCCCAGGCCCAACTGGCCGAGCTGGGTGAGGTGGCCCGCGCCCTGGCCCACAGCCTGCGCAACCCCATCCACACCATAGGCCTCAGCCTCGAGGGGGAGCTGGACGAAAGCCGCAAGGCCGCCATCCGCAAGAAGCTCAAACAGATGGACGGCAACATCAAGGCCCTGCTGACGTTGTCGGCCAACGGCGTCAACCGCCACCAGAATTTGGTGCTGTCGGAGCTGCTGGCCGACCTGCGCCTGACCCTGGGGGGCCAGTGGCAACTGAGCCTGCCCCAGCACTGCACCATACAGGGGGACGAGAGCGAACTGAGGGCCATACTGCACTCGCTGATGAGCAACGCCCTGGAAGCGGCCCCCGGCAAAGCGGCCAGCATCCAGGTGAGCCAGGACGACCAGGCCACCGTCATCCAGGTGCATGACCAGGGCCCGGGCCTCAGTGATGCCGTCAAGCAGCGGCTCTTCACCCCCCATGCCACCCAGAAGGCGGACGGCGCCGGCATGGGGCTCTATATCGCCGAGCGGCTGATCAGGCTGCGCTACGGCGGCAGCCTGCACCTGGATAACGCCCCGGAAGGCGGCGCCGTCGCCACCCTGATCCTGCCCAAGGAGAGCCAAAATGCGCCTCTTGCTGGTTGAAGACGACGCCGATCAGCGCCAGCTGCTGAGCGAGCTGCTCACCGATTTTGAGCTGACGGCGGCCGGCTCCGTGGCGGAAGCCGAGCCCTGGCTGCCCAAGGTGGATCTGGTGCTGTCCGACTGGAAGCTGGGGGACGGCGACGGCCTGATGCTGCTGCGCAAGATCCAGCGGCTGCCAAACGCCCCCGCCTTCGTGATGATGACCGCCTACGGCACCATCAGCCACGCCGTGGAGGCCATGCGCCAAGGCGCCGACGATTACCTGTCCAAGCCCTTTTCCCGCCAGGAGCTGGCCCTGACCCTGGAGAAGGTCAGCCGCGCCCAGCGCCTCAAGCACGACAACCGCAAGCTCAGCCAGGCCCTGACCGACCAGAACAGGCTCACCGACATCATCGGCGGCTCGCCGGCCATGCAGCGGGTGCAGGCGCGCCTGGCCAAGGTCGGCGACACCGACGCTACAGTGCTCATCGAAGGGGAATCGGGCACCGGCAAGGAGCTGGCGGCCAGGGCCCTGCACCGGCTCTCAAAGCGCTGCGACAAGGCTTTCGTGGCCGTCAACTGCGGCGCCATTCCCGAGCAGCTGGCCGAGAGCGAGCTGTTCGGCACCGACAAGGGTGCCTTCACCGGCGCCGCCCAGGCCAGGGCCGGCAAGTTCGAGGCCGCCAACGGCGGCACCCTCTTCCTCGACGAAATAGGGGAATTGCCGCTGCTGCTGCAGAGCAAGCTGCTGCGGGTCTTGCAGGAAGGCAAGGTGACCCGCCTCGGCGAGCATCATGAGCGGCAGCTCGATGTGCGCATCATCGCCGCCACCAACAAGGATCTGAAGGCAGAGGTGCAGGCCGGGCGCTTTCGCGAGGATCTCTACTACCGCCTCAACGTGGTGCCTGTGCTGCTGCCGCCCCTGCGCGAACGCAAGGACGATATCCCGGCCCTTAGCCGCCATTTCCTGGGGCTCTACGCCCGCCGCCACGGCCAGGCCGAGCCGCCCTTGACCCACCCCCTGCTGGCCAAACTGCAAAGCCACCACTGGCCCGGCAACGTGCGGGAGCTGGCCAACCGCATGGAGCGGCTGGTGCTGCTGGGGGAAGACAGCCCCATGGCGCCCCTGGCCGGGGGCAACGGCGATTTTGCCTTCAGCCTGCCCCCTGGCGGCCTCGACTGGGAGGCCTTCGAGCGCCACTGCCTGGAAAAGGCCCTGGCCCTCAACGGTGGCAACCGCCGCCAGACGGCTCGCTACCTGGGGCTTGGCTACAAAGCCCTACTCTATCGCCTTGAAAAATATGACATAGAATAAGACGTAGGCGCTCAAGCGCTCAGCGTGGAGGAAAGGATGCGCAAACTCAGGCAGGCGGCGGTGCTCATCGTCCTTATCCTGCTGGCCCTGGCTGCCTATTACTACAGCAGCACCTTGTGAAGAAGGCCCTCAGAGGGCCTTCAGTTGTTCGTTCATGGTGGCGATGCGGTCGCGCACGGCGGCCGCTTCCTCGAACTCCAGGTTCTGGGCGTGCTGGTACATCTGTTTCTCAAGCATTGCCATCTCGGCCGCCAGGGACTTGGCGTCCAGGTGGATATGTTCCTCCTTGCGCCCTTTGCGGCCCTTGGCCTTGCCGTCCTCTCTCCCGGCCTTGTCCCCCAGCTGCAATATGTCGGCGATCTTCTTGTTGAGCGCCCTGGGGATGATGCCGTGCTCGGCGTTGAAGGCCTCCTGCTTGGCGCGGCGCCGGGCCGTCTCGTCCATGGCGCGCTGCATGGAGCCTGTTATCTTGTCGGCGTAGAGGATGGCCTTGCCGTTGAGGTTACGGGCCGCCCGCCCTATGGTCTGGATAAGCGAACGGTCGGAGCGCAGGAAGCCTTCCTTGTCGGCATCGAAGATGGCCACCAGGGACACCTCCGGCATGTCCAGGCCTTCGCGCAACAGGTTGATGCCCACCAGCACGTCGAAGACGCCGAGGCGCAGGTCGCGGATGATCTCCACCCGCTCCACCGTATCCACGTCCGAGTGCAGGTAGCGCACCTTGACCCCGTGCTCGTCCAGGTACTCGGTGAGATCCTCGGCCATCTTCTTGGTCAAGGTCGTGATCAGCACCCGCTCCCCGGCCTCGACCCGCTTGCCTATCTCCGACAAGACATCGTCCACCTGGGTGCCCACTGGCCGCACTTCAACCACAGGATCCAAGAGCCCTGTGGGACGCACCACCTGCTCGGCCACCTCGCCGCCTGAGCGCTCCAGCTCGTACTTGCCTGGGGTGGCGGAGACATAGATGGTCTGGGGCGATATGGCCTCGAATTCCTCGAACTTGAGCGGCCTGTTGTCCAGCGCCGAGGGCAGGCGAAAGCCGTATTCCACCAGGGTTTCCTTGCGGGATCTGTCGCCCTTGTACATGGCCCCTATCTGCGACACCGTCACGTGGGACTCGTCGATGATCATCAGGCCGTCCGGCGGCAGGTAGTCAATCAAGGTCGGTGGCGGCTCGCCCGGGCCGCGGCCCGAGAGATAGCGGGAATAGTTCTCGATGCCGGAGCAGTAGCCCAGTTCCACCATCATCTCGATGTCGAACTGGGTGCGCTGGGCCAGGCGCTGCTCTTCCACCAGCTTGTTGGCACCGCGCAGCTCCTCCAGGCGGCTCTTCAGCTCCACCTTGATGTTCTCCACCGCCTCCAGCACCTTCTCCCGCGGCGTCACATAGTGGGTCTTGGGGTAGATGGTGATGCGGCCAAGGCCAGTGCGCAGCACCTGGCCGGTGAGGGGGTCGAAGGTGGAGATGCGCTCCACCTCGTTGTCGAACAGCTCGATGCGCACCGCTTCCGTATCGCTTTCGGCCGGGTGGATGTCGATGACTTCGCCCCGCACTCGGTAGGTGCCGCGGCTGAAGGCCACCTCGTTCCTCGTATATTGCAATTCTGCCAGGCGGCGCAGCATGGCGCGCTGGTCGATGATGTCGCCCTGGCGGATGTGCAGCATCATCGACAGGTAGCTCTGGGGGTCACCCAGGCCGTAGATGGCCGACACCGAGGCCACTATCACCACGTCGCGGCGCTCCATCAGCGCCTTGGTGGCCGAGAGCCGCATCTGCTCTATGTGGTCGTTGATGGAGGCGTCCTTCTCGATGAAGGTATCGGAGGATGGCACATAGGCTTCGGGCTGGTAATAGTCGTAGTAGGAGACGAAGTACTCGACGGCGTTTTCCGGGAAGAACTCCTTCATCTCACCGTAGAGCTGGGCCGCCAAGGTCTTGTTGGGGGCCATGAGGATGGTGGGCCGGCCCAGGGTCTTGATGACGTTGGCCATGGTGAAAGTCTTGCCGGAGCCCGTCACCCCCAGCAAGGTCTGGTGGGCCAGGCCCGCCTCCAGGCCCTCCACCAGTTGGGCTATGGCGGTGGGCTGGTCACCGGCGGGCTGGTAGGCCGAATGCAGGATGAAATCTTTGCTCATGCCGTCTCCCGGGTAAACCAACGGTAGGCGATGGAGGCCGTCATCAGGTTGGCCACTACAAGTCCGGCGAAGAAGCCGGGCAGCCCCGCTATCTTACCGCCGACAAAGGCCAGGGGCACGGCCGCCACGAAGAAACGCAAACTGGAAAGCAGCAGCGCCTTGGCCGGCTTATGCACGGCGTTGAAGGAGGAATTGGTGAGGATCACCACTCCCTGCAGGCCGTAGCCCAACGGCACTATGAAGATGAAGAGGCGAATAAGCTCCGCCACCTTGGGATCCTTGCCGAACACCCAGCTGATGGGGAAGGCCAGGGCCAGCAGCAGCAGGTAGAGCGCCCCCTGCCAGCCCATCACGAAGCGTACCACGGCGCGGTAGGCCTGCTGCACCCTGTCCAGGTTGCCGGCCCCCAGGTTCTGGCTGACGAAGGGCGGCAGCGTCATGGACAGGGCCAGCACCACCAAGGTGGCCATGGACTCGAGGCGGGTGCCCACCCCGAAGGCGGCCACCGCAGTGGGGCCGTAGCTGGCCACCATGGCCGTCAGCAGCGCCATGGCCAGCGGCGTCATCATGTTGGCGCCGGCCGCCGGCAGCCCTATGCGCAGCAGCGACTGCCAATGGGCCAGCATGGCCTTGCCGGGCAGGCTGAAGCGGGCCAGCTGACGCTTATAGAGGAGGAAGAGCACGCCCACGGCGCCCCCCAGCCAGGCCAGCACCGTCGCCAGGGCCGCCCCTTGCAGTTCCATCCGCGGAAAAGGCCCCCAGCCGAAGATCAGCATGGGATCCATGACGGCGTTGATAAGGCCCCCCAACATCATGAAGCGGCTGGGGGTATGGGTGTCGCCGTTGGCCCGCATCACGGCGTTGGCGATCATCGGCACCGCCAGCAGCGGGCTGCCCAGGAACCAGACCCCCATGTATTGCTGGATCAGCAGCAGCTGTTCCTTGCTGGCACCCATGGCCTCGAACAAGGGATCATGGAAGAGCCAGCCCAGCAGCGCCAGCAGCGCCACCAGCAACACCCCCAGCCAGAGGGCGGCGTTGCCCTGCTCCTTGGCCTGCCCTTCCTGCCGGCATCCCAGGGCATGGCCTATGACGGCGGAGGTGCCGATGCCGAGGCCTATGGTGAGGCTGATCAGGGTAAAACTGACCGGGAAGGTGAAGCTGATGGCGGCCAACGGATGGGTGCCCAGGCGACTGACGAAGAGGGTGTCCACCAGGTTGAAGGTCATCATGGTCGCCATACCCCAGAGCAGGGAAATGGTCATCTGCTTCAGGGTGACCTGGATGTCGCCTTCGAGCAGGTTGTGAGGAGTGCGCGCCATGGCAATACCGGGCCGGGAAAAAAGATGAAAGCCGGCAGTTTACGCCCCTTAAAGGAAAACAACCAAGGTTTCCCCTGCTTTTGTACCTTTCCCCTTGCCAAGCCATTAACCAGGCGGTAGATTACGCGCCCCCGGCCTTCCAAGCCGTATTTTCCCCGCGACAATTCACACTGTCTCACCTCCGTTACAGTTGCGTCACAATCCCAATAATCCGCAGACGTAAGAAATTTTCTTACTTCGCAACCATTTGATTAAAAAGAACTTTACTAAGAAGCACGGCATGCGGTTTTTTTTCGCAAAAACCAAGGGAGGCCGCGTCAAACATGGGCCTTGCGCCTTTCCCCACAGACTTATCCACAGAAAAAGTGGATAACTGAAGCCAGCCCTTATGCCACAAGCACTGGCCGGATCTCGGGCCTCCCCGGCTGTCGCCAAACCGAAAAAAGTTCACCAGCTGATACCTTCAGCCCCAGATGTAGCCCGCCGCGCACTTTGAATAATGGTGCCGCGAGGTTTGTAACTCTTTCTCAACACAGCGGCGCGGGTTTATCAGACCTTGCGGACGCGCCTTGAAGGCCTGGTGGTCAAAAAATGCCACCACCATCTATCCACATCGGTCATCAGAATTTGAGAACGGCTTTTGAACGGCGCTTACTCGGTGCCGGGCTCTTGGGCTTTGGTGACCATCTCAACGTGCAGGAGACGGTTCTGGAGGGACAAACGCCAGCACCTGGCCCTACCCCCTAGCCCAAGCTCCTTTGCCCGACTCCTGGCCTCATCGAGACTTGCTGTGAGCCATACGGCATCCCTGATGAACAGGACCTCGTCTCCCTCAATTCGGGACGCTCCCGTGCCCATGGGGGTGAGCAGAACGGGACGGCCGGCTTCCAACCAGCCGATCAGGTAGCAGCCGAGATCCTCAGGGGTGAACCTGACGCCGTGGGAAAGGCAGTAGGCGTTTTGCGGGTAGGTGCTGATGGTCGGCACCACCAGCATGGATACCGCAGAGCCGTTGGGGGAGAAGAAATCGGTATTCATGGGTCAATCAGAAGGGGGCTAGCCCCCTTCGTCAGTATTCGCGAGGTTACAAATCGCTTTTGAGTAAGGCGAGGCCAAGCCTTGCAGCGAATTCCCTTGTATCGCGTGATGCTTCAAAGGTGTATTCGCCTTCTGCTCCACGGGCTACCAGTTTGGCAATGCCATCCGCCTGGAGTCTCACCGTTGCCAACTGCTTCTTATTAGCAACATCAGGCTCCCAGGGTTGCGAAACTGTGGCGATGAACTCGAACCACACAGAACCTCTGGTCTCCCCCGATTCATCAGGCATTCCTCGCATGACGGAATGCCAGACAACCTCCCTTCCCCAGAGACGCATCACCCAACGATCATCTCCATCAGTTCCAAAGGAAAAATCCATCGCAGGGAGTTCGCGTTGGAAGTAGGTTGCCGATTCTTCCAAGCTCTCTGCGAATAACTTCCTCAACCTTCCTGCCCGGCCAATGCCGATCCCAAGGCTATAGATTTGTTGTTCTAGTGAAACGCCCATATCCACCTATCTCCATGTGATTGAATCCAGATGACTGTAGCAATCACTGGCAAGCAACGCGACCACGCTTGCCTAGTTGGCAGGCTGCTCTTCAATTAGTGCAGGCTCTGGTGCCTGGAGGCGGATGTCTATCCAGCGGCCGGCGGGGATGTCGGCGGGGGCGCCGGCGGTGGCGGGGCCGGTGCTGTAGTCGGGCTCGAAGGTCTGGATGTGGATGGTGACAGTGCCGTCCGGCTGGGCCTCTTCCTGGTAGGCCACAACCACCTTCCTGTTGCCGTTCGCGTCTGTCGGTGTCCCGATATACCAGCTCTCCTTGGCAAACCCCAAGGTGCCGATGATGCTGTAGTTGCCAGGGCCGTTGACCTTCAGTGCCGGCCCCATGGCCTTGGCCTCGTCGTTGCTCTCAATGCGGTCGGCATAAAGCCGAATGATGGGGGACGCCGCCTTAACAAAGCCGTTACCGTCCACTGTGGTGTTTTCGGTAGTGCGGCCGTAACTGATGCTTTGATAGGAGTCGTTTATGACCTGCACGTTGGCGTCAGAGGCCCTAACCACGGTGAAGAGGTTTCCGTCCCCAGCAGCTATCCCCCTGAATACGCAGAAAGATGTCTGGCCGCCACCAATTGAAGCCGCTTTCAGTGCCACATATTGCGTCCCACTGACGGTTATCAATGACACGCCCTGCCATCTGGCAGCGGTGCTAAATTGCCTGAAGGCCTGCAACAGGCTGACCCCATAGGCCGACTGTGCGGTTATCGTGATGCAGTCCAGCGTGTTGTACGCCCCAACCCCACCCCTGCAAAAGAGCAGCTGACCCAGCACGAAATTGGCCTCGACGGTTTGGTATGGCATGAGGACAAGATACTCATCGTTTACGCCACCCGCACCCATGCTGAACGTCGGTAACAAGTAGTTCTTAAATCCACCGGTGGCACCATTTTCACCCAGCCCAAAGGACCCCACCTCCATGAGGTTGCCGGCAGCAGTGCCCACATCCCGCTGCGCAGCCGTCCCCCAGCTGCTGGTGTAGTAGTGCAGCGTGGGGATGGTGGTGGTAGTACCGTCTGCCAGCTCGATGTCGATGGTGGGGGCGGTGCTGGTAAGCCAGTCATTCATAGCCGCATGGGTGTTGGCGGCGTAGGTGTTGACGGCCTTGAGGGCGTCGATAGCGGCGCTGAAACGGGAGCCGTTGGGCTGGACGCGCAGGGCCTGGTTGGTGACGGCGGCGCCTGGCCAGGGGTCGGCCAGCACCAGTTGCCACTTGCCGGTGCCCGCTTCTTGCTGGGTGGCGAGCACCTCCACGGCGGGCTGGTTGTTGATGATGGCGGCATCGCCGGGCATGACGGCGGCCAGGCTCTCGCCGGAATTGACGGTGACGATAGTGCCGGCGGCGGCGACGGAGGCTTGGGCGGCTTTGGTCCAGATTGACATGGATGGTCCTCGTTTAAGGCGGTCAGGCCAGGGTGACGCCGGACTCTGAGCCGGCCAGGATGGAGGTCACGTCCACGTATTGGCCGTAGACGCGAGCAGATGTGAAGCCGGGTGCCCCACAGCTGGCGACGATGTCGTAACTGGTGACGCCGCTGCCGGCCGGGGTGTCGATGGTGATCCAGAATTGGATCTGGCTCTGGTTCTTTGGCAGGTAGAGGTCGCGCAACTGCCGCACCATAGTTCCGGTGCCGAGGGTGACCAGGCTGCCTGCCTGCTGGTAGTCACCGCCACCTGAGGAGCCGTCCAAGGCGATACCCCAAGTCTGCAAGACGGTGCCGTCGGCCAGGCGGGCCTGTACCCAGCCGCCGAAGCTGGTGCCCAGCACGGTGTTGCTGTTGTTGATGCCCAACATCAGGTTCATCAGGCTGACGTAGCGGTTATGGCCCACGGCAGGCAGGGTCAACGTCAGCACCTTGCGGTACGGCACGGCGTTGGAGTTGGTGATGGTTTCCTTGTACCAGTAGCCACCGCTGGGGGCGTTGACGCGCTGGATATTGGTGACGTTGCCTGTGATTTGGTTGACGTCCAGAGTCCCACCAATTTTCTCAGAGCCGGCGTTGTCGCGGCAGCTGACGGCCTTGGCCTTGGTGAGGCTGGTCAGCACCGGGTTGCCGCCCGCGTCCACGTTGCCGCTGCGGGGGCCGTACCAGTGCAGCAGGTTGTCCGGGCCGAAAGGCGTGCCGGAGAGCACTTCCATATAGGCGGAGCCCACCAGCTCCAGGCGGCCGCCCTTGAGCAACGTGCCGCTGAGGGTGCCGCCGGTAACCACAGGGGACTCGATGCTGGAGCCGGCCGTTATCTTGCCGGCGAACTCCATCACTGGGTTGGCCGGGTCTGTCAGGTTGACCTTGAGGCCCTCGAAGATGGTGCCGTTGCTGCGCTTGACTACCAGGCGGAAGACGTTGGCCAGGATGTCGAGCTGGCTGATTTGGCCGTTGTTGTAGCCCAGCACGCCGTTCAGCAGGCCGTCGCTGTCGCTGACCCAACCGCCCCGCGCCACAAGGTTGCCGTCCACGTCTTCGAAGACGCCCAGCAGGCTGTCGATGTTGACCTGCTGGCCGTTCACCGTAGCGGTGATCTGGGTCAGGCTCTGGGCCTGGTTGGCCTGGGTCTGGTTGAGCTGGGTGATGGCCGTGGCGTTGTCGCCCTGCTGGCTCTGGAGGTTGAGCAGATCCTGGGCTTGTTCGGCGGTGACTTCCTGGACCTGGGTCAGGCTGGATTCGGCCTTTCCCACACGTACCCGCAGGCTCGCCATACGGCGCACGGTGTCGGCGCTGGCCGCTTCCGCCAGCAGCACCTCTGCCAGGGCGTCGTCCTGCTGTACCTGGAGCAAGGCGGCCCGCTCAGCGCTGGTGAGGTCCGTTCTCACCAGCTCGGTCACCCGGGTTTCGGTGGAGTCCTGTTTGGTTTGCAGCTCCAGCACGGCCTGGGCCTGGTCGTCCGCAACCTGTTTCATCTCCACCAGGCTGGACTCGGCTTTGGCCGACTTGGCCATTAGCTCCACGGACAACTGCTCCTGGGCGGCGATGCCGCCGTGGGCCAGCAACAGCTGCTCACGGGCGTCATCCACGGCGTTGCGCAGCCGGCCCACTTCCTCGGCGGTCGCGGCCTGCTTGATGCGGTCCAGGGTGGCTTTGGTGTTGGCGTCCAGGGCATCGCTGCCCAGCTGGCCCTGGAGGGCTTCGACCAGGGCGGCGGAGTCTGTGCTGGTGGCCACCTGCACAGGGCCGAACCAGGCCGACAGGCCGTAATCGTTGACGGTCCTGGCCCAGAGGTAGTAGGTGGCCCCGGCCCGGCGTTTGGTCCAGACCAGGTTCTTGCCCGTGCCCAGGTTCTCGGCAGCCTGGCGGTCGTTGGTGTCACCGCCCAGCACCTCGAACTGGGTGCTGGTGGCGGTGGCGACGCTGGTGCGCGGGTAGATGGCCAGCTCGAACAAGGACGCGGTGACGTCGATGGCGGTGACCGGCGGCGCCGTGTCCACGGCCAGGGCCAGCTCGGCCGGCAGGTTGGACTTGTTGCCGAAGAGGTTGAGGGCCCAGACGCGCACCAGGTAGTTGCCGGCATCCAGGCGCGGCAGCGGCAGGCTGGTGCCGGTAGGGTTGGCCTGGTAGGCCAGCAGCGGGCCTGAGCTGACCTCCACCCGGAAGCGGTAGGCATTGGAGCCGCCCGGCGCGTCCCAGCTCAGCATGCCTTGCAGGCTGGCGTCCGGGCCGTAGTCCGCAAAGGCCAGGTTGCTGGGGGTCGGCACCTTGCTGGGGTCCGGGTAGTTGACCGGGCTGGCCGGGGCCAGGGCGGTGCCGCCTGTTTCGGCTTGGTCGTAGAGTTCTGCCGTGTGGTATTGCAGCACCACGGAGACCGGCTTGCCGTACTCGAACTGCCAGTCCACCACCCGGAAATTGCCGTTCAAATTGATGCGGGGCAGGTCCAGGGTAACGACACGGCCGACACTGACCGAGAGGCCGATCATCTTCACCGGCATGCTCACTTGCATGCCGGAGCGCTTCTCCAGCAGGTAGAGCTTGGCGATGCGCTGGGCCGCCCAGACGCTCTGGGTGAAGGGCAGGTCGAGGTCGTGATCGATGTACTCGCCGTTGTCCTCGGCCTGGAACTCGGCGGACTCCAGAGGCGGAAAGTCGGTGGCCTGGTAGCCCTGGGCCGGATCCACAAAGGTGCCGCGCACGGCGTTGCACAGATCTGCCCTGGGGGTGGTGGGTCGCACCTCTATCTGCCCGGCGGCGTCGTCCTCGGTCAGGGTGATGGCCGGCGGCCCTTGGTAGACGCCGGCATAGAGGCGGTATTGGCCGTAGACGTAGACGTGTGTGCCGGCGCCGGCCGTCAGCATCTGCTCCAAGACGGAGGATGGGCTCTGGTCCGCCGGCCAGGTGCCGTTGCAGCTGTAGCGCGGCTCGGTGTTGCCGCCCTCGGTGGGCACCTGCTGGTCCGAGTCGTTGGCGGCCGTGGCGAAGCTGGCCAAGTCTATCTCGTCGGCCAGGGCCCCTACCCCGGACTCATAGCGGGTGAAGTCCAGCAGGCACAGGCCCCAGTTCTGGCTCCACTGCCAGGTGGTCTCGTCGTCCCAGCGGTGCGGGCCTAGACCGCCGGCGGTGTCGTCCAGGCGCGGGTCATAGATGCGCTTGCCTCGTACCAGGGCCTTGATGTTGGGCACGCCGTTGGGGAATAGCTCGGTGTCATGCTCCAGGCGCACGTAGAGGTAGGTGACGCCATAGCCGACGTGCGCGGATGTCCACTCGGCGCACTCGGCCACCAGGTCAGGGTCGGCGGCCACCTGATTGCCGAGGTAGACCTTGACCCGTGCCTTGCCGGCGTACTTGTCGGCCACCACCAGGCCGTCCATGGCCACCTCATCCCCGAAGTAAACCCGTTCGATGGCGTCGCAGCGGTGCCCCGCCAGGGGGATCACCAGGTGCAGGTATTTGCGGTCCTGGCCGGACTCGCTGATGAACACCAGAGGCCCGGATACCTGGGCACGGCCGTAGATGGAGCGGCGCGGCTCGGCCGGGCTGCGGATCATCTGCTGCTGGGCATAGGCGTCATTGGCGTAGCCGGTGCCCGGCATGCTGGGCGTGGCGGCATAGGTCAGGGCAGCCGCGCCCACGCCAATGGCGATGGCAGCGGCGGCGGCATAACCGGCAGCGCCGGCGGCCACATAGGCGGCGACACCGACTACGACTGGCGGCATGGCAACCTCCATCCCTTGAGGGCCTGGGCCAGTGGCACTGTTACCAGCTCATACTCGCCCGGCACCCAGACGCGGTCGCCACTGGCGATGCCAAGAGCCGGCCCCCGGAACTGCTCTATCAGGGCCAGATCGCCCCGGTGCAGTTGCAGGCGGCCCACGGGCTTGCCCAGGGCTTGGGTGACGGCGTCCTCGATGTCTTTGAGGCCCGCCTTGGCCAGCACCCGCTTGGCGCCCAGGGCGGTGCGGTAGCGGCCCCGGAAGGCGGCGGCGAAGTCGGTGCCGGTCTGGCTTTGCACCCAGTCGGCGGCCAATAGGCAGCAATCGGCCTGGCCCCACACAAAACGGGCCAGGCGGCGCTGCTGGATGAAGTCATGCAAGGTCATCGCTCGTTCACCGCCTGGCCCCGGCCTCGGGCGCTGCCGCCGCCACCGCTGGCCACGGCCTTGCCCGGCACACCCCAGAAGATCTCCTTTTCGGCCATCTGGCCGACGAACTCGAAGAAGCGGTCGCCCGGATGGCGGGCCTGCTGGTCGGCGTCGGTGTAGCGGGCGTTACGGGGGCGCTTCCAGTCGGTGGAGCGGCTGTTGATGTCCAGGGCGATGGTGCTGGGGTTGCCGAGGTTGACCGGCATCACGTCCATGCGGCCCCTGAACAGCAGCTGGGTGGCAGTGACCTGGTGGAAGCTGTCCATGGCGCCCAGCAGCAGCTGGCCATCACGGCCCTGGTACTTCTCGGTCAGGGCCGTCTGGGCCAGTTCCTGGGGAATGCCCGACAGGGTGAGGCGCAGTGTGTAGGGGCGCACCGCGTTTTCCTGGCGCACCTGGCTGACCCGGCCCAGGACGCCGACGCCCCGGTACACGGTGCCCTCATGGACCACGTCGCCGGTGCCGGAATGCAGGGCCACAACCCCGGAGGCGAAGTCCAAGCGGACCATGAGGATGGCGGTAATGTACTTGCTGCGCAGCATTTGCTGCATCTCGGGTGTAAGCCAGTCTTGGTTCATCCGTAGATGTCCTCCCGGAACTTCAGAGTGAAAGAACTCAGCACCAGGCTGCGGCCACTACGGCGCGGCGCCTGGTTGTCGTCGGCCAGCATCATCAGGGCCTTGGGCTGGGTGGTAACGATGGCCTGGCCGTCACTGGCGGCGGCACGGATGGCGGCACGGAAGTTGAGCACCGTCTTGCCGGCGCCGTCGGCGGTGGCATCCTCGGTCAGGCGGCACAGTTGGGCGCCGGTCTGGAAGTAATCGCCTTTTTTAAGGAACAGCTGGTCCGGGGTACAGCCCCGGATGGCGAGTTGGGTGCCGGCCTGGGGGCCGCCGTCCACCACCGCCACGCCGCCGGCCGGGCCCCTGGGTGTGGCAAAGGCGTGGTCCCAGAGAAAGAGGCGTCCGGCCATGCCGTCCAGGGCCAGGATCAAGGCGTCCAGTTCGGCGGCCTTGTCCTTCTTGAGGTTGGTGAAGGTCAGGGCCGCCTCCCAATAGGCGCCCGGCATCTCCAGGGTCTGGACGCCGCCGTTGAACGGCGATTCAAAGACCGCTGAACGGGTCTTCAAACGCCAGTCGCAGCTGCTGGGGTAGATCCCCTGGGGAAAGGTCAAAACACTCATCCGTTGATGGCCCTGTAGAGGTCGCCACGGCTGCGGTAGCTGTCGATCACCGCCTTCTGGGTGACGTCCACGATGGTGGGCAGCATCTGCTGCACCTGGTCGCGCACCGAGCCGCCGGCGTCGAAGTTGAAATGGTTTTCCTGCTTGACGGAGGTGCCGCCGATGCTGGTGTTACGGCTGGAGTTGTCCACGGCCTGCATCAGGCGGGCATGCTGGCTGCGGGTGTAGAGGGTCTCGCCACCGTCCAGCAGGTATGTGCCCTCGCGGGGTATGGTGCCGCCGCCGTGGAAGACGCCGGCAACGGACAGGCCTTCTGCCATGGCGGTGGTGGAGGCAATGCCAGCCATAGCGCCAACGGCGTTGCTGCCCATGGTTGCCAGGGACACCATCGAAGCGGCTGGCGCCCAGGCTGTGGCCAACGTCGTGGCGGTAGCCGTCCCTGTGGCAAGGGACGACGCCTGGGCGGCCTTCTCGGCGGTCTGCCCCATGATGATGGAGGCCACCTTCTTGATGCCGATCTCGACCAGAGTCGAGATCAACTGGGCACCCACCTGGTTGATCACCTTCTTGGTCGCATCACCCAGGTTCTCGCTGTAGATGATCCCCTGCCCTACCGCCTGGCCAATGCCGGAGGCGAAGCGGTCGAAGGTCTGGTCCCAAAGCAGGTCAAAGTCATTGGCTGACTGCTGGTTTATCTCATTGAGCGCCTTGGTGTGCCGGCGCTGCTCCGCTTCGATGAGGCCGTTGATTTCCTGGCGCTTTGCCAGGTCGCTGTCCGGGGTCGCTGCCAGCGCGTTTTGGAGAGTCCCCTGGTTCTGCTGGTGCTGCTGGTTTTCGGCATACGTCGGGTCCAGCTGCTGCTTCAGAGCCTCATAGCCGGTGCCGGCATCGTATTGGCCCTTCAGCGCATCCAGCAGCCGCTTGCGCTCGGCCAGTGGCACGTTGGCCTGCTCGAAGTATTTCTTCAGCAGCACCTCGTTCGCGGCCAGTTTCTTCTGGGCCTGGCCGAACGGGTCCAGGGTGCCGAGCAAGCTGCTCAGGTTGCGCTGGTACTCCTTTTGGGCGGTAGCGGCAGCGGCGGTGGCCTTCTTCTCCTTGTCCTTCTGGTCCAGCAGCTTGGCCTGGGTCAGCAGCTGCTTGGCCAGGGCCGGGTCCAGGTTCTGGAGCTCGCCTTTCTCCAGCTCGTAGCGCAGTTTGGCGACGTTGGAAACATCACCATAAAGACGAACCTGGCGTTGCAGCTTGGTGATGAGGTCCTGGGCCTTGGTTGCGGCGGCTGCGCTGTACTGGGGGCCGGTGTCAGATAGGGACTGCCAGTTGATGCCCTTGAGCCCTTGGTTGAAGGACTCATTCATCACCTTGCTGATGGCCTCTTTCTCGGTGATGAGCTGCTGACGGGCCTCCTTCAGCGCCTTGATTTGCCCACCGATGTCCAGTATCTGCTGGAGCCTGGCGCCTTCGTTGCCAGGTCTAACCGGCGTAGAGGTGATTTGGGTGGCGCGGGACTCTAAGGCTCGGATCTGCGCATCCGCCTGGTTGATCTTGTCCAGGGTGGACTTGAGGTTGGTTTCCAGGGGACGGTTCTTTGCGGCCCGGTCATCGAAACCGTCCAGGCTGCCCATGGACGTCTTCAGTTCTTGGACGCGTTCGTCCACCGACTTCACCGACCTGGCGGCGTCACCGGCGCTGGCATCGAAGGTCGCCCAAGCCGCCACTGCCCCCAGAATGAGGCCAGGCCAACCACCTACCAGGGCCAGGGCGCGGGCACCCAGGGCACGGGCGCCGGTCATGGCTGCGGTGGCGATGTTGGCGCGGGCCGTCGTCGTTGCCAGGTTGGCGCGGGCAGCCGCCAGCCGTTCCTCGGCGGCGGTGCGGTTGAGGCCAGCCAGGGTGCCGTTGCGGTAGGCGGTGGCCAGGGCCACCTCGGCCTCGGCCTCCTGGACGGCAGCCAGGGAGGCGGCCCGGCTGGCAACGGCTTTCTTAGCCAGTTCAACACCTGCATTGACGATAGCCGCTGCGCCCCTGGCCATGGCCACGGCCAGCACCGTTTCCATGACGTTGGCCACCTCGTCGGCGTTGTCGGCCACCGCCAGCAGGCCTTCTGCCGTGGCCTTGAGTACCGGCGTCCAGGCGCTGTTGATAGGGGTCTCGAAGGCGACGGCCGCCTGGGTGTAGGCGTTCTCGATGTCGCGCTTGAGGGCGTTGATGTTGTCGCCGGTGCGGGCGGCGGCGCCGTCGAAGGTGGCCAGAGCCTTGATCAGCGTATCGCGGAAGTAACTGCTGGTGACCTTCTGCTGCAACACCAACTGGCGAAAGCCCCCGGCGGGGAGCTGGGCGGCCTTGTCCATGGCGTTGATAAGGCCAGGCAGCGGATCCATGACCTGCTGGAACTCTTCAGCGTGGACGATGGGGCTGGCCAGGGCCTGGGCCAAGCCATAGTTGGCTTGCTCCAATTGGTTGGTATTGGCGCCGAGGGCGGACTGGGCGTTGGACAGCCCCTCGGTCAGGGCCCGCGCCTGCCCCAGGCTGACCAGGCCGGCGTCTTGGAGGACCAACAGCTTGGCGTAGCTGTCGGCCAGGGGGCTCAGCACCTTGTGGTGGTCCCGGCTGAGCCGGATCAGGTACTGCTCGTTGTCGGCATAGGCGGCAGTGCTGCCTGAGAGCTGTTCCAGGCGGGTGCGGATGTCCTGGAACCCCGCCAACTGGTCCACCACGTCACCCAGGCCCCTGGCCCCTTCCATGGCCGCCCAGGCCGTGGCGGCGATGCGTGACAGCTTGCCCAGCTCGTTGCCGGCGCTGCCGGCTGTGCTTTGCAGGCGGCCCACGTCCTGGCTGGCGTGGCGGGCGCCACCGGCGGCCTTGTCCAGGCCCTGTCCGAGGTGGGCGGCCTGGCCGCTGGTCTTGTCGCTGGTCTGGCCGAGGGCCTCGACCACCCGGTCGGCATTGGCGACCGTGGCCACCAGTTGGCGGCCGTCGGCACTCAGTTTCAGCGATAGGCTCAGCTCTTTGTTCATTGCAGGCGCTCGTTAAAGTGGTCTGCCACAGTCGCCGCGATCAGGCGCACTCTGGCGTAGTCGTCGGGGTTGATGGTGCGGCCGCGCATGCGGGCATCGGCTTCCACGGCCTGCACGTCCAAGCCATCGCAGATGCTGCCTATGGGGCTCGGCGTCCAACGCAGCAGGTCGCGGATCTCCATCCACCAGGTGAGCGCGTCCCTGTGCTCTTCCCAGACCTCAATGTCCGGGGGTTCTTCCCTCTCGATGACCAGCCCGAAGGCGGCGGCTTCCTTATCGAGTTCGCTTTGCTCCTTGCGCGACAACGGCGCCCGCTCCAGGGCGGCCGTTATCGCGTCGGTTAGTTTTTTACGGCGGCCTCGCCGTTGAGGGCGTCCTGGTAGGCCCGCAGCACGGCATGGACAAAGGGCCTGTCGTTGGCCAGGGCGGCCTTATTCTCGGCGGTGGCAGGCAGTTCCTTGCCCTCTTCGCCCTGGATGCCGGACCAGCCGGTCACCATTTCCTTGAGCAGGGCGGCATCCCCTTGAGGAGCCAGTTCGGCATAGCGCTCGGCGCTCAAGAGCTTGAGGTCTACCTGGAAGGGGCACTCGGCCACCTCGCCGTTATCCAAGGCGATGCGGGCCACGGCGGGCCAGTTTTTGATGATGCGGTCTTTGACGAACTTGAACATGGGTGCTCCTTACAGGCAGGTGAAGGTGTCAACGTCGCTGACCGGGATCAGCGGGATCTCGTAGGTCAGGGTGCCGTCCTTGTCGCCATAGGTTGGGCGGCCGAGCTGTACGCGGCTGGACTCCCACTGCACCTGATTGCCGGCAACGCCGTGGGTAAACTGGATGGCCAGCTCGGTGCCGTCCTTGGCGGCGGTGAAGGGGTCGAAGCCGGCGAGGGTATCGGCTTCGAGCACCAGCTTGGCGGTGGGCTGGAAGTCGGTGATCTCCACTTCCTCGTGGCCGACGTACTCGGCATGCACTACCTGGTTGGCCTGGTCGTACTCCAGGGAGATGACCTTGGCAGCCTGGCCGCCCAGCACGCAGGAGGAGAACTCGACGCCCACCTTGTGGGGCTTCTTCCAGACGCTGAAGTCCTGGGCAGCGGCGGCGGCGGCCAAGGGCGCCACGAACAGGCCGGTGAAGGTGAACATCAGGCTGGGAAAGCTCTTGGCCTCGGCCTTGAGCTTGAAGGTGCCACGGGCACCGACAAAGGCGTGGAGCACCCCGTCCTGGTAGAAGTAGAAGGTCAGGGAGTCGGTGGCGGTGTCGTCGATGCTGTGCACGCTGGAGGTGCCGGCGGTCTCGACGGTTTTGCGCAGGCAGGCGTTCATCAGAGGGGCCCAGGCCGGCGCCGTGCCGGCGGTGCCGCTGCCGGCCCAATCCACCTCGAACTCGACGGTGCCGAACACTTCAGTGGCCAGCTCGGGGGCGTTGCCCAGGGTGCCGTCGTCATAGTCCAGCTTGGAGTTCTCCCCCGCCATGGGGGTGATTTTGACGTTGCGGCCCAGTACGCCAACGCTCGGCTCAGCGGCGGCGATGGCGTCCACGCCGTAGGTGACTTCGGTGGCGAAAACCAGCACCTTTTTTCTGGTATTACGCATAGTTGGCGTCCTCGGTGTAATCGGTTGTGAAACGGTCCAGCCAGGCAACGGTGCCGGCGCGGCTGGGTTGCAGCTGCCCGCCGGCCAGGGCCAGGGGGGTCAGGCTCGGATCCGGGGCCCAGCTGAACAGCAACTGGCGCACCAGGTTCCTGGGGGTGGTGAGATCCGGTGTCTTGCAGTTGATTGCCGGCAGCACCAGCAACACGCCCAGGGTCAGGGTCATGTCCTGGCGATAAAGGCCGGTGCCGTCCACTACCCCATGGGGGCGCTCTGACAGCTCCACCACGAACAGCTTTTCCCTGCTCACCTGGCGGTCCTGGAAGCCAGACAGGGCCAGCAGCCCCTCCACGTCCTTGAACTGGTCCTTGAGGCGGGCAATGAGCAGATCGGGCACGGCTATCACAAGAACCCCTGGCTATTGGCGCGGGCCCAGACGGTGCCGGCGGACTGGATCTCGGACAGGTTGCTGCCTTCGGGGGCGTCGGCGGCGTCCAGGCCGAGACTGATAGCGCCGCTCGCCATCTGGTCCAGCATCTTGAGGGCGGCGTCATGGCGTTTGGTCACCTGATCGGTGGCCTGCTCGTCGTACAGGTAGTAGCGGGTCAGGTCACAGCACAGGCGCACCAGCACAGGCGGCACCTGGGCCAGCGGCAGCGGGTAGCGGCCGGCCAAGTAGCCGTCTATGGTGGCGGTAGCGTCTGCCAGGGCACCATCCAAGACGGCCTGGTCGATGACGCCGGCCTGGGCCCTGTCGGTGAGGACGATCAGCTCGTCCTCACCGAAGCGGGCCTGCATGTCAGCCAGGGCCGCGTACATGCTTAGGCGTCCTGGCCTTCGTCATGCACTTCAACCTGGGTGGCCTCAATGGCGGCCACCAGTTCGTCCTTCTTCAGGGTCTTGGCGCCCTCGATGTCGAGGCTTTCGGCCAAGGGCCGCAGCTCAGCCAGCGTCAGCTCGGCCAGGGTCTTGTGCTCCCCATCCAGGGTCACTACACCGCCGACGGTGCCATTCAGGCTGCCCACCAACTGAGGTTCCAGGGTCCTGCCCTTCTGGTCAGCTTCACGGAGCGGCTCGGCTTTTTTGACTGCCAGGCGGGTGTCCGCCTTGAGGGCCGCCAGTTGGGCATCGGACAGGGCAACGCCATCAAAGGTGTTGTCACCCTTTTTAAAGGCCAGGCCAGCACGGCGATAACCATCATGGGCAAGGCTCGCAACCACCAGCGCGTAAACGATCGTCTTGGACATAACATGGGGTCTCCATGGGGTTGAACAGGGTGTTTACGGGGCCTTAAAGGCCCCGTATGAGGGCGGTTACAGCACGTCAACGACCAGCAGCTTGACCTTGCCTTTCATCTCGTTCTTGACGGTGACACCGCCTTCGTCGATGAAGTCGCGCTCCAGCAGCTTGGTGGCTTCCTCTTCAAGGCTGGGGGGGACCACCAGCAGATTGGGCCGGATCTTCAGCTTCTTGCCGCCGTCGCGGGTGAAGGCGCGCATGCGCTTCCAGGAGTCCCAGAGGTTGGCGGCGGTCAGGTCACGCTTGTTACCGAAGGCCATCTGCCAGAAGCCGTAGCCCGCTTCACAACGCATGTCTGCACCGAACTCGAACTCATTGCTGGTCCAGACCGCCGGGTCGGTGGGGTTGAACAGGGTGTTGATGGCCAGCTTGCGGCGGTCCTGGAAGATCAGCGGCTTGAGCGGCCGGCTGGTGTCCAGCAGGTACCAGGGCTCGCCGGTGTAGCCAGAGCCAGTTTCGTCCACCATGTTGGCCACGGAGCTATCGGCGCCGGTGCCATCGTGCTTGCTATTGACGGGGTGGTCGGTGTCGAAGAAGTTCTGGCCGTCGTAGCAGGCGGTGGTAAAGCCGTTGGGGAGCAAGCCGAACACCAGTTCGTCGGGGAACTCGGCCCCTTCCTGGGCCAACGACTGAACAACGGTGGGCACCATGCCGATGTTGTCGTCCTCAACGTCATCGCGATTGATGCCGATGGTGTTTTCCCAGGTTTTGTTGGTGATGCTGTAGCCATGCTCCTTGACGGAGTTCACTACGCGGTCACCCACCCACTCACGGAAGGAGGGCATGGCGCCGATCCAGCCGTAGGTGTTGGACTTGCTGGTGGACGGCACCACAGTGGCCACCAGTTGGTACTGAGGTTCGACGTTGGCCAAGGCCTTGGCGAACTCCATCCTCACCGTGGTGCGAAGGGACTGCAGAGCTGAGGCGGTAATCAACATGCTGGCTTACTCCTTGTTCTGCTCGGCCTTGGCCTTAGCAAACTCCTCGTAGGAGCAGCCAATGGCGTCAGCGAACTTTTTGTCTTCGGCGGTCAAGGCGGCGATGGCGGTGTCTTCGCCTTCGGGCGGCTTGGCCGTGGTTTGGGTGGTGGTCAGGGCGGCGATGGCCGGGCGCTCGTCGACAACCGCCTTGAGGGCAGCCACGCCCTGGGTCTTACCGAGCGCCAACAGGTAGGCCTTGTCCTTCTCGCCGAAGACCTTGCCAGCCTTGGTGGCGGCCTCCATGGTGGCGTCCAGGGTCACGGTGCCATGCTGGGCACTGAGGGCGGCCAGTTGCTGCAGCGCTTCGGCGTGCACGTCCTTGGGCACAAACTGGCTCATGTCCGGGCCGGTCTTGGCCTTCAGGGCCGCTACTTCGGTCTCCAGGGGGCCGGTCTTGTCGGCCTTGGCCTTGAGTGCGGTGATGGCAGCAGTGCCTTGGTCAACGGCGGTCTTGCAGGCGGCGGCGTCAGCAGGGTCTATGCCCTCGGTACTGACGCCCAGCGCCGCCAGCAGGCGCAGGGCTTCGTTCATGGCGGGATCTCCATGGTGGGTGGTGGGGTTAAAGGAGGCCTTGAGGGCGGCAATGGCCTTCATGCCGTCGAGGGCCGGGTCATTGGTCAGGGCGATATGCAGCAGCGCCAGGGGGCGACCGCTGGCCTTGTCGTAGGCGAAGACGGCGCTGGTGTAGCGGTACTCTTTGTCGCGGATCATCTGGGCCGCGTTCTTGGTCCACTCCACCCCATCGGCGAAGAGGCCCTGGCCCGGCACGTAGCGCAGGGCGGACGGCTTGACCCAACCGGCGGCCGGGGCGGGCTGGCCGTTGTCGCTGGTGCGCAGGGTCTGGTGTTCGTAGTCGAAGTGGTAGTCGTTGCTGCGCTCGGCAGCGGCGGCCTGGATGGCCTGCCAGGCGGTGTCGTCCAGCAGCCACTGGCCACCAGGTACATCAAAGGGGCGACCGTCCTTGGCCTTGAACAGACCGTCCGGCAACAGCTGCACAGCGCCCGCCTGCTCCAGGGAGAGGCTACAGGCGACGATGCCAACCACGGCGGCGTTGGTCTGGTTGTTCAGTGCCGCGACGGCGGCTTCAAGGGGGTGTTTTTTCATGGGGCCATGGTGGCCCCAGGGAGTCAGGGGGTGGGATGAAACGCGTTACTGAAAAATGGGCCATGCAGGCCCGTGGGGTTTAGGCTGAGTCGTTATTGGGTTTTAAGGGTGAATTTCGGACGTCTTTATTAGTGATTTTTCCAGCCATTTGAAACAGTCAGACGTTCTTTCCAGACCTTTATTGAGCGCCAGCTCAAGCAATGCATCCACTGGTGTTCCTATCAAATCCGTAAGCGTGGTCATCTTCCCGTCTTTTGACTGATATTCTCGACGCATTCGCAGATTTTCTCGCTTTGAATACACCTCAACGGTAGCTTTAGCCAACTGAACCGAGGTTAGATCAGGCAACCTTCTGCATTCAACCATTCGGGAATGAAGGGAATCAAAGCCAGTCCTATGTTTTAAATACGTGTTCCATATTTGGTGATAGCTCCGTATCGAGCTATCAATCACTTTTGCACAATACCTGATGCTGCCGCCTTCACTTTGATACGCGTAGACCCACTCTACTATCTCAGCCAGCGTGTCGGCTGCCCGCTCTACATATTCTGTCTCTATTTGGGTTCTGGATTGACTCTCAAGAGTAGTCAAGTTGGCTAGCAAGTCTGTTAAAAACAGTCCTATTTCGCTTAGTTTCTGTTCTCTGTGTGCGGCCAGGACCATATCCTGTTGCGCCACAGCAGCCTTGGCGGCTTCAACTCGGGCATCCGCCATTTCTTGGCGAGTCAGTTTGGCGTCTTCCCTTGCCAGTTGCAGTTCTTCTGCCTGCATGCGCAGCTGATTGACCAGCAGCACTATGGCCACGAATGACAGGATGGGGTTGAGCACACCACCCAAGTAATCCCCGAAGGTGCCGAAGTCTTCATGCTTGGGGGATAAGGCTCCGTGAAATTTCAGCAGGTAGGCCCCCAGCAATAACAATGCAGCCACAACAGGCACGATGAAGTACCAACGGCTGATGGGTTTGACTTTGTTGGTGTCGTTTGCTTGGTCGAGCTGGGGTTGTTCCATATCACTCATGTGCCGTTATCCGTATCCGGCCAAAGCCGGTCTCTGCGTCTGTCCATACCTCCACCGTTCGGGTGGGGGTGTCCTTACTACTGTGCTTACCCTGGGCCTGGTCTGAAGCCTTGAGCTGTTGCGCCACCCAGTTGGGGCCGCCGGGCAGGTCCGGGGCCAGCAGTTGGGTGGCGGCCATCATCACCCGCACGTTGCGCATCAAGAGGCTGTCGTTGTCGTCCGGCCAGGTGAGGTACAGATCCACCCGGTGGGGATGCTCCCGGCTGCCGGTGAAGGCAATGGCTTGCTGGTTGGGTTCGCCTTCGTAGACGCGCCGCCCTGTGCTGCTGGACAGCAGGGCGAAGTGGTCGGGGAGGGCTTTGAGGATGGCGGCTTCACCGAGGGGGAAGCCAGGGGCCGTGCTGTAGGCCGAGGCCGTGGCGGGCTCGTCGAGGGCAACCTGCGCCGACCCCAGGGTGACCAGCATCAGCACCACCAGACTAAGCATCATTGCCTCGCCTTTGTTGCTCTTCCATGTCCTTGCCTCGCGGATCCTTGCCCATCGTTCGCAGTATAGGGCGTTTAAATCGCCCGCAAAACGTTTAAAAGGGTCTGGCGGCTAGCTCGGCACGGCCCAAGGGGGCGTTAGGCGCTTACAGCGCCGCTGAGGAAGTCGGCGACGATGGCGAGGATCTCGGCCTCGTCTTCGGGGGTGACGCCGAGGAAAGGGCGGGCCGGGATATCGCCCCAGAGGTGGGGGAACTGGGCCCTGGTGCCGCCGAACTGCATCATGGCGCCGTAGACCATGGGGGTGCCCAGGGACAGATCGTGACTGGTGGCCTGGTAGACCAGGTTGTAGAGGTAGCCGTTCTCGATGAGCACCTTGTCCAGGTTCTTGGTCTTGCGGGCCAGGGTCGAGGGCCTCAAGGGCGCCCAGGGGGTGCCGTCCGGGGCGACGCCTGCATCGAAGCGGTCCTGGGTGCTGCCCAGCAGGTACTCACCGATGGCGGCCATGGGCTGCTGGAGGTCCTCACCCTGGTCGATAAGATCCTGGAGGGTCTTGTGGGTTTCGGCAAAGCCCTGGGGGGCGATGTTGATTTGGGTTCCGGCCATGCTATGGTTGTTTCCTCAAGTGATGCAGGGTGAGGTTCGGCTCAATTCCCTGCACTGCTGTCCGCACCGCCGATGCCGGGGCGAGATCCCACCGCTTTGCCTTCCAGGAACACCAGCATTCCTTGCCGCTGCCGGTTGACGTAGCCAAGCTGCTTAACCGGGATAAAGGTCCAGGCTTCCAAGATCCCCCTGGCCACCTGGGCCACCAGCAACTGCCCCTTGTACTTGCCCGCCGAGACCATGCGCAGGAACCGCCAGCGCAGCTCAACCTTGCCGGTGCCCTTGTGGCGCTCAAAGGCGGCCCAGACTTCGTCCGGCTTGGTAAGCACCTCAGGCACCAGGGGCAGCATGGGCGCCCTGGCGATGTCGATATGGTCGGCGAGGCTGGCCGCGTTGAGGTAGACCGGCATGGGGCCGCCCTGCCAGATCACCTCGCTCCCGCCCAACACCTGGGTGGCGAGGGCCACCAGCTCGTCGCGGGTCTGGGCCCTGGCCGCCAGAGGCGCCTTGGCCTCATGGATGGGCAGCAGCTCGGGCCGGCCGTAGGTCTTCCAAGAACCCGGCGTCAGCCGCTCCCAGGCCTCCCCCTTGCCGGCCTGCCAGTCGGCCATGTCCTGGTCGGTGAGGCGCCGTCCCAGGCTCGCCTCCCCCACCGAGTAGTCAAAGCCGGGGTCTATGCCCTTGGGCACCTCCAGGACCTCGCCGGTCTTCTTGTTAGTCCACTGATAAGTGCCCTGCTCCGGCGCTTGGCCTATCTCCAGCCCCAGCCGCTGGAACTGGCCTTCTGTGTAGCCGCGCACTGTGCAGGTGCAGCCCCAACCGTTCTGGGGGAAGTGGGTGCGCCACCAGGGGTCGTCCTTAGGCAGCACCAGCTTGTCCCAAGACAGGTGGTCAGGGCGGGGGGTGCCGGAGTGGCCATGGCGGTATTGCCAGTAGGGGAAGCCCTGGAGCTGCTCCCAGCGCCCGGCGTTGTAGGCCTGGCGCATATTGGTGTCGTAGATCACGCGGGCGCGCCAGTCGGCACCGCCTTTGTGCTCCCAGCCGTGCTTGGCGGCGATGGCCTTGAACTGCTGCTTGAACGCGCCGAGGGCCACGCCATCGGCTATGGCGCCGTCCACGGCCTGGCGCAGGTCCGCCAGCAGGTCGGCCTGCATGGCGCCGGCCACCACGAAGGCGCGGCTGTGCATGGCGCCCCAGAGGTCGTCCCAGGCGGCCGTGGGCATGCTGAGCTTGCCCCGGAAAAAGTCGATGGCCTGGGCGAACTGCACGCCGCCGTACTGCGCGGACCCCATCAGTTGCCCAGCTCCACGTCATAGCGGCCGGCCAGGCTGGCCGCCGCCATGGCCTGCTGCATCACCCCGGCCAGGGCGGCGGCGCCCTGGCCCTGGTAGGCCTGGATCAGGGCCTGCTCCACTTCCTCCCAGCTCTGGGCCTTATCCACCAGGTCGGCAATGGCGGTCAGTTGCTGGTCCAGCTCGGTGCCGGCCTCGTTGGCCAACTGGTCGGTGAAACTGCCGAGGCCGTCACCTTGTGGCGGGGCCGCCTTGAGGGCGGCAAAGCGCAGGGCCGCAGGGCTTTGCGGCGTCGCCGGTGCCGGTGCGCCCGTTGGGGCTCCCAGCACCGCTTCGCCGTCCTTGGGCTGGGGGATCTTCAGCTTGTCATTGACCCAGGCGGCAGGGATGCGGGCGCCGGCCTGGACCAGGGGCGGTATAGCCTGGCTGAAGCTGACCAGATCTTCCGGCTCCTGGGTGTCGAACTGGAGCCGGGCCCGGCGGCGCTGGTCGGTGTAGGTGCTGCCGTTCAGGAGCAGCAGCGGCCATACCAGGTCGCGGGTCAGGGTTGAGCCGATCTGGCGCAGGTCGGAGTCCCGCAGCTCTTCGCGCACCTCGTTGTGGACGTTGCCCAAGGCATGGGTGCTGGACTTGCCGTCCGCCTGGCTGGTGAGGGTGCCGCCCAGGATCACCTTGGACTGGGTACGCTCGGCCCACTCCACCATGGCCATGTAGGGGTCGGAGGCGCCTTTGGCCGCTTCGCGGAACTCGATGTCCATGCCCTTGGGGATGATGCCGCCGGCATTGTGGCCGATGCTCATGATCGCCTGCAGAAGGGTGGACTTCTCGGCCTGACTGGCACCGGCCGGGTACTTGCCGAGGCGCAGCGGCAGGCCATAGATCTCCAGGAACTCGGCCAGGTCCCGCACGCTGTAGTTCTTAAACAGGAAGGGCCAGGCCAGGGTGCGGATAAGGCCAGAGCGGGGGATATAGCCCGACTTGGCCTTGTGGCGGTGCTGCACCCAGCCAAATTGCCAAAGCGGCTCGGCCCTGCCCCCGTCCAGGCGCAGCAGCACCTGGCTGGGGTTGGTCTCGCTCACGGTGAAGCGCCTGGCCGGCAGGGTTTCAAACTGCTGCGGATACCATTCTTTGCTGTCCCTGGCCCAGTGGACCTGGCTGTTGTTGATACTGCGCAGTATGCCGTCGCCCATATCCAGGATGAGGTCTTCGAAGTCCGGCACCGACCTGAGGATCTCGTTGACCATGTCGGCATCGCGCTGTTCGGCGCGGCTGGCGTTCGGCGGCGGCACTATCTGCCACGTCTTACTGAGGAGGGCATTCTTGCGTTTGGCCAGTTCGGCCATGACGTGGCCGTCCTTTTCCTCGATGTCGTCGGCAAGGTCCAACTGACCGAGCAGGTCGCCATGTTCGGCGTTTAACATGATCTCGGCCAGGCGGGCCGGGGTGAGGCCGGAAGTGGGGTGTTCGGCCCACTCTTTGCGCACCAGGCCCACCTCGGCCTTGTCAGTCTGCTGATTGGTCAGGGCCTGGGTATTGCGGCCCAGACGGGCCTTGATTTTGTCGATACTCACTTACCAGCCCCCTTTCATCGGTACTGTCAAATCGTCGTCTTTGGTGGCGTCCCAGCGGCTGTTGTGGCTGGGCAATGGGGTGTATTCGATGGTGCCCCCTTCCATGAAGGAGGCCCGCACGGCCATGCACAGAGCGACTGCGAAGTCGCCATGGCGCTTGCCCTTGCCGGATTGCAGGTCGTCCTTGCGGCCTTTGTCGATGCTGGGAATGCCGTTCACAAGCTTGATGTGCTGGAGGTCGTCCAGCACCGTCTGGTGGCGGGGCAGCTCCAGGTTGAAGGCCTCGAACTCGCCTTTGAGCTTGGGCATCCACTCGTGATACCAGCCCTGGCTGAGATTGACCTGGTCCACCATCTCGACGCCGTACTTGAGTGCGGCTTGCTCGGCGAGATACCCGCCGTTGCCGGTGGCGTCAAAGGCCAGGCCAACCAGGCGCGGCAGGCGGCTGGTGATGTAGAACATGATCTGTTCTTGCTGCTTGTAGGGGACGTTGCGCAACTCGACGGCGAAGGGCACCCGCTTGCGCAGGTCCGGCTTGATGGCCAGGGGCACGAAGACGGTGAGGTCACCCCGGCGGGCAAAGTCCTCGCCGAAGCTGTGGCGGTCCTCGGGGTCGAGCTGGGCCAGCAGCGGCTTGAGGTTGGCTTCACACCAGTCCCGCACCTCGGCTTCGCGCATGTCCGGCGTCCAGGCCATGAAGTCTTCCGGGGCTTCGAAGCGCAGGATGGGGATGGAATGGTCGGCCACCATGGCCGCTTCGATGAGGATGCGGGACAGGTAGCTGCCCCCGGACTTGCGGGGCACGCAGCCGTATTCCTCGTCGGCGCATTCCTGGTTGGGTGCGTTCTTGTAGAGGTTCTCGCGCCACTTCGCCTCGCCTGCCAGGCTCCAGTCTTGGCCGGTGACATAACAGATCCGCTTGTAGAGGCCGTCCGCTATGGCGTCGTCCAGGGTGATGCGGTGGACGCTGTAGTCCTTGCGGCCTTCGCGGGCGTCCTGGATGTAGGTGTTAAACGGGTTATCAACGCCGTTGTGGGTGCTGATCAGACGCACCTTGTTGCCCCACATGGTGAGCGCCAGGGCGGCCTTGAGCAGCTCTTCGAGGTTCTCGTGGAAGCCAGCTTCGTCGATGACCACGTCCCCTTGCAGGCCGCGCAGGTTGGACGGCCGGGAGCTGAGGGCCTGGATCTTCCGCCCCGTCTTGGGGAAGCGGATCATGTAGGTGAGGATCTCTTCCTTCTTGGCGCTGTCCCAGAAGGTCTGCTCATAGACGTCGGCCTCGGCCAACTGGTTGAAGGCCTTGGCGAAGAGCGCGGCAGCGGCGATGTACTCAAGTGCCATTTCCTTCTTGCTGCCCACGTAGAAGGTGTTGCAGCCGCCCCGGCGGCGGGGCTTGGCGGCGTTGATGACGTTGCGGCCGGCCTCGGCCCAGGTCAGGCCGGTGCGGCGGCTCTTCTCGGCGATCATCACCTGGGATTCGTCCTCGAACCAGCGCTGCTGGTACGGCAGGAAGACTGGCTCACCGCCGGGCTGGGCGTCGACCATCTCCTGGGGCACGTCCACCCCGGCCAGCTCCAACTCCTCGGCGAGGTTTATCTTGCGCGGTTCGCTGATGGCGGTGAGGTGCAGCTTATTGGTGGCCATGGCGGCCTCCTATCCAGGGCCAGGACTTGGCAACCAGGTAGAGCGCCCCGCCGAAGAACAGGGCCATGTCCCAGGCCTGTGTGGCCAGGGCCGAGAGGAACAGCAAGGCAAAGAGCGTCCCCCAGACGGCGGCCATTACCTGGTGGAAGGCTTGGCTCATCAGGCTTTCCCCAACAGGATCTGGCGGATGCGGTCTTCGAGCTGCTCGCTCATGCCGTCTTCGCCGCGTAGCTCTTCACTCACGGCGTTGGCCGCTTCCTCGGCGTAGGCGCGGCGGATCTCTTTCTCGCGCTTGTGGCTGCTCATGGCCGCGCTCTCCAGTCTTTGGGCGGCGAGCATGGCATCCTTGATCATGCCGATATCCACTTCGGCCTCCGGGTCCTCGGCCTGGCGCATCATGGCTTTGAACAGCTGGGTGCGGCCTATCTCCAGGATGAGTTTGGAGAGGTCCCCGGACGGCTTATCGCCGAGCTGGGCCACCAGGGCGTTGCTGACCTCCCGCAATTCGCGCAGGTCCTTGCCGATGGACTCCAGACGGGTGGCGTAACGGTTGAGCCCGGAACGGGACAGCTGCATGTCTTCGGGCAGTTCAGCGCCCTCGATCAGCTCGTTGACGGCGTCCAGGATGTCGCCTTGGTTCAGGCGGCCGTCGCGCAGCATGGCGTCCAGCTCGCGGCGGATATGCTCAGGCAGCAGGTCGATTTTGGAGCGGCGGCCTCGGGTGGGCTTGTCGGCCATGCTTACTCCCCGGCCCTGGGGCGCTGGATGCCGGGCACGCGGGCACGGCCCAGGGCCACGTCTTCGCCGCGACCGGTGATGGTGACTACCTTGGAGCTGAGTACCGGCTCCATCTTCACCAGCCCCTGCTCTTCCAGCCAGGCCAGCTCCACATGGAGGGCGTCCCGGCTGACCTCAAGGGCGAACATGCCCAGGCCATCCTGGAGCATGGAGTCGTTCATGGTGCCGCCCGGCTCCTCGTGCAGCAGCCGCAGTATGGTGAGGCGGCGGTGTTGCCTGCGTAGTTCGGCCATGCTCATTTGCGTTTGCCCTCCAACAGTTCGTTCTCCAACAGCAAGTCCCCCAGGCGCTCCAGGCGTTTGAGCGCCGGGGACACGGCGGCCAGCTCCACCTTGAGGTCGGAGATCTTCAGGCTCAGCTCGTGCAGGTCTTTTTCCCCTGGCAGGTCGTCGATACGGCGCTCCAGTTCGGCCATCAGTGCCCCCTGGGTGGTGACGGTGGCGGCCAGGGCCGCCATCTCTGTGCGCTTGGCAAAGGTCAGTTGCAACAGCGCCACCACCACCGACAGCACCAGGGATGCCAGGGCGATGTAGAGGGGCAGCAGGTCTTTATCGAGCCAGTCCATGCAGTTGGCGGTCCTTCAGTTCGGTGATTTGCTGGCAGTCGATGCAGCGGCAGGCATCGGGCACTTTGGCCAGGCGCTCGGGCGGCACCTGGACGGGACAGTCCAGGCACCAGACGCGGCCCTCAGCGTCGATGTCCTGCCGCTCGTGCGGCCGGTTCTTGTGGTTGGAAAGCGCCTGCTGGCGCTGGTTTTCTTCCAGGTTCTGGGCGGCGTCGAACAGATCAGGCATGGGTCTTGTCCTTCAGCCAGGTGTCGGCCAGGCCCTGAACGGCGGCCTGGATAGCGGCCTCATCACCCGCCAGGCCGGCTTCGATGAGCTGCACGGCGTAGTCGTCCAGGTGGTTCTCGGTGCTCTTGGCGTAACGCTCCAGGGCCCAGAGCACCATGCGGCGGGTGATAAGGGCAGCGACGATGTTCTTACCGGCTTGGAGAAGCAGTGCGAGCAAGGCTTGCATGGGGTTGTCCTCGGTGGTGGCGGGCGGGTTCGCCCTGGTGGATGTGCTGGTAGATGTCCACGGGCGTGGGGCTGGCCCAGCCGCCTTGGTACTTGGCCTGCATGGTGCCGTCATGGCTGTGCAGGCCGGGGCGACCTACGGGCTCGCCGGTGTGGTAGTGGCGCAGCTCTGCGGCCAGGCGGTCTGCCCTGCCCTTGTCGAAACTCCATTGCCAGTTGCGGCCCATCACTGGCCCCTGATGCGCAGCACGGCGCCCTGGTCGCCGACGACGGCCAGCAGGTGGTTCATGGCATGGCGGCTGCCCAGCACGGCCCAGTCCTCGTCCAGCACGCCGAAACGGTCACCAGGGGCGATACAACCCTTGAGTTCAGAGACGCGGTTGGCAACGTGGATGAGGCAATGGGTGCGCAGGCTGGGGCCGTCGAGGGTCACGCCAAGGTCGGGGCTTTCGATGGCAAGGCAGAGCCCCTTGCTGGGGCTCTGGTGGCGCTTGATGAGGTAGGTGCCCTCAGGGATGCAGCTGAGGCCAGGCCTGTTGTTCTGCCAGGGGCATTCGATGGTGGCCGCCAGCAGCTCGCCGGCTTCGTCTTTGAGTTCGCCGAAGGTGCCGTGGAAGAAATAGCGGCGGTGCAGCGTCAGGGTTGGGATGGGCATAAACACACTGGGCTCGGGGATCGAGGCTCCAGTGTGTTAAAGGCGGTGTTTAGGCTGGGATGAAACGCGTTCCTTAAAATTCAGGGCGGGCGAGGAATGCTAGAGGGACATGGCGACGCTCAATAGAAGTGAGCCACGACCTCATGTTCCTGGTAGTTGCCCTTGGCGTCGTCCCTAACCCGGCAACTGAAACTCCTGGGCGCCAGCCAAGCGCCGAATCCATTTTGCAGCTTGACCTTACCGAAGACATCGGTGCCGTGGCCGTTGTGGAAGGAGCTGATCTCGGTGACTTCGAAGGCGTACTGCGCTGTTCGCTCGATGGCGCTCTTACAGGCATCCTCCTGCCAACTGCCAGCGACGTCAGACTTGCAGCCAGCTAACAACAATACTACCGCCGTAACCGATACCTTGTTCATCCTTGTTCACCGTCCTGGAATGGGAAAGGCCCTGGCTGATACCAGGGCCTTTTATTTACGCATGGACGGGAGGCGGGCTCAAGTTCGGCAAAGTTTACGCAATAGGCCATGGAGCGCTTCGAGCCGCTCCGCCAACTCACTGATCACCAAACCCAGATCCGCCACTTGTGAGCCATGAAGGTCACTCGCCTGGTTCAGCAAAGCCCCAAAAATTCGCAACATGGCCTCTACTACCGACAGTTCATTTAGAACGGCGGTTTGGTCTACCAACTCAGAAGAAATTGCCTGGCCACTCATAGTGTTTACTGCCTCTAAACATGCCCTAAAAAATAGATAACAGCCCGAGGACAGATGTTCAATACAGGACAAAATGCCCTATTTGAATGCAAATATACGAAAAAGACACACAAAACACATTATTAAGGATTTAATGATTTATATTTAACCAATAAATTCAATGACTTGCGTTACCATAACACCGATTTCAAATGCGCAGAAAGTAATAGAATTTCGCTGTAGATCGAAAAAAAAATGCGAGCATTATTTAAAATGTGAACCTTGTCACACCACGTCCCCACCCTGAAAACAAAAAACCCGCCATCAGGCGGGTATGTAGTGCTCAGGTCCAGGGTCACAGCAGCGGCAGCTGCACCTTCTTTCGGGCCAGGCTGCGCTGCTCACGCAGGATCTTGGCAATGCCCTGGCGGGTAAAGCCGTACTTGGCCATCAGCGCGTCGATGTTGCGGCCGTTGAACTCCTGCCACACCTGCATGTTGCGCAGGGCCCTTTGCAGGCTGTCTCCGCGCGGCAGATAGAATTCGCGGCCACCCATGTAGTGGGCCTGGGCAACCACCGCATGCTGGGCCAGCTCCAGGGCCTGTTTCTCACTCAGGCCCTTGCGGGCAAAAGCGGCCTTGAACACCTCCACCAAGTTGGCGAGGGTCACGGGCCAGGCGGACTTGAGATCGTCATCGGTGAGCTTGTCCAAGTTCTCGATGATCTGATCCAAGTCGGTGCCCAGCATGTCCAGTTGCTCTTCACTCACGGTTACCTCCAAAGCGGTCCATTTGCTCCTGCCAAAGGCGGTCATTTACCTCCTTGGGCAGCTCGTTATGGGCCCGCACCTCCAGCGATTGGCTCTTGGTTTGGGGTGCGGAGACGCTTTCCAGGGGGAGCGTCTCCAGCACCTTATTCAGGTATTGATGCCCGGTCAGGGGCTGCCAGCCGCGCTCTAAGCGGCGCTTGGCCAGGCTGGCCACCGTCGCCTCCAAAGCCTCGGCCAGGCGCCGTTCGTTGGCGCTCAGCGCCAGGGCCTCCTGCATCAGCCGTAGGGCGCGGGCGTTGGTGAGGTCGGATTTCTCGGGCCTGAACAGGGCGATGTACTGCACCAGGGCCTGGCCCAGCCGCTTTGGCAGGCGCACGGCGAAGCTCAGCAAGTCGCGGGTGGCCTCGTCGCTCACCATGGCGTCCAGGTGCAGGTTGGTCTTACAAACGGGACAGCGGGACAACTTCATTGCAGGGCTGCCCCCGTGGCGCTGTACTTGGCGGCAAGGTCGCACAGCGTCTCGTACCAGCGCCCGTCATTCAGGCGGCGGTAGTCCGCCAGGGTGGCGTACTGGCTGGATTCGGGCAGCATGGGCCAGCGCCTGGCCAGCGGCCGCTCCAGTTCCCGCCCGTGCCACTGCTTGAGGGCCTCCAGGGCCTTCTCGGCCTTGGCCCCCTTGAGCCAGCCGACGTGCTGGATGCCGGTGACCTTGGCCGCCCATTTATCCAGGGCGGTCTCGGAGCCGTCGCGCACGATGCCCTGGCGGGCCATGGTGATCCAGATGGCGCGGAGCTTATCCACGGCCGGGTGCTTGCCCTGCCCTGCTTTGGGGCTCTGACGCTTGCCGTTTGAACCCTGTTTGGGCAGGCGTTTAAAGCCTTTTTGCTCGAAGTGCGCCAGCACCTGGTCTGCCTCCTTGAGGGTCAAGGCCTTGCTGGAATCCTTGCCGGTGATGTCCACCAGGATCTGCCGGTAGACCTCCTCTTCCAGGCCCAACTGGCTGCGGGCCACATGGATCAGGGTGATTTGCTGCTTAGAGGCCATGCTTTACTCCTTACCCAACATGGCCGGCTGCGCGGCGCCTTTGACACCGTATCGCTGTTTGATACCGCCGGCTGCTGCGAAGGTTGTTCACCACTGTACTGGCCTCCTTGGCACTGAAGCCAAAGGCAACCCGCAGATCGGCGGCGCCGTAGTAATGCCCTGTCTTCATTAGCAAGCGGGCCACCTGCTCTGTCGTATTTGCTTTCACGCTTTCCCCTCCTGTGCCGGCATCACCAGCCAGCGCTTATTGCCTTTGCACAGCAGCACGTCGGCAAAGGGCTCTGCCTGGAGCTGCTCGGCTCCGGCCGCCAGGGCCGCCGGCAGGCTGGCATGGTCGCCAAGGGCTATCCGCACCGGCTTGCCCTTCTGTGTCACCACCTGGCACTCCAGGCTCATGGCTGCTGCAACGTATTCCATCGGTTCCTCGGTATGGCTGCTCATCAGTGCCGGGCCACCACGCCCGGCAGACGTCCGTCCCTGGACGTTTCGCTTAGCGGAGCGGGCCTCCGTTCAGCTCGGTCAGCTTCACCTCCAGGCGCATGGTCATGGCGCCCATTTGCAGGTCCAGGGAGACGTCGTCGCGGCATTGCTCGCCCATGGCCTTCATGCAGGCCCGGACTAGGTCGGCAACGCTCATGGCGGGGTTCAGTTGGATCGCGGGTTGGGTCACGGGTCACCTCACAACTTGGCGATGTCGAGGGAGAGCTGCTTGTAGCGGCCCTGTTCGTCACGCTTGTAGAGGCGCAGGTAACTGCTGGTGCCCACCACAGTGATGGAGTCGGCGATGGCGTCCATGGCTTCCTTCCATTTGGGGTGTTCGATGGCGAGCTGGCGCAGGCTCAGCACCTGGCCGACGTCAATGTGGCCTTCCTTGTTGACCCTAAAGGCGTGGTCCACCAGGGCCCGCAGTTCGGAGCTGGCACCTTCCGACCACTCGCCGATGCACTGGTCGATGAGGCTCTTGGCTGCCTGGATCCGTTCATCGAATTTCTTGTGCTCGCCCTGGGCAAGCTGCACCTGGTACTCGCCGTCGTAGCTGGTGAGGCTGACATTGCCTTTGCGGCCCCCCCATTTGACGTCGTACTGCTCGGCGCTCAGCTCAACGAAGCTTCTGATTTCGCTCATGGCGCCGGCCTTGAAGGCAGCCAGGCGCTGCTGCTCGACCTGGGCCTGCTGAACCAGGCGCATCACCAGGTCGTCGCGCAGCAGGTCGATGCCCTTGACTTGGTCTTCCGGCACCAGATGGCCGAGGGCGTTCTTGCGGTAGCCGTGGGGGTTGTTGGTCATGGGTTTCTCCTTGTTCAAAACGGGTTCAAAGCTGCTGTCGTGTTTTTGGGCTGCGGCGTTCATTGGCGCTCTTCCTCCCACTGCACCAGGCAGCCGAGATAGCGGCTCACCATACGGTGGTGAAGCTGGCCGCCTGAGCGGCTGCTGACGGCGGCGACCTGGCCCTTGAACAGGTCCCTGGTGGGCCTGCTGATCTCGATGACCGGCTGGCTGTTGCCGAGCTGCACGTCCAGGACGTCGAAGCCGTTGGCAGCCAGGCCGTTGACGGCCCTTTGGGCAGCGCTTAAACGCGCCTTGATGTTGGCGGTGCTGGGTCTCATCCCTTGTTCCTCTGATGGCGTTTGGCCCAAACCAGGGCGTTGTAACGGTTGGCCAGGCGGGACAATTCCCGCTCCAGCAGTTCGGCATGCTCGGCTGGGCTCTGGGCCATGCGGCGGCAGTAGTCGAGCTGGGTGTCCAGGGGATAGCGCTCGTCGTCCTGGCCCTGCACAGGGGTAATGCGCTGGGTCTTGGCGGTGTTCTCCAGCTGCGAGTGTGGGCAACCGGCCCGGCAAGCCCGAAAGAGCTTTACCCGCAGGGGATTGCTGCTCTTGAAAGGCCGTTCCTGGTTGCTCTTGCACTCATGGATAGGGATCTCCCCCATGACTGGGCACTTCACGCAGCTGTGCATGAAGTGCCCTTCCACCTTGACCCGCAGGGTGTCGAGGTCGCCTTTGTAGGTGCCCTTGAGCACCTGGTTGACCATGGAGGCGCTGACCCCCAGGGCCGCGGCCACCTGACGCTGGCTGGCCTTTTCAGTTTGTTCTTGCAGTACAACGAGCCAATGCTTGCTCATGCTTCCTCCTTGTAGGGGTAGAAGCGGTCACGGCTGGGGGCATAGACCCCGTCCAGCCTCGGCTCTGGAGGCTTGGCCCCCAGGTCCAGGTTCAGCCGCAACAGCTCTCCAACTTCCGTGTCGTGAATGCGACGCAGGATCCGGGCTCGCTCCAGAGCCCGCAGATACCGACGTACCGTGGAACTGGCCACCCCTGAGGTGGCGGTGATTTCCTCCGGCCTGAAGGTGCGCAGCATCCGGCAGCTGTTCCAGGCGCGTTGCCTGGCGTTGGGCCGGAGCTGTTTCCTGGTCTGCTGATGAGGCAATGGCTTGTCGTCCAGCAGGCGGTAGCGATGGGTCAGGGAGCAACGCCCCTGCCAAGTCCGCTCCACCCGGCCGTGCTGAACCAGCTTGCGAATGAATGCCTTGGCGTTTTCGGTGTGCATCTCGGTGGCGGCTGCGATTTGCTCTACCGAGAAACTGTCTCCCGCTTTGAAGCAGCAGCAGACGAAGCGCCAGGCGTCTTGCCTCTTCGACATTTGGACCTCACATGCCTGGTCGGTAGCTGCTGCCGAAGAAGGGCTGGTCTCCCCAGTGGGCGCAGGTGACAAAGTCCAGTTCATTGGTCTTGGCGAGCTTCTCGATGCGGCCCAAGCCGATGGCCAAGCGCCGCATTTCACCGCCTGCGCTCTTGCGGAGTTGGTCGAGCAGGTCCGGGTCAACCTGGATGCCGTCTTCCAGCAGCGTCTCGGCCATGATCATCACGTCTTCGAGGTCTGCCGGGCGGAACTCGGCCCACTCGGAGATGCGGTTGTAGAACTGCTTGCGGCTGCTGATACGGCGGGCGATCTGGTCCATGCCGATAAGCACTACCGGCACTTCGGTGGCGTCGTAGATGTCGCGCACCGTCTCCAGCATGCGCACGTCGCGCATGAGGTGGTCTGCCTCGTCGATGAACAGGGAGCGCTCGTGCATGCTCATCTGCTCGATGATGTGATCCACCATCCTGGACACCCTGGGCATGGGATCGGCACCCAGTTCGTCCATGATGCGGCTCAGGAGGCTGGTGGCGCTGTCGGTGGCTCGGGCCACCACATAGATGCCGTTCACCTGGTTAAAGAGGTGGGTAACGGCGGTGGTTTTGCCGAGGCCGGTGGAGCCATGGATCAGGCCGATACCGGGGACACCGTAGGAACGGCCAGCCAGGGAGTCGAAGACATCCTGGGTGGCGATGACATTTTTCACTGGCGCTATGGCTTCTTTCATGTTTTTCTCCTTGAGCTTGTGAGGGCACCTTGGTGCCTTTACTGGTGGGCGCTGAGCCCTATGGCGGCCGGCTTATCCATTGCCCTGGTGCCGGCCCGCCATAATCTTTTCCACTTCCTTGGCACCGAACTGGTTGCCCTTCTTGTACTGGTCCAGGAATGCCTCTTCTTTCGGCGTAAGCGTCCTGTGCAGACTTTCTCGGGCCAGGTGCCTTGCCTTGTCGTGTTCATTGCGCAGAAGCAGGCCTTGCTGCTGATGCAATTCCTCCTGCCGCTTCTGGAAGGCTTCGCGCTTGGCGGCCAAGTGCTCCAGCTCGGCATCGGAAAACTGGTTGCTGAGGGGGTTCTTGATGCGGTCAGCCGCGCCGGACAGCGCCTGGATGGCCTCGTTGCCGTGGTCTTGGGTGGGTTTGGGCATGGCCACCAATTGCTTGGCCTGCTCGGTGAACTGGTCCACCAAGTCCTTGTGCAGTTCGTCCACGCCAAAGGTCTTGGCCAGGTCCTGCATCTGGCGGCGGAAGCCACGCAGGGATTTGGCCTCTTCGCGCTTCTTGGTGCGGTAAGCGTCGGGGCTGATCTCCCGGCCCAGCATGTCGGCGTCTACCGCCTCGACGCGGTGGGTCCAGTCTCCTTCGCGGTAGATGAAGGCCCGGCCCACGTCTGAGGGATCCAGGAAGACGGTGACCTTCTTGGCCTTCCATTCGTGCTCCAACAGCTCAGGCGCGGTGTAACGCAGGCCGCCAACCTTGACGAAGCCCTTGAGCACCACGGCGGTGCCGGCGTGGTTGAGCAGGATGTCCAGTGCTTCGGCGTCGTTGACCATGCGCGGTTGGTAATGGCAGCCCTGGTACACCTCGAAGGGGGTCCTGCCGTTAAGGCCGTCATGGGCGCGGCGGTGGTAGAACGCCTCCACCCAGTTGTCGAGGAACTGTTGCAGCTCGTCCCTGGTGAGGCGCAGCTCAAAACCTTCACGCTCGGCTTCCGGCTTGCGCTTTTCAGCCAGTCGCTTGGCGAACTCCTTGCAAGCTTCGATGACTTCGCGGTCAGCCACGTTGTGGCCGATGAAGCCCGGCAGCAGTTCGATAAGGTCGTGGCTTAGCGTCCTGAAAAAGCGCTCGATGAAGGGCTTTTCCCAACCGCTGTAAGGTGCGGCCCGGCTCACTTCCAACCCCAACAACGAACAGATGCTGGTGGTGCGGGTTGAGACGTAGTCAGAGCCGTTGTCGGTGCGGATCAGGCCGCCTTCGTTGACGGTTCCCCAGCTGAGCAGCGTCTTGCGCAGCAGCAGGCAGATCCCCTCCGAGTTGGAGGTGGGTGACACCAGCAGCTTGACGCGACGGGTATAGCAGTCGATCACGGCAATGATGCTGTGGCGCCCTTCCTTGAGCATGGCGTCCACCGGGGTGGAGTCGAACTCCCAAACGTCATTGGGAGCCGCCATCCAGGGGTACATCCTCTCGACGGCTGTGCGGTACTTGTTATTGAAGCCTTTGGGGTTGGTGGTAAAGGTGAAGGCCACCTTGTTGGCATCGATCCAGGTCACCAACCAACGGCGGATACTGGATGGGCTGGGGATCTCCCAGGGCAAGCCCTGCTTGTTGACGTAGACCTCCAACAGGCTGTGCAACTGGCGCCACTTGTTGGCCAAGTGGGGCTTGCTGGTGACCAGTGCCTTGAGGAAGTCCGCCATTTCAGGGACGGCTTCAACCTTGTGCTGCTTGTCCGCCTTGTAGCGGCCAGCCAGAGCTGCCGGGCCTTCCTTCTCCAGCGTGGTCTGCCAGCGGCGGACGCTCATGAAGGAAACGGAACCTACCGTTTTATAGATCCAGGAAGGCAGCTCCAGTTCGTGCTTGTTGTAAGCCTCGCAAAACGCCTTCTGGCCACTGACCAGTTGCCGCAATTCCTCATAGGGAGCGCAGAAGGTCGAAGCAGCCTGCACTATCAACATGCGAGCTTCGGCACGGCGGCGTGGTACTTCATCCAGCAAGGCCAGCTTTTGAAGGCTCTTGCCTTTGTCAGCACTGGTGCCGGCTACCTGGGCCATCATCCGGCCGGCAACGGCACCGGCAGAAGTAGCCTTTGCCACTTCTTCCCTTGCGAGCTTCTGGCGCCATTCGCCCGGAAGGCAGGCCAATAGGAACTCGAAGCCCTTTCCCTTTTCCTTTTTGCGGCGTTCCCAGTCCTCAACATCTGCCCGCTTGCGGACAGCGCGCTCGGTAACACCGGCAGCCTTTGCAATTTCCTGCGCTGTGAGCCAATCCTTGCTCATTTGGGCCTCCTGGAAACACGGACGCCCAAGGTGCGCGAGAGATCGGCCATGATTTGCTGGGCCATCTTCCGCTTGGGATAGCGGTTTTGGTCTGGCGCAAACCACTGGATGCACTTCTGGACGGTTCGAGGGTTGTAGCCATGCTCCAGCGCCCAGGAGCAGCAGCTGTAGCCCTTGGCCATCAGTGCTGCGTGTATGTGCCTTGCGCTTTGTATCTTCATGAATTGCTACCGTGATAACATTGTTAGAACGTTCGCGAGGCGAACGTATATTCGCGATTCAACTTGTTACGCACTGCGTAACTTTTTAAAGCCTATAGCGTAGAAAGTTCCGTTTCAACAACTTTCTACGGTTCCGGTTCATGTTTTTACGCACTGAAATGCAGAAATCTGCCAACTCATTGATGCAAAAAGAGAAAATCAGGAAACGGAAATGAGGAATGACGGGCCAGTTCTGGATCCGATGACGCTTGAGCAAATCGGATCCTTCCCAAAGCGTTTACAGGAAGTAATAGGAACTGCCAGTTACCGGGATTTTGGTGACAGGATCGGTGTCAGCGAAGGCACTGTGCGTAATATGTTGAAGGGAGGCAGCCCCAAGCTTGAGACGCTGGTGGCTATCGCCAGAGAGGGCGGCATTTCCCTGGATGAGCTGATCCTTGGCACTAAAGGGAATGCAGCTGGCACTGCTGCTGCGGTAGCGGTGCGCGAATTCGACGAAGAGTATGTGTTGGTACCCGGTTACCACGTTTCGGTGAGCGCTGGGCACGGCGCCATAAACGGCGATGAGCCGGTGAAGCGCCACCTGGCCTTCCGCCGCAAGTGGCTGAGCTTTAAGAAGCTTGGCGGGGCAAATTTAGCCGTGGTCTTTGCCAAGGGTGACTCCATGGAGCCCACCATCAATGACAACGACAGCCTGCTGGTGAACCTGGACAGCACGAAGCCCCTTGATGGCAAGATCTTCGTGGTAAGGCTGGGAGACGAACTCTATGCAAAGCGCATCCAGATCCGCTGGGACGGTGCCATAGAGCTGATTTCCGACAACAAGGAATATCGCCCTCAGACAGTGCCGGCAGCAGAGCTTGAGCAACTCCATATCGTCGGTCAGGTGGCGTGGATAGGAAAGGACATCAGCTAAAGTCGTAAACGGCATTTATAGCCGTTTTCAGCAGGCTTCACGGTTCCGGTGCCGTTTATCAGTTCTAACGGCACCGCCAGCACCTCCCCCACCCGATAACCAAAACCCACGATTTGTTCCGTTTCCGGCCTCATCACCAGCAGCCCAAGCCCCATAAGGCCTCCCGCGAATTTCCGCCAATTTTCACCTATTCCCGTATTAATCAATCTCTATGACTGGTTACACCAGAACCGGGCCGCCCTGTTCAAGGACCGAGCAGCTTGCCCAAAAGGCAAGCAGTCAGGCACTTAGGTCGGCATTGGGTGTTGACAGCCCCAGGGGGCGTGGATAAGATTCGCCACCGTTGCTCCCCCGTAGTTCAGTCGGTAGAACGGCGGACTGTTAATCCGTATGTCACTGGTTCAAGTCCAGTCGGGGGAGCCAAAAAAATTCCAACGCCATGAGCCAAAGCTGGTGGCGGGCCGTAAGGCAGACAAGTTATTCCCCCGTAGTTCAGTCGGTAGAACGGCGGACTGTTAATCCGTATGTCACTGGTTCAAGTCCAGTCGGGGGAGCCAAACAAGGCTTAAGCGCCAGGAAAGAGAAGCAGCCAAATAAGCTGCTGTCACCGACCTAGGCGGCCCCGTCAACTCCAGTCGGGGGAGCCAAATCACCGCCCAGGCGGTTCGCGCAAGCGAGACAATTTATTCCCCCGTAGTTCAGTCGGTAGAACGGCGGACTGTTAATCCGTATGTCACTGGTTCAAGTCCAGTCGGGGGAGCCAACACTAAGGGTCTGCAACTGCAGGCCCTTTTCTTTTTCCAGGCCCGCCTAAGCGTGCCCATGTCACTGACCTCGGCGGCCCCGTCCAAGTTCAGCCTGGGAACCAACAACATAGAGAAGGGATCCGCAAGGGTCCCTCTCTTTTACCTATCCCAGATCTTGTCCAGAGTCGGTGCCATCCTTGGTGGTTCCTTCCAACTCGACCTTCCAGGGCCTCGCGCTAAGCCCCGTCTGGCAACGCCTGGCCCTTTGGGCTCAGCCAAGCTTCCGGTTTCCTTTCCCCCGCCTAAGGCATCCAGGCCCGCTATATAGTGGGGCCGCTCACAAAGCGGAGGTCATTTTTTGCCCAAAAAGAGCGCTTTCATTATGATAAGCGCCCTTTACCAGGCCCGGGCAGGGAGGCAGGTAAAGGCGTCAATTGGCGCTGGGCGGCTTTATCTTTCTGGTTTATGTTGAAGTAACGGGAGAGGAAACCATCACGATGAAATTGAGTGCCAAACTCACCAGGACAGGGATAGCGGTCGCGCTGGTTCTCTGCCTTTCGCTGATGCTGGTCAGCCTGCAAGGCATCAGGGCTGGCATCACCGAACAACGCTTGCAGGCCGAAAGCTATGCCCGGACCTGGCTGCAAGCCGAAAACATGCCGGCCCCCCGCGACTGGCTGCAATGGCAGCGCAGTGGCCAGCCAGGCGAGGCCCAGCCGCCCAGGCAATCCCCTTTGATGGCTCCCCTGCTGGCCAAGGTGCTGGACGCCTCTCCCCTACAGATCCACCAAGGTGAGCAACGGCTCAGCCTCCGATTGGACACATCCCCCTTCGTCACCCAGTTGCAATGGCAGTGGTCGGCAGAGCTGCTGGTGCTGCTGGCCCTGCTGGCGCAGTACCTGATCATGGGCACCAGGGTCAACCGCCAGCTCGGCAAGCTGAGCCAGACCCTGAGCCGCTACCTGGACCACCTGCTGGAGGCCGAAGAACTGCCCGACAGCCTGCCCCAGGAGGAATTCAACGGTACCCTGGCCGCCATAGGGGAGGCCCGCTCCCGGTTGCTGCAACAGGCCCACGAGCAACAGCGGCTGATCAAGGCCCTGAGCCTGCAGGCCATCAGCGATCCCCTGACCGGCCTGCCCAACAGGCGCGCCCTCTACGATCACCTGGGCAAACTGCTGGAAGCCGACACCCCCACCGGCCTGTTGCTGGTCAGGGCCAGCTCCCTCAAGGCCATCAACGACGACGATGGCTACCAGGCTGGTGACGACTACCTCAAGGGCATAGGCGAGATATTGAAGCGCCAGCAGAGCCCCAAGATGCCCATCAAGGCCTTCCGCCTCTCCGGCAGCGACTTCCTGCTGCTGCTGAGCCCAGCCGAGCTGGGCCAGCTCAGTGAACTGGCCAAGCAGCTGATGGCCGAGTTGATGTCCCTGCGTACCCTCGCCCACGAACATCAGCCCGCCTACCTGGGTGCCGTGCTGGTGCGGGACGGCGCCGTCGGGCCCGCCCTGGCCCAGGCCGACAACGCCCTCTCCCTGGCCATGGCCCAGGGCCAGCCGGGCTGGCACCTGGATACCGGCCTCGGTCTCCACAAGGAGTTGGAACAGCGCACCCAGCACGAATGGCGTGAGCACCTGCTCTATCTGCTCAGCGACCGCGGCCTGGCCCTGATGGCACAGCCGGTGCAAGGCATCAACCGCAACCAGGTGCACTACACCGAGATCCTGGCCCGCTGCTTCGACAGGGACGGCCGGGTACTGCCCACCGCCACCGTCATGGCCATGGCCGAGCGCCTGGGCCTTATCCAGCAGCTGGACAAGCTGGTACTGGACAAGGCAATCAAGGAACTGGTCGGCAAGCCTCTGGGCCACAGCCTCTACGCCATCAACCTCAACGCCCTGACGGTCCAGGATCCCCACTTCGTGATCTGGCTGGAGCGGCGCCTGATGGCCCACCCTGAGCTGGCCCGCCACCTGGTGTTCGAGGTGCCGGAAGCCGGCCTGGTGCGCCAAGTCGGTGCCAGCCAGCGCTTTATCGAGCTCATCCACAAGATGGCGTGTCGCATCACCATAGAGCGCTTCGGCACCGGCCTCGGCGCCATCCGCTTCTTCCGGGCCCTCAAGCCCGACTTCGTCAAGGTGGATGCGGCCCTGTCCCGCGCCATAGACCAGGACAGCGACGGCCAGTATTACCTGCGCATCCTGGTGGACATAGCCCACCGCCTGGGGGTCAAGGTGCTGGCCGAGAACGTGGAGAACTCCGAAGAAAGGATGGTGCTGACCGAGCTGCGCCTGGACGGCCTCCAAGGTTACTACCTGGCAAGGCCGGTGCCCTTCGGCCCCACTGCCCTGACCCTGAGCACCTGATAGCGCCAGTCGCAGCCACAAAAAAGCCGCCCATAGAGGCGGCTTTTTCGCAGCTTAGGCCGTTTCCAGGGCCCTGTCCTTGTTCCCCTGGCTGACCAGGACCCCGGCCAGCACCAAGGCGCTGGCGACCCACTGGTTGGGGCTCAGGCGTTCGTCCAGCAAGCCCATGGCCAGCAGCAGGGAAAACAGCGGGATCAGGTTGACGAAGATGGCCACCTTGGCCGCCGCCAGCCGCGCCATGGCGAAGTTGTAAAGGCCGTAGGCCCCGAGGGTCACCCCCAGGCCGAGATAGAGCATGGCGCCCAAGGCCTGGCTGCTGACCTGGCCAGGCCAAGGCGCCGACCAGAGCGCCAGGGGCAGGAAGAAGAGAGCCCCGCTGATGGCCTGGATGGCGGTCAGCCAGAGTGGCGAGTAGCGGTCCGACAGGTATTTGAGCGACAGCGAATAGAGAGAGGCGCAGAGCATGGCCACCAGCTCCAGGGCGTTGCCGAGCCAGGGGTTGGGGGCATCTAGAGAGGCCTCGCCGCCGGCGCTTAGCCAAAGTACCCCCACCAGGGCCATGCCGAGGCCCAGCCAGAGCCGCAGCGACGCTTTTTCCTTCAGGAAGAGCACGGCGCCGGCCACCGTCAGCAGCGGTAACACAGCCGTGACCATGCCAGCTTGGCCGGCCGAGGTGTAGAGCAGCGCCTTGGCTTCGAACACGAAATAGAGGCAGGGCTCGGCCAGGGACATGGCCAACAGCAGCCGCCAGTCCCCCTTGCGGTAGCTGGCCTTGCCCCAAAAGCGGTAGCAGAGCCCCAACGCCAGGGCCGCCACCCACATGCGGGCGCAGATCACCCAAAGGGGCGATACTTCGGTAAAGACCAGTTTCAGTACCACGAAGGTGCTGGCCCAGAGGGCCATGGCCAGGACGAGAGCGAGGAACGGCATAATAACCCCACAGGTCCACTGTTGTTTAGGGGACCACAAACCACGATAATAACCCGTTGATTCTACTTTGGCCGAAGGGGACCTTGCCACCCATGGGCGATTATCTGCTGTTGTTGATAGGTACAGTGCTGGTCAACAACTTCGTTTTGGTGAAATTTCTCGGGCTCTGCCCCTTCATGGGGGTGTCCAACAAGCTGGAAAGCGCCATCGGCATGTCCCTGGCCACCACCTTCGTACTGACCCTGGCCTCCCTCTGCAGCTACCTGGTCAACACCTACATGCTCGAGCCTCTGGGCATGGGCTATTTGCGCACCCTCTCCTTCATCCTGGTGATCGCCGTAGTGGTGCAGTTCACCGAGATGGTGGTGCAGAAGACCAGCCCCATCCTCTACCGGGTGCTGGGCATCTTCCTGCCCCTGATCACCACCAACTGCGCCGTGCTGGGGGTGGCCCTTCTGAACATCAACGAAAACCACAGCCTGATGCAGTCCCTCATCTACGGCTTCGGCGCCGCCGTCGGCTTCTCCCTGGTGCTGGTGCTCTTCGCCGCCATGCGTGAGCGCCTGGCCGCCGCCGACGTGCCCCTGCCCTTCAAGGGCCCGGCCATCGCCATGGTCACCGCCGGCCTGATGTCCCTGGCCTTCATGGGCTTTACCGGCCTGGTGAAATAAGATGACCATGCTCTACGCTATCCTCGCCCTCGCCCTGCTGGCGCTGGTGTTCGGTGTCGTCCTTGGCCTCGCCTCGGTCAAGTTCAAGGTCGAAGCCGACCCCATCGTCGACCAGATAGACAACATCCTGCCCCAGACCCAGTGCGGCCAGTGCGGCTACCCGGGCTGCCGCCCCTACGCCGAGGCCATCGCCGGCGGCGACGACATCAACAAGTGCCCCCCCGGCGGCCAGGCGACCATTGAAAAGCTGGCCGATCTGCTGGGGGTCGAGGCCAAGCCCCTGGACGCCGCCCACGGCGAGGAAGACATCAAGAAGGTGGCCTTCATCCGCGAAGACGAGTGCATCGGTTGCACCAAGTGCATCCAGGCCTGCCCAGTTGACGCCATCCTCGGTAGCGCCAAGCACATGCACACCGTCATCAGCAGCGAGTGCACCGGCTGCGACCTCTGCGTCGAGCCCTGCCCGGTGGACTGCATCGAGATGCGGCCCGTCAAGACCACAGTCCAGAACTGGAAATGGCAGCTCAAAGCCATTCCGGTCAAAGAAATCAGCGTGCGCGAGGGAGCCTGATGTTGACCCTGATGGAAAGGCTGACCAGCGACAAGGTCTTCGATTTCTTCGGCGGCATACACCCGCCGGAACACAAGGATCTCTCCAACCACAGGCCCATAGGCCGCCTGGCCCCGGCCAAGACATTGGTAGTGCCGCTGCGCCAGCACCTGGGTGAGCTGGGCGAGGTGCTGGTCAAGGCCGGCGATACCGTGCTCAAGGGCCAGCCCCTGTCCCAGGCGACCTCGGTGATGGGCGTGCCCGTCCATGCCCCCACCTCCGGTACCGTGCTGGCCGTGGAACCGCGCCCCCTGACCCACGCCTCCGGGCTCTGGGACCTGGCCGTGGTCATAGAGGCGGACGGCCAGAACCGCTGGACCGATAAGCACCCCGTCGCCAACCCCTTCGAGGCCGAGCCGGCCGTGCTGCTCAGGGCCCTCAAGGCCGCCGGCCTCGCCGGCATGGGCGGCGCCGGCTTCCCCACCGCCGTCAAGCTGGGGGGCTCCAGGGCCATCGACGCCCTGGTGATCAACGCCGCCGAGTGCGAGCCCTACATCACCAGTGACGACTGCCTGCTGCGCGAAGAAGCCGAGGCCGTGGTCACGGGCGCCCGCCTCATGGCCCGCGTCGTCGGCGCCAAGCTGGTAGTGGTCGGCATCGAGGACAACAAACCCGAGGCCATCTCCGCTCTGGAGGCCGTCATCGAAAACCTCGATGACGTCTCCATGAAGGTGGTGCCCACCAAGTATCCCTCGGGGGCCGAGCGCCAGTTGCTCAAGCTGCTCACGGGCGTCGAGGTACCGGCCGGCGGCATACCGGCCGATCTGGGCCTGGTGGTGCAGAACGTCGGCACCGCCTACGCCGCCTACCGCGCCCTCGTCCATGGCGAGCCCCTGATCAAAAGGGTGGTCACCGTCACCGGCACCAAGGTAGGCAAGCCCGGCAACTACTGGCTGCCCATCGGCACCCCCATAGCACACGTCCTCGAGCAGGCCGGTTTCAACCCGGAAAAGCAGCAGCGCCTCATCATCGGCGGGCCCATGATGGGCTTTACCCTCCCAGACCCGGCCGCCCCCGTCACCAAGACGGTCAACTGCCTGCTGCTGCCGGCCAAGAAAGAGCTGCCCCCGGCCGGCAAGGAGATGGCCTGCATCCGCTGCGGCGAGTGCGCCAACGTCTGCCCGGCCGAACTGCTGCCCCAGCAGCTCTACTGGTACGCCAAGGCCAAGGACCAGGACAAGCTGGACGAATACAAGCTCTCCGCCTGCATAGAATGCGGCGCCTGCGCCTTCGTCTGCCCCTCCCAGATCCCCCTGGTGCAGTACTACCGGGTGGCCAAGGCCGAAGGCCGCGCCGCCGCCGAGGAAAAGCGCAAGTCCGACAAGGCCAGGGAGCGTTTCGAAGCCCGCAAGGACCGCCTGGAGCGGGACAAGCAGGAACGCGAAGCCCGCCACCAGGAAGCGGTAGCCCGGCGCGAAGCGGCCCTGGCCGCCCGCGGCGAAGGGGACAAGGCCCAGGATGCCGTGGCCGCCGCCCTGGCCAGGGTCAAGGCCCAACAGGACACCAAGGTAGCGGAGATCCAGAAGGACGCCGAGGCCAATGCCCGCCTCGACAAAGGCGAGCTGGTGCCGGACAACAGCGAGATGGCGAGGCTGCGCGAAGAGCGCAAGCGCCAGGCCCGGGAGCGCAAGGCCGAGCTGGAAGCCCAGCAGGCCGCCGCCCAGCCCGCGCCTGAGGAAGCCGAAGGCGGTGACGCCAAGAAAGCGGCCGTGGCCGCTGCCATAGCCCGCGCCAAGGCCAAGAAGGCGGGGGGGACCATTGTCGAGGCCGCCCAAGCCGAAGGCACTGCCGACCAGCCAGGAGAGGCCCAACCGGCAGCCGACGCCAAGAAAGCGGCCGTGGCCGCTGCCATAGCCCGCGCCAAGGCCAAGAAGGCGGGGGGGACCATTGCCGAAGCCGCCCAAGCCGAAGGCACTGCCGACCAGCCAGGAGAGGCCCAACCGGTAGCCGATGCCAAGAAAGCGGCCGTGGCCGCCGCCATAGCCCGCACCAAGGCCAAGAAGGCGGGGAGCACCATAGCGGAAGCAGCCCAGGCCGAAGGTGCCCAGGCTGACGCCGGCGCGACCGAGCAGCCCATCGAGGCCCAGCCGGCAGCAGAGCCCCCAGCCCCGGCCGCCGATGCCAAGAAGGCGGCCGTGGCCGCCGCCATAGCCCGCGCCAAGGCCAAGAAGGCCGAGGCGGCCCAAGCCCAGGCCGCCGAGCAGCAAGCCGACGCGCCAGAGGCCCCCCAGGCCGATGCCGGTGCAGAGCAAGCCGATAACGCCGCCGCCCGTAAAAGAGCCGCCATAGCGGCGGCCGTGGCCAAAGCCAAGGCCAAGAAAGCCCAAGAAGGTCAGGACTGATGTTGATTGCCAGCTCCCCCCATACCCACAAGCACCGCAGCACAGGCCAGGTGATGCGGCTGGTGGCCTATGCCACCCTGCCCGGCATCGCCGCCCTCTTCCATTTCTTCGGCTACGGCGTCTTCATCAACCTGGTGCTGTGCAGCCTCTCGGCCCTGGCCACCGAGGCCCTGGTGCTGCTGCTGCGCAGGAAGAGCCTCTGGCAGCTCGGCGACAGCTCTGCCCTGCTCACCGCCGTGCTGCTGGCCATAGCCCTGCCCCCCACCTCCCCCTGGTGGCTGCTGGTCATAGGCTCGGTGTTCGCCATTCTGGTGGCCAAGCAGCTCTACGGCGGCCTCGGCCAGAACCTCTTCAACCCGGCCATGGCCGCCTATGTGCTGCTGCTTATCTCCTTCCCGGTACAGATGACCAACTGGCTGCCGGCACGGGAGCTTGCCCAGCACGCTCCGACCCTCGCCGACAGCATCAGCCTGACCTTCACCGGCTACAGCACCGACGGCTTTGCCGCCCACCAACTCAGCCAGGGCGCCGACGGCGTCACCCAGGCCACCCCCCTGGATACGTTGAAGACGGACCTCAAGCGCGGCATGACCGCCTCCGAGTCCATGGCCAAGCCGCTCTTCGCCGGCATCGGCGGCCTGGGCTGGAACTGGGCCAACCTCGGCTTCCTGCTGGGGGGCCTCTTCCTGCTGTGGCGGGGCGTCATCGACTGGCAGATCCCCGGCGGCGTGCTGGGGGGCCTCTTCGTCGCCTCCCTGCTCGGCTTCATGCTGCACCCTGACGGTAACGGCTCGCCGCTCTTTCACCTGTTCAGTGGCGCCGCCATGTTCGGGGCCTTCTTCATCGCCACCGATCCGGTGACGGCCGCCACCTCCCCCAAGGGCAGGCTCATCTTCGGCCTGATGATAGGGGTGCTCACCTACCTTATCCGGGTGCTGGGGGGCTATCCCGACGCCATCGCCTTCGCCGTGCTGCTGGGCAACATGGCGGCGCCGCTGCTGGACAACTACACCAGGCCCCAGAGTTTCGGGGAGGGCAAGAACCCATGATGATTTCCGCCGCCCGCAAGAACGGTCTGGTGCTTGGCCTCTTCGCCCTGGCCGCCACGGCGCTGCTCGCCGGTACCCATGAGCTGACCAAGGACCGCATCGAGCAGCAGAAGGAAGCCCAGCGCCTGGGGGTGCTCAACACCATGATCCCCAAGGCCAGCCATGACAACGACCTCTACCGGGACTGCACCCTGGTGCGCTCCCACCAGTACCTGGGCACCGAAGCGCCCCTGCCGGCCTTCCGCGCCCGCAAGAACGGCAAGCCGGTGGCCGTGGGCATGGAGACAGTAGCCCCGGACGGCTACAACGGCGCCATCAACCTGCTGGTGGGCCTTTCCTACCCCGACGGCACAGTGCTGGGGGTGGAGGTGCTGGAGCACAAGGAAACCCCCGGCCTCGGCGACAAGATAGAGCGCCGCAAGACCAGCTGGCTGGATGAATTCACCGGCAAGAGCCCGGCCGGGGAGAAAGATCCGGCCTGGGCCGTGAAGAAAGACGGCGGCCAGTTCGACCAGTTCACCGGCGCCACCATCACGCCGCGGGCCGTGGTCAGGGCCGTGGGCAATACGGTGCAGTATTTCCGCCGCAACAAGGACGCCCTCTTCGCGGCGCCCAGCCAATGTGGAGGCAGCCAATGAGCCAGATGAAAGACATCGCCCGCCTGGGCCTTTGGGGTAACAACCCCGGCCTGGTGCAGCTGCTGGGCCTGTGCCCGCTGCTGGCCGTCACCAACACCCTGACCAACGCCCTGGGGCTGGGGGTGGCCACCATGCTGGTGCTGATCGCCTCCAACGCCACCATCTCCCTGGTGCGCCGCCTGGTGCCCAAGGAAGTGCGGATGGCCGTGTTCGTGATGATCATCGCCGCCTTCGTCACCGCCGTTGAGCTGGTGATGACGGCCTTCGCCTACGGCCTCTACCAGTCCCTGGGCATCTTCATCCCCCTCATCGTCACCAACTGCGTGATCATGGGCCGCGCCGAGGCCTTCGCCTCCAAGAACAGCGTGGGCCTCGCCGCCTTCGACGGCCTGATGATGGGCCTCGGCTTCACCGCCGTGCTGGCCGTGCTGGGGGCCCTGCGGGAAGTCATAGGCCAGGGCACCCTCTTCGACGGCGCCGACCTGCTGCTGGGCCCCTGGGCCAAGGGGCTGCGCATCGAGGTCTTCCATTTCGACGCCAAGTTCCTGGTGGCCCTGCTGCCGCCCGGGGCCTTTATCGGCATGGGCTTCCTCATCGCCCTCAAGAAGGTCATAGACCAGCAAAAAGACAAGAAGAAGGTGGCCGAGCCCGTGGCCAAGGCGCAGCGGGTAAGGGTCACGGCAGACTGATGAACCAGCAAAAACGCCTCGAGATACTGACGCGCCTGCGGGACGCCAATCCCCACCCCACCACTGAGCTGCATTTCAGCACGCCCTTCGAGCTGCTGGTGGCGGTGACCCTCTCGGCCCAGGCCACGGACGTGGGGGTCAACAAGGCCACAGCCCGGCTGTTCCCCGTGGCCAATTCCCCCAAGGCCATCTGGGAGCTGGGCGTCGAGGGCCTCAAGGACTACATCAAGACCATAGGCCTCTTCAATTCCAAGGCCGAGAACGTCCACAAAATGTGCGGCATACTGCTGGAACAGCACGGCGGCGAGGTGCCACAAAGCCGTGAGGCCCTCGAGGCCCTGCCTGGCGTCGGCCGCAAGACCGCCAACGTGGTGCTCAACACCGCCTTCGGCTGGCCCACCATAGCGGTGGACACCCATATCTTCCGGGTCTCCAACCGCACCAAATTCGCCCCCGGCAAGGACGTCAAGGCCGTGGAGGAGAAGCTGGAGAAGGTGGTGCCCAAGGAATTCAAGGTGGACGTGCACCACTGGCTTATCCTGCACGGCCGCTACACCTGCATAGCCCGCAAGCCCCGCTGCGGCTCCTGCATCATCGAAGACTTGTGCGAGTACAAGGACAAGACGGAAATCTGAACGAGGTACAAGATGCGAATTCTCCACACCATGCTCCGCGTCGGCGATCTGGACAGGTCCATCGCCTTCTATACCGAAGTGCTCGGCATGAAGCTGCTGCGCCGCTCCGAGAACAGTGAATACAAATACACCCTGGCCTTCGTCGGCTACGGCGAGGAAAAGGACGAGGCCGTCCTCGAACTCACCTACAACTGGGGGGTGGACAGCTATGATCTGGGCAGCGCCTACGGCCATATCGCCATCGAAGCCGAAGACATCCATGGCATCTGCGAGGCCGTCAAGGCCAAGGGCGGCAAGGTGACCCGCGAGCCGGGCCCGGTGCTCGGCGGCAGCACCGTCATCGCCTTCGTCGAAGATCCCGACGGCTACAAGATAGAGTTCATCGCCAAGAAGGACGCCGGCCAGGGCCTCGGCGGCTGAAAACCGGCATGAAAAAAGGCGCCTCAGGGCGCCTTTTTTGTTGGTGATTGTCAGCGCTGCACGTGCAGCACCACGCGGCCGGCTGAGGTGCGCCTGTTCAGGGCGCGGCCTTCTTCGGTTTCGTTGGAGGGGATATGGAAGAGGCGCTTCTAAGCGCCTCTACTCAGCGCTGCACGTGCAGCACCACCCGCCTGTTCAGGGCGCGGCCTTCTTCGGTTTCGTTGGAGGCCACGTGGCGCTTCTCGCCGTAGCCTTCGGTGCTGATGCGATCCGCCGGCAGCCCCTTGGCCACCAGGTAGTCCTTGATGGCCTTGGCCCGCTTCTTGGACAGCTCCTCGTTCAGCCAGCGGCCGCCGTAGGAGTCGGAATAGGCGTCGATGTCGATGCGGCTGTACTGGTTGTCGTTGGCCAGATACTGGCCCACCAGATCCAGGCGATGCTGGGAGTCTTCGGTGAGATCGGCCGAGTTCTTCTTGTAGGTCAGCACCGAGAAGGAGATGTCCTCGAAGTCCACCGGCAGCAGGCCGCCCAGGCAGGAGACGAAATCCTCGTAGCCCTTCTTGAAGTTGCCGGTGGACAGCGCCACCGACACCTTGTTGCGGCCGAGGCGGTCCGGGTAGGTCAGGGTCGGCAACCGGCCCGATTCCAGCTCGGAGAGCAGATCCCAGGCCCTGTCGTTGTTGAGCTCGGCCGGGTAATGGGGATAGAGGGGCAGTTTGCCGAGGGGCTGGGCCGCCAGGCCCGGCTGCCAGGCCGGGGGCACACTGGCGAGGCTCGCCACCGTCTGCTTGGATGGGGCGTCCTTGACGTCGAGGGCGAAACGCAGGTTTTCCTTGCGGTTGGCATGGGCGCTGAATACCGCCACCCCGTAGTTGGGGATCCTGTGCTCCAGGCGGCACTGCAGGGGGTTGGCCGCCGTCACCTGCCATTGGGACTGGCCCAGGCTGGCCGCGTAATAGCGCACCCCGGCGTCCGCCGGTGTGCCGGCCAGAACGACCAGGGTTGCTATCAGGCTGATGTTGAACGACTTGGACATGGCCCCTCCCCTACCTCGAAAACTGTGTCGGCCGCGCGCTTTCAAACTTTAGGCTTCTGTCAGCTTTTGCCATAATAGGCGGCCGTCACCCAGCCAAAGTACCCCATGTCAGCTCTGTTCAGCCAACGCTTTCGCGGTTTTTACCCCGTTATCATCGACGTAGAAACCGCCGGCTTCAACGCCCAGACCGACGCGCTGTTGCAGATCGCCGCCACCCTGGTGGACATGGACGCCGAGGGCCGGCTGGTGGTCAAGGAGACCCACTTCCACAATGTGCTGCCCTTCGAGGGGGCCAACCTGGAAGAGGCGGCCCTGAAGTTCACCGGCATCACCGATCCCTGGCATCCGCTGCGCTTCGCCGTGGACGAGGACGAAGCCCTCAAGGCGATCTTCAAGGCGGTGCGCAAGGGCATGAAGGCCGCCGGCTGCCAGCGCGCCATACTGGTGGGCCACAACGCCGCCTTCGACCTCGGCTTCTTGAACGCCGTCATAGCCCGCACCAACCAGAAGCGCTCCCCTTTCCATCCCTTCGTAAGCTTCGACACCACCACCATGGCGGCCCTGGCCCTGGGCCAGACGGTGCTGGCCAAGGCCTGTCCGGCGGCGGGCCTGGCTTTTGACAACGCCGAGGCCCATGCCGCCGACTACGACGCCGAGCGCACCGCCCAGCTGTTCTGCCATATCGTCAACCGCTGGAAGGATCTCGGCGGCTGGCCCTTGCCTGCCGCCGGCGCCGCCAGCGAAGGGAACAACGAAGAGGCCTAACCGGCCCCTTGCCCAGGCCAGTTGGTCAGCCGGCTGAGCTTGGCCAGTACAGCCCTGGCCGTACTGGCCGACGACTGGGGGTTCTGGCCTGTGATCAGCAGGCCGTCGGTGACCACAAAATCCTCCCAGTCGCCGCCGCAGAGGAAATCCCCGCCTTTTGCCTTGAGGGCGTCCTCCAGCAGGAAGGGCACCACGGCCGTCAGGCCCACCGCCTCCTCCTCGGCATTGGTGAAAGCCGTCACCTCTTTGCCTTCCAGCACGCTCCGGCCCTCGGCGTCCACGGCATTGACCAGCACGCAGGGGCCGTGGCAGACCGCCGCCACCGGCTTGCCGGCGGCCAGGAAGTCGCGGATGAGGCGCAGCGAGTCGGGGTCGTCAACCAGATCCCAGAGCGGGCCGTGGCCACCGGGATAGAAGAGGGCGTCAAAGCCTGCCGCCTGCACCGTGCTGAGCTTCAGGGTCTCGGCGAAACTGGCCTGGGCCTTGGCGTCGGCCTTGAAGCGCTCTGTGTCTTCGGACTGGCTGTCCGGGGCGTCGCTCTTGGGATCCAAGGGCGGCTGGCCGCCCTTGGGGGAGGCCATAGTCACCCTGCAGCCGTCGTCGATGAAGACATAGTAGGGGGCCGCCAGCTCTTCCAGCCAAAGCCCCGTCTTGTGCCCGCTGTCCCCCAATTGGTCATGGGAGGTGGTTACCATCAGGATGTGCATGCCATTCTCCATTTGAAAATCCTTCCAAGCATAGCGGGCCCTGCCGGCCCTGCTGCGGGGCTTGATTTGCGCCCCGCATTCTGGAACACTGCGGCCGTCCTGAATTTTTAGGACCAGAAGAGGTGCGTTAACCAGGTAACCAGCCAGAGGGGCCCTTTCCCTTTGACGGCTGGCCAGGGGGCTGACGCCGAGATGATCCGCGCGGGGGCGCGCGGATCATCGGTCAGACAGGTTGAATCCTGTTGACTGTCACCTGTTGGTGGAGCGCTTCTGGTACAAGCAGTCCCGCACATCTGTGCCTGCCGGTCCCAGGCGCTCTCTTTGCTTGATTTCAAGGAGAGCTATGAACATCCCCCCCAGCCGCGTACTCAAGTTCGGCGGCACCTCAGTAGCCGATTTCGACGCCCAGGGCCGCAGCGCCCAGCTGGTCGCCAACCAGGCCGAATCCCGTATCGTCGTCGTCAGCGCCGCCGCCGGCGTCACCAATGCCCTCGTTGGCCTGAGCCAGGCCGTCGACGCCGGCGCCGCCGAGAACTTCCGTACCCTCATCCACGACCGCCAACAGCATTTCTTCGAGGCCCTCGGCAGCCCCGACGCCCTCAAGGCCAACTACTGGTCCCTGCTCGAAGAACTGGACGGCAGCGGCCCCTGTGAAGGCCAGGCCCGCGACCGCCTGCTCTCCCTCGGCGAGCGCTTCTCCAGCCTCTTTTTCGCCGAACGGCTGCGCCAACTGGGGCTGCCGGCCGTGCAGCTGCCGGCCCGCTTCTTGATCGCCACCGACAGCCAGTTTGGCCACGGCGAGCCGGACGTGGCCCGCACCCGCCAGCAGGTGCAGGTCGCCCTCGCCGACCACCAGGGCGAGATCCTGGTCACCGAAGGCTTCGTCGGCGCCGACCCTCAGGGCAACCTCACCACCCTGGGCCGGGGCGGCTCCGACTATTCGGCGGCGCTGCTGGCCGAGGCGGCCGACGCCGACTGGGTGGAGATCTGGACAGACGTCAAAGGCCTCTACACCACGGATCCGCGGCTGGTACCGAGCGCCAGGCCCCTGGCGGAGCTGTCCTTTGCCCAGGCGGCGGAGCTGGCCACCTTCGGCGCCAAGGTGCTGCACCCCAAGACCCTCTGGCCGGCCATGCGCCACGACATCCCCGTCTTCATCGGCTCCACCCTGGACGCCAGCGGCGGCACCGTCATTCGCCGTGAGGTCCAGGGCGAGCGCCGGTACGCGGCCCTGGCCCTTCGCAAGAACCAGACATTGGTGAAGATCACCAGCCCCGAGATGCTCTACAGCTACGGCTTCCTGGCCCGCGCCTTCAGCCTGCTGGCCAAGCACCATATCTCGGTAGATCTGGTGACCACCTCGGAGATCTCCATCGCCCTGACATTGGACGAGCGCGGCTCTGAGCAGGTGCTGTCCCAGGCGGTGCTGGAGGAACTACGCGAACTGGGCACCATAGAGGTGCAGGAAGGCCTGGCCCTGGTGGCCTTGGTGGGAGACGACCTCAACAGCACCCCCAAAGTGGCGGCCGATGTCTTCGACGCCCTGGACGGCATCAATGTGCCCCTCATCTGCCACGGCGCCAGCCCCCACAACCTCTGCTTCCTGGTGGCGGGGGAAGACGGCCCCCTGGCCATACAGCGCCTGCACGCCAGGCTCTTCGACAAGCGCCAAGTGGCCGCCGCCTGACAAAAAAGCCGCCCTTCCTTGGGCGGCTTTTCTTAAGGGGTGTTCAGGCCCACTTCGGCGCCGGCGGGCGGTAAGCCGCCAGGGCGTCCAGCAGGGCCCCGGGCTCTGCCTCGACTTGGAGCATCTCGAGGTAACGGGGCTCCAGGAAGCCCTGGTCGACAAAGTGCCGGCCCTGGGCCAGCAGGGCGTCGTAGAAGCCGGCCAGGTTGAGCAGCCCCAGGGGCTTGTGGTGGTAGCCGAGCATGGCCCAGGTCCAAGCCTCGGCCAGCTCCTCCAGGGTGCCGGCGCCGCCAGGCAGGGCCACGAAGCCCTGGGCCAATTGCGCCATCAGCGCCTTGCGCTCGTGCATGTCCCGCACCACGTGCAGTTCGGTGAGGCCCTTGTGGCCCACCTCCCTGTCCATCAGCGCCTGGGGTATGACCCCTATCACCCTGCCGCCGGCACTCAGTGCCGCATCCGCCACTGCCCCCATCAGCCCCACATGGCCGCCGCCGTAAACAAGGGTGATGCCCCGCTCGGCCAGCAGGGTGCCTAGGGCCTTTGCCGCATCGCTAAAGCGCGGGTCCTTGCCCGCCTTGGAACCACAAAAAACGGCCAGGCTTTCCATCGCAACTCCGGTTTAAAAAGTCATCTCGATCCACTAGGTTAGAAGCAAGCTCTGCTATATGATGCAGCACCTTTTTTCCGCCGGCAGGAAAAGGAGTTCTCCGCCCGTCGGCCCCCCTACTTTAACAGGGAACCTCCCATGAAAATTGGCATCCTGTCCCGCAAGGCGGACCTTTACTCGACCCGCCGCCTGGTCGAAGCCGCCGAATCCCGGGGCCATGAGGTGCAGGTGTTGAACCACCTGCTGTGCTACATGAACATCACCTCCTTGCGTCCCAGCATCCACTACGGTGGCGTTGAGCTGGAGAACCCGGATGCCATCATTCCCCGCATCGGTGCCTCTGTCACCTTCTACGGCACCGCCGTGGTGCGCCAGTTCGAGATGATGGGGGTCTACTGCGTCAACGAATCGGTGGCCATCTCCCGCTCCCGCGACAAGCTGCGCAGCCTGCAACTGTTGGCCCGCAAGGGCATAGGCCTGCCCATCACCGGCTTCGCCCACTCCACCAAGGCCACGGACGATCTCATCGAGATGGTGGGCGGCGCGCCCCTGGTGGTCAAACTGCTGGAGAGCACCCAGGGCAAGGGCGTGGTGCTGGCCGAGACCCGCAAGGCGGCCGAGAGTACCATCGAGGCCTTCCGTAGCCTCGGCGGCCGCTTCCTGGTCCAGGAATACATCCGCGAGGCGGGCGGCGCCGACATCCGCTGCATCGTCGTCGGCGACAAGGTGGTGGCCTCCATGCAGCGCCAGGCCAAAGACGGGGAGTTCCGCTCCAACCTGCACCGTGGCGGCAGCGCCATACCGGTGCGCATCACCCCTGAGGAGCGCTCCACGGCCGTGCGCAGCGCCAAGATCATGGGCCTGGGGGTGGCGGGTGTGGATCTGCTGCGCTCCAACCACGGTCCCCTGGTGATGGAAGTGAACAGCTCCCCCGGCCTCGAAGGCATAGAGAACTCCACCGGCGTGGACGTGGCCGGCGCCATCATCGAGCACATCGAGAAGAAGGCCAAGCCCCACAGCAACAGAACCAAGGGCAAGGGCTGAGCATGAAACTGGGCGGCCTCAACATCCTTCCCGGCACCCGTGTCGAGCTGAAGCTGCCTGTGCCGCCCCTCTACACCAACGCCGCCATGGACATGCCGGTGACGGTGATCCGCGGCAAGAAGGACGGCCCCCGCCTCTTCGTCAGCGCCGCCATCCACGGCGACGAGATCAACGGCGTCGAGATAGTGCGCCGCCTCCTGGCCAGCTCCTTCGTCAAGCGCATCACCGGCACCCTGATCCTGGTGCCCGTGGTCAACGTCTACGGTTACGTCTCCAAGAGCCGCTACCTGCCGGACAGGCGCGATCTCAACCGCGCCTTCCCCGGCTCCGCCAAGGGCTCCATGACGGCCCGCCTGGCCCACAGCTTCATGACCGAGATAGTGGCCAACGCCAGCCACGGCATCGATCTCCATACAGGTGCCAAGCACCGCACCAACCTGCCGCAGATCCGCACCTCCCTCAACGACCACCAGGCCCTGGCCATGGCCAAGGCCTTCCGGGTGCCGGTGATCCTGAACGCCGAGCTGCGCGACGGCTCCCTGCGGGCCACGGCCGCCGAGAGCGGCTGCCCTGTGCTGCTCTACGAGGCAGGCGAGGCGCTGCGCTTCGACGAGTTCGCCATCCGCGCCGGCCTGCGCGGCATCGTCAACGTCATGCGCCACCTCGGCATGCTGCCCGAGAAGAAGGTCCAGGGCCGCTCCATAGCCCCGCAGATAGCCCAGGAGAGCCGCTGGGTGCGCGCCAACGGCTCCGGCATACTGCTCAGCACCAAGAACATCGGTGACGCCGTCCAGAAGAACGAAGTGATGGCCCACATCACCGATCCCCTCGGCAGCCGCCCCCTGGTGATCAGAAGCCCTGTCGACGGCATCGTCATAGGCCAGGCGACCCTGCCCCTGGTCCACGAGGGGGAGGCGCTGTTCAACGTCGCCCACACCGAGAAGGCCGATCAGGTCGAGGCGTCTTTGCCTCATTTCTATGACAATCTTGAACGGTTGGATGAGAGTGATTTTGCGCCTTTGTGATGGCTTCACTGCCTGATGGCGCGATTTGGGATGGTGAGGAAGCCGGGTTTATCCCGGTTTTATTTTGCTTGATCGGCTGGCGCCGGAACTGACTGGCATCGTTTCCTTTTAGCGTCCTGATTGACCTTTAAGCTCCTTTGTTCGCCGGGTCCCGCCCCGGCAGCCTGGGCCTAGCATTTAGGTACGTGAAAGCAGCTTAGAGGCTTCGAATCATCCGCTGCTTTAGCTTACTACTCATACATAGCCGATTACCAAGAGCTACAGCTGAAGCTGCCGTGGACATTGGCAGTTTACAAGTTTGTATTTTTTGGTCAGAGTAGTTGCTGAGATTGCACAAGTTTCAGCAGCAGAACGGCAGCAGTTTTAATGGGAAGTGTGGCAAAAAACACAGATGAAATAGGAGCTAGCTTTGTCACTAGATATCGCATACAGCATCGAAGCGGAAGACTATTTAGATCCGGATAGAGCATACGATCTTTACTGGGCAGGAATCATAAGTGACAAGAAAATGTTTCTATGCCCGGGAACTGATTGCAGTGCGCAAGTCACTTGTGCGAACTTGGATGAAGACCTCCAAGACATGAAGGTAGTCCCCCATTATAGGGTGTATGGAAAGCATAATGAATGCTGTGAAGTCTTTAATCAAATCCCACTCAACTTACATTATGAGAATGGACTTTCCGAGAAAGAAGAAAGACGATCCATTGACGAGTCAGTCGTAGATGTTTTTTTACTAGAAAGGCCAGACTCTTACTATGACGAGCCCAAGCAAACCAACGAAGGCGCTCAAAAAGCAATCATTAAATCAGATTCAACAAAATCCATAAAGAAAAAGACTCTCAGAGAGAATGGAAGCATCGGTAACATATACTCTGTGAGAACCGTCGTCAGTCGATATATTCGGTATAGAAAAGAAGGCTCTCTGGACCTAAGACGAGTTAACATCCAAGGAAAGGATGTGCAGTACAAGAGCATTTTCAAATGCATATGGGAGCAAGATCTATCTTACCTTCCAGACCATCCTGTAATTTATTACGGATGGGCATTTGTTAATAGACTTCCTTCAGGTCAGGGATATCAAATTAAGTTCAAAAAGAAATTTAAAAAAGAAAGTGATGACTTCACTTCAACCATTATGATTAGTGATCGATTAATAGAGAGTTATAAAATAAAGAAACTTGTATCAACAAGGCTTCAGAAAATATTCACTAGTGAGAAGCCGACAGCCTTTGTATTTATTTATGGAAAACCCGAGCAAAAAGAATCAAAATCTGGAAACAGATACGCTAATTTCTCTATATCCAACTTGGATATGATTGATATCAACTATGACTGCCCCTTACCAAAAGAATATAACAAATGAAGTTTTCTATATCATCTACACCCCATTAAGTAGAATCGGACAGGCTCGTTATCAGATTTAGAACTATTGTCATGCTCTTTTATTCGCCGGGTCCCGGCCCGGCAGCCGGGGTACTTTTGTTTCGGCAAAAGTACCCAAAACCACCGCCCCGACGTTCCGCGATGTCCTTACCTCTGGTCGCTTGCCGCTGACCGCTGCGTACGGTTCCCGACGCGTCCTCCGCTCGCTCGACATCCCTGTCTCGCGCCAGCTCACGCTCCCGACGGTAAGGCGCTCCACTAAAAAGGGGCTCCAACAGCGGGCAGCTTCGATAGATTTGTTTTCATATCGCAACGCACCATGCCTTCAACGAAGCTACCCGCTCTTATGCCCGTTAAGTGCAGCGCTGAGCCGGCGGGAGTGAAGGGACAGCTGAGACAGGGATGTCGAGGCAGGTGAGTACGCGTCGGGACACGCGTATGAACCGGTGCACCGGGAACGACCAGAGGCGAGGATCAAGCGAAACGCAGGGCGATGGTTTTGCCTACTTTTTCCGAAAAAAAAGTAGGGCGCGTGCAGGGGCGCCCCCCTGCATATAAATGAGTTATGAGTTCATAACCAAAGGTTAAGAAGAATGCTCAACAAGCGATAGGAATAAGTAAACACGCCAACTAATTTATATTTCTTGGATATAAAATATAACTCTAGGTCAAAAAGTTAAGTTTCACAAAGATATCTTTAAAAAATAGTTAGGACACTCCCCTAAAATTAGAGCATGGGAATAATGTGTTGGTGAAAAAAAACATTCACCCGCTAAAATCTATGGTAATGAACGCTCTTGATATCGGTGAATGACTTCCATTTCTATCCCCAGCTCTCCAAAAAGATAGGAAACTATTACTAACTTCATACCAAAACCAATGTTCACGTAGTCTCTAATATTCAATTTACTCATTATTTTCTTAGGCTTGCCCACGTGAGCTATTTCATTTCTCAGACTACCGATAGCTTCTCCTATTGAAGCACATTCAGCTTTCGAAAGAGACCGTTTTATAAAATCCAGTAGGCTTGGTGAGGAGTATTTACACACAGGGTATTCATACTTTAGCTTTTCTTTATCCCTATAAGATATAGCCTCCAAGTTTGTTGCGTAGAGAACTATGTCACAGTGAGCCTCGTGTAGGGTTCTATAGTTTTTCTCATAGCTGAAGACAGTAGCGATAACTTGATATTCATCATGAAGAGAAATCCATTTCTTCACAACCTTATCCAAGTCAATGCCTTTGCAATTTATTGGCATTTGGTGATGGTTAATTTTCCTCTTTGCCAATGCTATTGTGCCTGACTCTAGATCGACATTAGAAATAACACTTATCTTTCCATCACCATCTTGACGGCCTAATAGAATTTTTTCAGGAAAATTTGGAGCGCCAACAAGCATAGAGAACATCGATGAAATTATCCTCATTATATTAAAAAGCGATTCTATTGATTGATTTTCTTTTTCATATACAAAGACAACCTCCAACTCTTTCCTTAGGTACATCCGTTCACTAAGGTCAAGCCCATCTATTTTTTCCAACGCGTCAGATAAAATCATTCTTGCATTATCATCTTCTATTCTAACTAAATTTTTAAGGCGATTCGTCACATCAGAAAAAGATGCTCTATTTTCTAAACTAAGATTCCATTTATCGCCACAGATTCTCATCAAAGATTCGTCCTGATAGGGGACGACCTCTAAATTATCCACATCATTGAAAAATGCCTGCATGTGGTTTGTCGCAAAAGAGCAGTAATTATATTTTGTATCTCCATCTAAAAATTCACCGACAACCAAATAACGAATCTTGTGCTTCCCATATCTGGTTGTTAGCTGCCCAAATCTTAATCCACTGTTCCTGAAATCAAATGGACCTATGAGAGTGCATCTCTTCCCATTATCTAAAACCCCGATTAGATATTTGTACTCAAACTTAATATCGTTATCTGCAATGTTATAGTGAAGGATTAGCCCATCTTCTGGTGAGTAGGTTACCCTACCTGGGAACCTTGTTGCATAAGAATCTTCACTTTGAAAAAACTCTCCAAAGAATTCGAAATCATCAAGGACGCAAAATAATTTATCTTCCATTTCATGAGACTCCAAAAAATTCCAAGTTAGCATGTTCCATAATTGTTCAACAGGTCAAGTAAATGAGGTTTGATATATTTTCAACGAGGCATTGGGATGGATGATGAATCCTTTAGGTATAGCAACCTTAGGCAATGACTGAGTTTCATTAGCAAGGGGCTGGTTAAACCGCCTGCCGGGCCGGGACCCGGCGAATAAAGGCGTTATCAGGGTAAATGCAATAGAGACTAAAAAGCCCCGCCATGGCGAGGCTACAAGCCAAAGAACGGCTTAGTTCTTACAGCCATTCTTATCGCAGGTTACCTTTTCACTGGATGATACCCAGTGATCGGCGTGCTTCTTGGTATCGGTGCCACATCCGGTCGTCCCGCCTTTGGCTCCCTTATGTACAACACCAGTGGGGGTATGTTTAACGGCCATGCAAATCTCCTTTTAATGTGGATCGCATCTTCCTTAGCTGCATGGGGAGAGCACTTACCACCTCACTGCCCTACTCCAACAGCAGCAACCAAAGATAGCAGAGCACTCAGGGCAAGCGCCCAGCTTACGGCTACCAAGCCCCCCAAACGGCAACAAAACCTACATATTTGCAACAAATGTACACCCCGTGCTAAGGGTATAGCGCGCTGCCGCCCAAGGGCGGCGATCAACGCAACGCCACGGAAAAACACATAAAAAAGGAATATCCATGCGACAGATAGCGAAAATACTGGCCCTGGGTCTGACCCTGATCTCCTGCCTCTCCTATGGCTACGACAGGGAAGACTTCGACGCCCTCGGCTACCACTTCGAGTTCTGCAACGACTGCTCCAGCGACTACAGCTTCGAGCGGGCGGCCATCTCAGAAGCCTTCAAGAACGAGGAAGTGGTGCTGGCCAACATCAACACCGGCGAACTGCGGGCCTACCTGGTGATGTGGGAAACCGAGCCCGGCTCCCAGATGAAATTCGCCGACCAGATGACGGTGCCGGCCGAGGCCAGGAATTTCATGAGCGCCCTGATGGCGTACAAGGCCCAGGGTCAAAACGCCACCGTGGACAGCTGCAAGAACAGCTACGCCAACCAGCCCTTTGCCAAGACCCTGCAGATCCCGGCCTCCCTCAACGGCGTCGACACCAGCAGCGTCCAGGCGGTGCTGAACCACCCAACCATGGGCGGGAGCCAGGTCTCCAAGCTGCTCAGCCTCAACTTCGCCTCCGGCATCTGGGATAACATCAGCAACAAGTTCATGCCCGTGCTGCGCAAGATCCCCATCTTCGTGGTGGCCAAGTACGCCGACGGCTCACAGAGCGACTGGATAATGGGCGACTGGGCCTACCCCGAGCATCCGTTCAGGGACGTCGACGACACTGCCTGCGACGGCAACGGCAACGCCCTCAACCTCAAGTCGCCGAGGAACCCTGACGGCGTCGAGGGGCATATCGCCGACAACTATTCCGTTTCGGTCAGTGCCCCCAAGTGGTGCTTCGACACCGCCATCTTCTTTATGAACGGCTCCACCACGGGCGGTGACTGCCTGACTCTCGTCGCCCCCTGAAGACCCCAAAGAGGTGCCAAGCACCTCTTTTTTCAAGGCGGCCCCAAGCGGGCCTGCCTTCGCTCGAAACGCCTCGCCAAGAAGGCCGCCAAACTGGGTCCAAACAGCAAAATCAAGACAAAGCGCAGCGTCTGGATAGCCATCACGAAGGGCAGGTTGACGCCGCTGCCGGCGGCGATGATGGCGATGGCGTCCATGCCGCCGGGGCTGGTGGCAAGATAGGCGGTAAGGGGCGAGACCCCCAGCAGCCACACCAGCACCAGGCCGATAAGGGCGCAAAGCCCCATCAGGAGGCCTATGGCCAGCAGCATGGGCAGCAGCGCCTTCCTCGCCAAGGCCAGGGTCTCGCGGGTAAAGCCAAGGCCCACCTGCCAGCCCAGCACCACATAGGCGGCCCCCAGCAGCCAGGGCGGCAGCACCAGCTCAAATCCCAGCCCCAGGTGCAGCGCCGCCCCCAGGCCCATGGCCAGGAGGAAAGGGGCCGCCGCCAGCTTGAAGCGCCGCCCGGCCAGCATCAGGGCGAGGGCCAGCAGCGCCGTCAGGGCAAAGCCCAGGCCGTCCCAGGGCGGGACTTGGAGTTCATGGGGAGCCGTGCCCACAACATGGGCCACCAGGGAGGCGCTCAGGGCCACCAGCAGCACCCTCAGGTACTGCATCAAGGCCACCAGGCCCATGTCGGCGCCGCCGCTCTGGGCCATCATCACCATGGCCGAGGCGGCGCCGGGGAATATGCCCCAAAGGGCCGTGGTGCCGGGCAACCAGGGCCCCTTGCACAGCCACCAGCCGATCAGGCCGCTCAGCACCAGTATCGCCAGCACCACCAGCAGGTAGAGGGGCAACTGGCTCTTGAGGCTGTGCAGCAGCCCCAGGGAGATGCTGGCCGCCACCATCAGGCCGATCAACACCTGGGCCAGCGAGTAGCCGGCCTTGGGCAGGGCCAGGGGCGCGTCCCTCACCCCCAGCACCATGGCGGCCAGCATGGGCCCCAGCAGCAGGGCGGCGGGCAGCTTGAGGGCCTCGAGGGGCAGGGTGAACAGCAGCGACAGCAGCAACAGGGCTGCCCAGGCGTTAAGGCGCGACAAGCTGGACCTCCAGGGAAGGGAGCCCCACCTTGCCGCGCCACCGGGGGGAAGTCAAAGCCTCAGCCGCTGACCATCTTGCGAAAGCGGCCCAGCGCCAGGGCGAAGAAGACCAGGGCGCTCAAGGCCACGGCCAAGAGCTGGGGCCAGATGATGGCAAGGCCGGCGCCCCGGTAGAGCACCGCCTGGGCCAGGGCCACGTAGTGGGTGGAGGGCAGCAGCTGCATCAGGTACTGGAGCACGACCGGCATGGAGTCCAGGGGGGTAATGCCGCCGGAGAGCAGCTGCATCACCACGAACACGGGAATGGCCAGCAGGCCGAACTGGGGCATGGTGCGGGCCAGGGTCGCCAGCCAGATCCCAAGGGAGGTGACGGCCCCCAGGTAGACCAAAGAGCCCAGCACGAACAGCGGCACAGAGCCGTTGATGGGCACCCCCAGCACCCCTTCGACCATGGCGTAGAGGGAGACGACCGCCGCCAGCAGTATAACCAGGCCGTTGGCCCAGACTTTGGCCAGCATGATCTCCATGGCCGAGAGCGGCATCACCAAGAGGTGCTCCAAGGTGCCGTGCTCCCGCTCGCGGATAACGGCGGCGCCGGTGAGGATGATGGCCAGCAGGGTGACGTTGTTGATGAGCTGCATCACCGCCATGAACCAGCCGGTGTTGAGGTTGGGGTTGAAATAGGCGCGGGTCACCAGCGCCACCGCCGGCACCTGGTCCTGGCCGAAGGCCTCGGCCAGGGTCTGGGCCAGTATCGCCTTGATGTAGCCGGCGCCGGTGCCGGCCTGGCTGATGGCGCTGGCATCCACCTGCAGCCCCAGTTCGGGATGGCGGCCGGCGTGGAGATCGGCGGAGAAGCGGGGCGGGATCTGCAGGGCGAAGGTGACCTTGCCCTGCTCCAGCAGCCGGTCCAGCTCGCCGTCCCCCTGCACCTGGACGGCGGGGCGGAAATAGGGGGGCAGGAAGGCCTCGGTGAGCCTGGCCGAGAGCGGGCTCTGGTCAAGGTCCTGCACCGCTATGGCGGCATTGCGCACATCGGTGTTGGCGCCCTTGCTGATGGCGTAGAGGGCCAGGGTGAAGGTGTAAAGGATCAGCACCATCATCACCGGATCCTTCAAGAGGCTCCACAGCTCCTTGACCCCCAGGGCATAGACGTTGCGCCATTTCATAAGGAGCCCTCCTCGAGGGGCCATGGGCTTGGGCTCATGACTCCTGCTCCTTCATCACCGACACCGCCAGGGCCACGAAGAGTACGGCAAAGGCCGCCAGGGCCAGCAGGCTGGGGACCAGCTCGGCCAGCCCCAGGCCCTTGGCGAAGACCCCTTCGCTGAGGGTATGGAAATAGGCGGGCGGGAACAGGACCCCCATCCACTTGGCCACCCCCGTCATGGAGGCCAGGGGCACGATGAAGCCGGAGAAGTTCACGGCCGGCAGTATGGAGAGGATGGCGGCGGCGAAGAGCGCCGCCACCTGGGTGCGCACGAAGGCGGAGATGAGCAGCCCAAAGCCGGTGGTGGCGGTGACATAGAGCAGCACCCCCAGCCCCAAGGCCAGGAAGCTGCCCTTGACCGGTACCTGGAAGAGCCAGAGGGCCAGCAGCAGCATGGTCAGGCCGTTGACGCAGGCGATGAGCACATAGGGCAGCTGCTTGCCGAGCAGGAACTCCAGGCGCGTCACAGGGGTGGCGTAGAGGTTGAGGATGGAGCCCAGCTCCTTTTCCCGCACCACGCCGACGGCAGTGAGGATGGCCGGGATCACGGCCAGCAGCAGCATCAGCACCCCGGGCACCATGGCGTTGACGCTCTTGAAGGCCTGGTTGTAGCGAAAGCGCAGCTCGAGATCGACAGGATTGGGGCCGGCCAGCTGCCGGTCTGCCAGGAACTGCTGGTGCACCCCCAGCACATAGCCTCTCGCCGTCTCGCCGCGAAAGGGCATGGCGCCGTCCAACCAGGCCGCTACCTGGGGGTGGCGCCCGGCCTTGAGATCGCGGCCAAAGCCCGGCGGTATGGCCAGCACCAGCCGCAGCTTGCCGCTACGCAGCCGCGCCATGGCCTCCTGCTCGCTGGCCACCGGGGCCTGTTCCTGGAAGTAACGGGAGCCGCGGAACTCCTCCAGGTAGGCCCGGCTCGAGGGGCTCTGATCCTGGTCGAAGGCGGCGAAGGGTAGGTGCTCCACGTCGAAGGAGATGCCGTAGCCGAACACCACCATCAGCAGCAAGGTGCCCAGCAGGGCAAAGGCCAGGCGGATGGGGTCGCGCTTGATCTCCATGGACTCGCGGCGGGCATAGGCCCAGAGCCGCTTCAAGGAGAAGGGGGCCACCGCCCTGCCCTCGGTTTCAACCTCGCCCCCCAGGTCGCCACTCTCCTGGGGCGGCTGGGCAGCCTCCAGGTAATGGATGAAGGCCCCTTCCAGATCGCCGGCGCCGCTTTCGGCCACCAGCGCTTCCGGCTTGCCTTGGGCCAGCACCTGGCCGGCGTGCATCAGGGAGATGCGGTCGCAGCGCCCCGCCTCGTTCATGAAGTGGGTCGAGATGAAGATGGTCACCCCTTCCTGGCGGGACAGCTCGTGGAGCAAGGTCCAGAACTGGTCGCGGGCCTGGGGATCCACCCCAGAGGTGGGTTCGTCGAGGATCAGCAGCCTGGGGCCGTGCAGCACGGCCACGGCCAGCTGCAGGCGCTGCTTGAGGCCGAGCGGCAGGGCCTCGGCGCCCTGCTCTGCAGCGCCGTCCAGGCCGAAGCGGGCCAGCAACCCTGCTATCCGCGCCTGGGGCTCGGCGATGGCGTAGAGCCTGGCGTGCAGCTCCAGGTTGGCCCTGACCGTCAGCTCACCGTAGAGGGAGAAGGCCTGGGTCATGTAGCCGACCTTGGCGCGCATGGCCAGGCTGTGCTCCGTGACCGGTTCGCCGAAGATGGTGGCGCTGCCCTCGGTGGGGGGCAAGAGACCTGTGAGCATCTTCATGGTGGTGGTCTTGCCGCAGCCGTTGGAGCCGAGGAAGCCGAAGATCTCCCCCTTCTCTATGCTAAGGCTCACCTGGTCCACGGCCGTGAAATCGCCGAAGCGGCAGGTCAGGGCCTCGGCCACTATGGCCGGCTCGCCGCCACCGTCTTTAAGGGGCAGCGGTTGGAAGGGCTGGCCGTCGCCGCCCTTGAGGGCCACGAAGGCGGCCTCGAGGTCGGCCTTGCCGGTGCGCGCCAGCAGCCCCTGGGGGCTGTCCAGGGCCAGCACCTTGCCGGCGTCCAGGGCCATCACCTGGTCCAGCATCATGGCCTCTTCCATGTAGGCGGTGGCCACCACCAGGCTCATCTGGGGCCGGGCCTCACGGATCTTGGCCACCAGGGTCCAGAACTGGCGGCGGCTCAAAGGGTCGACGCCTGTGGTGGGTTCGTCCAGCAGCAGCAGCTTGGGATCGTGGATAAGGGCGCAGCAGAGGCCCAGCTTCTGCTTCATGCCGCCGGAGAGCTTGCCGGCCGGCCTGTCGCGAAAGGCCCAGAGGTGGGTGGCCTCCAGCAGCTGGCGGGCGCGGCGCTCCCGCTCCGCCCGGCCCTGGCCGAAGAGGCGGCCGAAAAAATCGATGTTCTCCCAGACCGAGAGGGTGGGGTAGAGGTTCTTGCCAAGGCCCTGTGGCATATAGGCGATGTCGGCGCAGACCTTGCGCCGCTGGCTGCGCCTGGCCATGTCCGCCCCCAGCACCTGTACCTTGCCCTGTTGCAAGGCTTTGGTGCCGGCGATGAGGTCCAGCAGGGTCGACTTGCCGACCCCGTCCGGCCCTATGATGCCGAGGCTCTGGCCGGGCGCCAGGCGCAGGCTGGCCTCATCCAGGGCCAGGTTGTCGCCGTAGCGGTGGCTGACCCCTTCGAGGCGGATGGCGCTCATGACTTGAAGGGGGTTTCAAGGTTGGCCGGCCAGGGCTTGGTGGCGTCCAGGCGCACCCAGGCCACGCCGGGCAGGCCCGTCTTCACCTGTTGGATATGGGCCTCGAGCAGGGCCTTGGGAATGCGCACCTTGACCCTGAACATCAGCTTCTCCCGCTCGTCTTGGGTCTCCACCTGCTTGGGGGTGAACTGGGCGTCGCTGGCCACGAAGCTGACGGTGGCGGGGATGGGCTTGTCGGGGATGACGTCCAGCACTATGCGGGCTTCACTGCCCAGGGCCAGCTTGCCGGCCAACGTCTGGGGCAGGAAGATGGACATGGTGACGTCGGTGAGATCCAGCAAGGTCAGCACCCGGCCGCCGGCCCCCAGCACTTCACCGACGTTGGCCAGGCGGTACTGGATACGGCCGTCGCGGGGGGCCCGCAATACCGTCTCGTCCAACTGGGACTGGAGGCTGTCGACCCCGGCCTCGGCCTCGTCTATGGCGCCCTTGGCCGCTACCGCCCTGGCCTTGGCGGCCGTGACATTGGCCTTGGCGACCTGGAAGCCGGACTCGGCCTCGTCATACTGGGCGCGGGCGACCAGCTTCTTGGCCAACAGCTCCTTGGCCCTCTTGTACTGCAACTCGGCCAGGTTGAGCTGGCTCTGGGCCTGCTCCACCTGGGCCTGGGCGGACAGGAGGTTGTCGCCGGCCTGGCGGGCCTTGGCCTGGGCCTGGCGCAGCTGGGCTTCCAAAGTGGCGCTGTCCATCCTGGCCAGGATCTGGCCCTTGGTGACGAAGTCCCCTTCGTTGACCAGCAGCTGGTCCAGGCGGCCGCCGTACTTGCTGGCCACGTCCAGTTCCACCGCTTCTATCCTGCCGTTACCCGAGGCAAAGCCTTCGGGGCTGCCCTTGAGCAGCCAATGTTGCCCCAGCCAGACGGCCAGGGCCGCGACGACGAGGGCGGCCAGCACTAGCCCTTTACGCATGATGAACTCCTTTTTCGGCGATGGTAGCGGCAGACAAAGATGAAGCCGTTGTTTTATATCAAAGTTGTCGGACCACTGACACAAAAAAACCCGGGCTGGGCCCGGGCTTTTCTCGAGGCAGGCAAGCCTTACAGCTTGTCGGCGTTCTCGGCCAGGTAGGTGGCAACGCCGTCGGCGTCGGCCTTCATACCCTTGTCGCCTTTGTTCCAGCCGGCAGGGCAGACTTCGCCGTGCTCTTCGGTGAACTGGAGGGCATCGATCATGCGCAACATCTCGTCGATGTTACGGCCCAGCGGCAGGTCGTTGACGACCTGGTGACGGACGTTGCCGGCCTTGTCGATCAGGAAGGAGCCGCGGAAGGCAACACCGGCTTCGGGGTGCTCTACGTCGTAGGCCTGGCAGATGGCATGCTTGACGTCGGCAACCAGGGGGTAGCCAACCTGGCCGATACCGCCCTTGTCGACCGGGGTGTTACGCCAGGCGTGGTGAGTGAACTGGGAGTCGATGGAAACACCTATGACTTCCACGCCACGCTTGGTGAACTCTTCCAGGCGGTGATCGAAGGCGATCAGCTCCGAGGGGCACACGAAGGTGAAGTCCAGGGGGTAGAAGAACAGCACAGCGTATTTGCCGCTGATGTGGGACTTGAGGTTGAAGTTGTCGACGATCTCACCGTTGCCGAGTACGGCGGCAGCGGTAAAGTCGGGGGCAGCGCGGCCTACGAGTACGCTCATTGCACTTCTCCAGTTGGGGGTTTGGCATGCCGGGGCATGCAATTTATCAGGGGCTGATTATAAGGACTGGCCGCCGTGGCACAAGGGGCGTCGCTTCGCGCAGGGGGACCAAGCGGCGCCGCCGCGGGTCGAACGGCCGAGGGCTGCGTCGACAAGGCGGCCGCTCCCCTGCTAGGCTGGCCTTTTCCACAATAAAAATAAGACGATGTTACTCAATCCCGTCATCCTTTCCGTCACCCTGCTGCTGGTGCTGAGCCTGCTGCGCATCAACGTGGTGGTGGCCCTGGCCCTGTCGGCCCTGGCCGCAGGCCTTTGTGGCGGCCTCGACATCAACGAGAGCCTCAAGGCCTTCTCCGGCGGCCTCGGCAACGGCGCCGAGATCGCCCTAGGCTACGCCATGCTGGGGGCCTTCGCCGTGGCCATAGCCCACTCCGGCATCACCGAATGGGGAGCGGCCGAGATCATTGGCCGCCTGGGGGCCACGCCCAGCCCGCGCCGCCGCCTGGTGGTCAAGAACATACTGCTGCTGGCGATCCTCAGCATGGCCATCATGTCCCAGAACCTGGTGCCCATCCATATCGCCTTCATCCCCATACTGATACCGCCGCTGCTGGGGGTGCTCAGCGACCTCAAGGTGGACCGCCGCCTGGTGGCCTGCATCATGACCTTCGGCCTGGTGACCCCCTACATGGTGCTGCCGGTGGGCTTCGGCGGCATCTTCCTCAACAAGCTGCTGCTGCCCAACCTCACCAACAACGGCCTCCATATCGATGCGGCCCTGCTGCCCAAGGCCATGTTGATCCCGGGCCTCGGCATGGTGGTGGGCCTGCTGATCGCCGTCTTCTTCAGCTACCGCAAGCCGCGCCACTATGACACCAGCCATGTGCCGGGCGAGCCGCCTGACCACCGCAAACCGGACTGGAAGACCCTGACCGTCTCTGTGCTGGCGCTGGGCATCGCCTTTGCCCTGCAGCGCTACACCGATTCGGTGATCCTCGGCGCCCTGGTGGGCTTCTGCGTCTTCATCCTTGGCGGCGTGGTGCCCTGGAAGGAGAGCCAGGACGCCTTCACCGACGGGGTCCGGATGATGTCCCTCATCGGCTTCATCATGATCACCGCCTCCGGCTACGCCGAGGTGGTCAAGGCCACGGGCGCCGTCGACACATTGGTGCAGAGCCTGTCCGGGGATCTGCAGTCCAAGCCCATGGCGGCGGCCCTGATGCTGCTGGTGGGGCTCTTCGTGACCATGGGCATCGGCTCCAGCTTCTCCACAGTGCCCATCATCGCCACCCTCTATGTGCCGCTCTGCATGAGCCTCGGCTTCTCGCCGCTCGCCACCGCCGCCATCGTCGGCACGGCCGCGGCCCTGGGGGACGCCGGCTCGCCGGCCTCGGACAGCACAGTAGGCCCCACGGCCGGCCTCAACGCCGACGGCCAGCACGACCATATCCGCGATTCGGTGCTGCCCACCTTCATCCACTACAACCTGCCGCTGCTGGTGGCGGGCTGGGTGGCGGCCATGGTGCTCTAGGGCCAACATCCAGCGACAAAAAAGCCCGGGACCTGCCCGGGCTTTTTCTCAAGGCAGGGCCTTACTCGGCCGCCTCTTCCTTCTTGTGCTTGGCCGCGGTTTCCTTGATCAGGGGCTGCAGCTCACCACGCTGGTACATTTCCAGGATGATGTCGCAGCCGCCGATCAGCTCCCCTTCCACCCACAGCTGGGGGAAGGTGGGCCAGTTGGCGTACTTGGGCAGCTCGGCACGGATGTCGGGGTTCTGCAGTATGTCCACGTAGGCGAAAGCCTCGCCGCAGGCCATCAGGGCCTGGGAAGCCTGGGCGGAGAAGCCGCAGCTGGGCAGCTTGGGGGAGCCCTTCATGTACAGCAGTATGTGGTGTTCGGCGATTTGGCCTTTGATGCGTGCAATGGTGTCTTCGATGGTGTCCATGACAACCTCTAGAATGAGTGCGTGGCGCTATTGTACTGTGACTGACCGCCACACCCAAGAGGCCAGCCGCGCAAAGCGCCAGCTAAACAAAATAATCACTTTATATATTCACAGCCGCCGGACTCTGAGTACAATGTCCGACGAGCCAATGTCGAACGCAACCAAAGGAGAGGAAACATGGCTTTCGAATTGCCTGCACTTCCCTACGAGAAAAACGCCCTGGAACCCCATATCTCTGCCGAGACCCTGGAGTACCACTACGGTAAGCACCACAACACCTACGTGGTGAACCTCAACAACCTGACTGCCGGCACCGAAAACGAAGGCAAGTCCCTGGAAGACATCATCAAGTCCTCCACAGGTGGCCTCTTCAACAACGCCGCCCAGGTCTGGAACCACACCTTCTACTGGCACTGCCTGAGCCCCAACGGCGGCGGCGCTGCCACCGGTGCCGTGGCTGACGCCATCAACGCCGCCTTCGGCTCCTTCGACGCCTTCAAGGAAGAGTTCACCAAGAACGCCGTGGGCAACTTCGGTTCCGGCTGGACCTGGCTGGTGAAGAAAGCCGACGGCTCCGTGGCCATCCACAACACCTCCAACGCCGGCTGCCCCATCACCGAGGGTGTCACCCCGCTGCTGACCGTCGACGTCTGGGAACACGCCTACTACATCGACTACCGCAACCTGCGTCCCAAGTACATGGAAGCCTTCTGGGCCCTGGTCAACTGGGACTTCGTGAACCAGAACCTCGCCGGCTGATCTGCCCGTCGATAGACCCCTTGTCAAAAAGCCCTCTTCGGAGGGCTTTTTATTTGGGCCGCCAAGAGCCTGATCCACCGCTTGTATTTTCCCACCAGGCCGGCACCACCCTCCCCTTTAGCTGCAGCCAGTTTAAGGGAATGTGAAATTTTAACTTAGATTTCCGAGCCTTAAATTAACGGCAAATCCATAAGGCCCGTCTACGCTTATAGGGAAACTGGACCATTGACCGGTCATCTCATTACTGAGTCAGGGGGAGTCATGAGCATTATCGAGCATTACCGGCAGCGCTATGAGGAGGCGCGCGAGGAAGAATATTCACTGGAAGAATTCCTCGAACTTTGTAAGCACGACAAGATGGCCTTCGCCACCGCCAGCGAGCGGCTGCTGGCCGCCATAGGCGAGCCGGAAATGGTGGACACGGCCAAACATCCTCGCCTGTCCCGCATCTTCTCCAACCGTGTCGTGGCCCGTTACCCGGCCTTCTCCGAATTTTACGGCATGGAAGAATCCATAGAGCAGATAGTGGCCTACCTCAAGCACGCTGGCCAGGGCCTGGAAGAGCGCAAACAAATTCTCTACCTTCTTGGCCCTGTGGGAGGTGGTAAGTCTTCCCTGGCCGAGAAGCTCAAGTACCTGATGCAGAAAGAGCCCATCTACATGCTCAAGGGCTCGCCGGTGCAGGACCATCCCCTCTGCCTCTTCGATCCCAACGAGGACGCCGAGCTGTTCCTCAGCGAGTACGGTATTCCCCGCCGCGCCCTGGAGGTGATCATGTCCCCCTGGGCCGCCAAGCGCCTCAAGGAATACGGCGGCGACATCTCCAAGTTCCGGGTGGTCAAGGTCAACCCTTCCATCCTCAACCAGGTGGCGGTGGCCAAGACCGAGCCCGGTGACGAGAACAACCAGGACATCTCCAGCCTGGTGGGCAAGGTGGATATCCGCAAATTAGAAGAATTCAGCCAGAACGACGCCGACGCCTATTCCTACTCCGGCGCCCTGTGCCGCGCCAACCAGGGCATCATGGAGTTCGTGGAGATGTTCAAGGCCCCCATCAAGGTGTTGCACCCCTTGCTGACCGCCACCCAGGAAGGTAACTACAACGGCACCGAGAGCCTCTCGGCCCTGCCCTTCCAAGGCATTATCCTGGCCCACTCCAACGAGTCCGAATGGCAGGCGTTTCGCAACAACCGCAACAACGAGGCCTTCCTCGACCGCGTCTTCATCGTCAAGGTGCCTTACTGCCTGAGGGTCACCGAAGAGATCCGCATCTACAACAAGCTCATCGAGAACTCCGAACTGGCCGAGGCCCCTTGCGCCCCCGGCACCCTGGAGACCATGGCCCAGTTCTCGGTGCTTTCCCGCCTCAAGGAGCCGGAAAACTCCAGCCTCTTTTCCAAGATGCGGGTCTATGACGGCGAGAGCCTCAAGGACACGGACCCCAAGGCCAAGAGCTACCAGGAATACCGGGATTACGCCGGGGTCGACGAGGGCATGACAGGGCTTTCCACCCGCTTTGCCTTCAAGATCCTGTCCAGGGTGTTCAACTTCGACCACTCGGAGGTGGCGGCCAACCCGGTGCACCTCTTCTTCGTGCTGGAACAGCAGATAGACCGCGAGCAGTTCCCCCAGGAAACGTCCGAGCGCTACAAGGAATTCCTGAAGGGCTACCTGGTCCCCAAATACGTGGACTTCATCGGCAAGGAGATCCAGACCGCCTACCTCGAATCCTATTCCGAGTACGGCCAGAACATCTTCGACCGCTATGTCATCTACGCCGACTTCTGGATCCAGGACCAGGAATACCGGGATCCGGAAACCGGCCAGTTGTTCGACCGCGCCGCCCTCAACGCCGAGCTGGAGAAGATAGAGAAGCCGGCCGGGATCTCCAATCCCAAGGATTTCCGCAACGAAATCGTCAACTTCGTGCTCAGGGCCAGGGCCAACAACAACGGCAAGAACCCCACCTGGACCAGCTACGAAAAGCTCAAGTCGGTCATCGAGAAGAAGATGTTCTCCAACACCGAAGAGCTGCTGCCGGTCATCTCCTTCAACGCCAAGACCTCGGCCGAAGAGCGCAAGAAACACGATGACTTTGTCGAACGGATGATGGACAAAGGCTACACCCGCAAGCAGGTCCGGTTGCTGTCCGACTGGTATCTGCGGGTGCGTAAATCCTCTTGAGGAGGGCCCATGTCCCATTTCATCGACAGGCGGCAAAACGCCAAGGGCAAGAGCACGGTCAACCGCAATCGCTTCCTGCGCCGCTACAAGACGCAGATCAAGAAGGCGATGTCGGACGCCATCACCAAGCGTTCGGTGGAGGACATCAACTCGGGGGAGTCGGTGTCCATACCGGCCCGTGACATCTCCGAACCCATCTTCCACCAAGGTAAGGGGGGCCTGCGGGAGCGGGTCCACCCCGGCAACGACCAGTTCCTGCCCGGCGACAAGATAGCCAGGCCCCAGGGCGGAGGCGGCGGTGGTGGCGCCGGCCAGGGGGAGGCATCGGACAGTGGCGAAGGCCAGGACGACTTCGTGTTCGAGATCTCCAAGGACGAGTACCTGGATCTCTTGTTTGAAGATCTGGAGTTGCCCAACCTGGAGAAGAGCCAGCTGGCGCAACTGGTGGAATGGGAAAACCGCCGCGCCGGCTTCGTCAACCAGGGGGTGCCCAGCCGTATCAACGTGGTGCGCTCCCTCAAGCAGAGCCTGGCCAGGCGCATGGCCATCACCGCCGGGCGAAAACGCCATCTCAAGGAACTGCTGGCCCAGCTTGCAGAACTGGAAGCTGACCCCACCGCCACCCAGGAGGCCATCAGCGCCATCAAGGAAGAGATAGCCACCCTCAAGGCCGCCATCGACAAGGTGCCCTTCATCGACACCTTCGACCTGCGCTACAACAACTTCGAGCGGATCCCCATTCCCTCCAGCCGGGCCGTGATGTTCTGCCTGATGGACGTGTCGGGCTCCATGGACCAGGCCACCAAGGACATGGCCAAGCGCTTCTACATACTGCTCTACCTCTTCCTGACCCGTACCTACAAGCACATAGAGGTGGTCTATATCCGCCACCACACCCAGGCCAAGGAGGTGGACGAACACGAGTTCTTCTACAGCCAGGAGACGGGGGGCACCATCGTCAGCTCGGCCCTGACCATGATGGTGGAGATCATGCGCAAGCGCTACCCGCCGGACCAGTGGAACGTCTACGCCGCCCAGGCATCGGACGGTGACAACTGGGCCGACGACAGTCCCACCTGCGCCAAGCTGCTGGCCGAGCAGATACTGCCCTTCGTCCGTTACTACAGCTACATCGAGATCACCCACAGATCCCATCAGACCCTGTGGCGGGAATACGAAGGGCTGGCGGCCCAGTTCCATAACTTCGCCATCCAGCATATCCAGGACGTGGGGGATATCTATCCCGTATTCAGAGAACTCTTTCGCAAGCAGGCCGCCTAGGAGGGAATATGGCGAAAGTGCGCACGCCGCTGCCAGACGGGCCCGACTGGACCTTTGACGACCTGGTGCTCTACGACAAGGAGATAGCCAGGGTCGCCGAGCATTATGGCCTTGAGACTTACCCCAACCAGATGGAGGTCATCACCGCCGAGCAGATGCTGGACGCATACAGCTCGGTGGGCATGCCCATCGGCTACAGCCATTGGTCTTTCGGCAAGAAATTCATCCAGTCAGAGCAGTCCTACCGCCGCGGCCATATGGGCCTGGCCTACGAAATCGTCATCAACTCCGATCCCTGCATCGCCTACCTGATGGAGGAAAACAGCCTGCCGATGCAGGCCCTGGTCATAGCCCATGCCTGCTATGGCCACAATTCCTTCTTCAAGAACAACTACCTGTTCAAGACCTGGACCGACGCTGAGAGCATCATCGACTACCTGGTGTTCGCCAAGAACTACATCCGCGCCTGCGAGGAACGCCACGGCGCCCGCGAAGTGGAGTTGTTGCTGGACGCCTGCCATGCGTTGATGAATTTCGGGGTGGACCGTTACAAACGGCCTTCGGAGATCTCCCTGGCCGAGGAAAAACGCCGCCAGGAAGAACGGGAAGCCTACCTGCAAAGCCAGGTCAACGAGCTGTGGCGCACCCTGCCCCAGCCCAAGGAGCAGACGATGCAGGAGCGGCGCTTCCCCGAGGAGCCCCAGGAGAACATCCTCTATTTCATCGAGAAGAACGCCCCCCTGCTGGAGCCCTGGCAAAGGGAGGTGGTGCGCATAGTCCGCAAGATAGCCCAGTACTTCTACCCCCAGCGCCAGACCCAGGTGATGAACGAGGGCTGGGCCAGCTTCTGGCACTACACCCTGCTCAACCACCTCTACGACGAGGGCAAGGTCACGGAACGCTTCATGCTGGAAGTGCTGCATTCCCACACCAGCGTGGTGTTCCAGCCCGACTACAACAGCCCCTACTACAGCGGCATCAACCCCTATGCCCTGGGTTTCGCCATGTTCAGGGACATCCGCCGCATCTGCGAGGCCCCCACGGAAGAAGACAAGGCCTTCTTCCCGGAGCTGGCCGGCAGCAACTGGCTGGAGGCGGTGCATTTCGCGATGCAGAATTTCAAGGACGAGTCCTTCGTGGGCCAGTACCTGTCGCCCAAGGTGATGCGGGACCTGCGGCTCTTCGCCATCCGCGACGACGACGCCAAGAACTACCTGGACGTGACCGCCATCCACAACGACGACGGTTACCGCCAGGTGCGCCAGACCTTGTCGGCCCAGTACAACCTGGCCAACAACGAACCCAACATCCAGGTCTACCAGGTGGATGTGCGAGGCGACAGGTCCATGACCCTGCGCTACGTGCCCCACAACCGCATCCCCCTGCACGAGAGCACGGCCCAGGAGGTACTCAAGCACCTCTACTACCTGTGGAAGTTCGACGTGCACCTGGAAGTGGAACACGCCAACGGCGAGGTGGAGCCTCGACTCTCCTGCCCACCCAGCCTCAAATGAAAAAGGCGCCTGACGGCGCCTTTTCTCTTAGGGTCTGCTCAGTCGACGATATCGGAAGGGATATCGGAGCGCATGCTGACCCAGACCCGGCCGGAGTCCAGGCCGTACTTGCGCACCACCGGCAGGGCTTCTTCGAACTTGTGGGCGGCAGCCAGCTCCTTGAGGGTGGCGTAGTACTTCAGCGCCAGCTCCCGGGCCTTGGGATTGGAGAAGTAGAACTTGCCGACGCGGCTATAGAGGTTCTTGAAACCGTTCAGGATCAGCACGTAGATGGGGTTGCCGCTGGCGGCGGACAGGGCGTGGTGCAGGTGGTAGTCATAGAGGGCGAAGGCCACAGGATCTTCACCCAGGGCCTCGGCCTCGGCCAGTACCTTCACCGCCTTCTCGGGGGCGTGCTTGAGGGCGCTGCGGATGAAGATGGCGCTGATGTTGGTGCGGGCGGACAGCAGGTGATCCACCAGCTCGGGGAAACGGTCCTGGTCAAGGCGGGCCAGGGTCTCGAGGATATTGAGGCCGCTGGTTTCCCAAAAGTTGTTCACCCGGGTCGGCTTGCCATGCTGGATGGTCAGCCAGCCGTCGCGGGCCAGGCGCTGCAACACTTCACGCAGCGTGGTACGGGTCACGCCGATCAGCTCTGACAGCTCACGCTCCGCCGGCAGTATTGAGCCTTGGGGAAACCTGTTGTTCCAGATCGACTCAATGATGTATTCCTCAGCGAATCCTGCTGGGCTTTGCGCTTTGATAATCATGCGAGTAGTGCTGCCTGTTGTCATTATTCGATAACGAAAGCCGATTCTAGCGGCGGCGCCCACAAAAATAAACTTTTGCCCGCTTTTGCGACCAAGGGCCTATCCTAGGTAACAGGTAGGAGTGCAATCAGCTTTGACTGTCCTTAAGATAGCTGAAAAACAAACACAATCCGCTTCTGGGGAACTTGCATGTCGTCCACCCTTTCAATGCCTCGGGCACTGATGGCCAACTTTCTTGGCCATGCCCCCGATTGGTACAAGCTGACCATAGTCGGCTGCCTTATCGTCAACCCCATCCTCTTCCATCTGAGCCCCTTTCTCGCGGGTTGGGTCCTGATCGTCGAATTCATCTTCACCCTGGCCATGGCCCTCAAATGCTACCCGCTGCAGCCCGGCGGCCTGCTGGCCATAGAAGCGGTCATCATCGGCATGACCAGCCCGGCCCATGTCAAGGCCGAGATGCTGGCCAACCTGGAAGTGCTGCTGCTGCTGATCTTCATGGTGGCGGGCATCTATTTCATGAAGGATCTGCTGCTGACCATCTTCACCAAGATGCTGCTCAGGGTCCGTTCCAAGAGCCTGCTGTCCCTGGCCTTCTGCCTGGCGGCCGCCTTCCTGTCCGCCTTCCTCGACGCCCTGACGGTGGTGGCGGTGATCATCGCCGTGGCCACCGGCTTCTACGCCATCTACCACAAGGTGGCCTCGGGCACAGACCCCCACAATGACGACCACGACCACACCTCAGACGACGCCGTCCACGAGCTGACCCGTAAAGATCTCAACATCTTCCGCGCCTTCCTGCGCAGCCTGATGATGCACGCCTCCGTCGGCACCGCCCTGGGTGGCGTCTGCACCATGGTGGGCGAGCCCCAGAACCTCATCATCGCCGAGAACGCCGGTTGGCAGTTCGTCGAGTTCCTGCTGCGCATGGGCCCCGTCACCTTGCCGGTGCTGATCTGCGGCCTGGCCACCTGCCTGGTGGTGGAGAAATTCAAGCTGTTCGGTTACGGCGCTAAGCTGCCCGGCGCCGTGCGCCAGGTGCTGCTGGACTACGCCCAGGCCCAGGACGCCAAGCGCAGCAACCGCGACAAGGCCAAGCTCTATGTCCAGGCCGTGGTGGCCGTCTGGCTGATCCTCGGCCTGGCCCTGCACCTGGCCGCCGTCGGCCTCATCGGCCTGTCCGTCATCATCTTCACCACCTCCGCCTGCGGCGTCACCGAAGAGCATCAGCTCGGCAAGGCCTTCGAAGAGTCCCTGCCCTTCACGGCGCTGCTGGCCGTGTTCTTCACCGTAGTGGCCGTCATCATCGACCAGCAGCTGTTCAGGCCTGTCATCGACTGGGTGTTGACCTTCGAAGGCACCCATCAGCTGGCCATGTTCTATGTGGCCAACGGCCTGCTGTCCATGGTCTCCGACAACGTCTTCGTCGGCACCGTCTACATCAACGAGGTCCACGCCGCCCTGAACGCCGGCACCATCACCCGTGACCAGTTCGACATGCTGGCCGTGGCCATCAATACCGGCACCAACCTGCCGTCCGTAGCCACCCCCAACGGCCAGGCCGCCTTCCTGTTCCTGCTGACCTCGGCCCTGGCGCCGCTGCTGCGCCTGTCCTACGGCCGCATGGTGTGGATGGCCCTGCCCTACACCCTGGTGCTGACCCTGGTGGGCCTGGCCAGCGTCTACCTGCTGCTGCCCGACATGACCCAGAGCCTCTACGACCACGGCCTCATCAACCACCACCAGCCCGGTGCGTCCATGATCCCAAGCGGCCATTAAGTCGGCAAAAAGCCGTGCGCAAGCACGGCTTTTTCTGTTTAATAGCTTCCCATTATCACATTGAAATTGAGTGCCTTATGCTCAGACACCTCGCCACAATGAGAACCCCCTGGCTGCTGCTGGCTGCCAGCGCCCTGATCCTGGAGATGGTTGCCCTCTTCTTCCAGTACGGCATGCGCCTGGAGCCCTGCGTCATGTGCGTCTATCAGCGGGTGGCGGTGCTGGGGATCTTCGCGGCCGGTATCCTGGGTGCCCTGGCCCCGGCCCAGCCCCTGGTCCGCTTTTCCGGCCTGGGCGCCTGGCTGGTGGCTTCCGGTTGGGGCCTGAAGATCGCCTATGAGCATGTGGATCTGCAGCTCGACCCCTCCCCCTTCAAGCAATGTGCCTTCATCCCCGACTTCCCGTCCTGGTTCAAGGTGGACCAGTGGCTGCCGGCCGTGTTCGAAGCCCGTGGCGACTGCACCCAGACCGTCTGGCAGTTCCTTGGCCTGTCCATGCCCCAGTGGATGATGGTGATCTTCGGCCTCTACCTGCTGGTGGCCTTGGCGGTGCTGGCCGGCCAGCTGCTGCCCCAAAGGCAAGCAGCCAAGGCCTGATTAAAAAGCCATAAAAAAACCGCCCGAGTGGCGGTTTTTTTATGTCCTTAATCCACGTCTTCCAGTGGCCAGAGGACGATGAAATCCGCCGGATCCAGATCAGGGCCTTCCTTGACCGTCTTGTGGCGGATGGACATGTCGGCGGCGTGCATCTTGTGCTTCTTACCGCCGTTCAACAGCGGGTGCCAGCTGGGCAGGCCCCTGCCTTCGGAGAGGCGGCGGTAGGCACAGCTCGGCGGCAGCCAGTTGAAGCTGTCCAGGTTGTCGGGCTTGAGTTGCAGGCAGTCAGGGACCTTCTTGAACCTGTTGGGGTAGTCGGAGCAGTCGCCGCTGCGCAGATCCAGCAGCTCGCAACAGACGGCCGTGTGGTAGATCTCGTCGGTATCCTCGTCCTGGAGCTTGTGCAGGCAGCATTTGCCGCAACCGTCGCAGAGGGACTCCCACTCTGCCTGGCTCATTTCCTTGAGCGACTTGGTTTCCCAGAAGCGCTCGATCATTTTGCCTCCACGGGTGGCCAGATGATGCGATCGGCCAGGAGGCCGACGCCGGTGGCGAAGTAGTCGGAGCGGTTCCAGCGCTTGAGCACCTGGTAGTTGTTGTAGACCAGGTAGATACGGCCGTCAGGGCCGTCAGAGGCCTTGAGCTGGGCCTTCATGTCCACCTTGGGCAGCGGGCCGCCATCGTAGCGGCGCAGGCCCAGCTTGGCCCAATCGTCCAGGGACTTGATCTCTTCCTTCAAGGCCCAGTCGAAATGGGCAGGTACCTTGACCTGGCGACCCCAGGTCTGGTCGTCCTTCCAGCCGGCCTTGGCCAGGTAGTTGGCGATGGATGCGAAGACGTCTGCGGTATCGTTCCAGATGTCCTTCTTGCCGTCGCCGTCACCGTCCACGGCCAGGGCCAGGAAGGAGCTGGGCATGAACTGGGTCTGACCCATGGCGCCGGCCCAGGAGCCGGTGAAGTGGGCCAGGTCGATATGGCCCTGCTCGAGGATCTTCAGGGCTGCGAACAGCTCGTCCTTGAAGAAGGACTCGCGGCGGCCTTCGAACGCCAGGGAGGTCAGGGCCGAGATCACCGAGAAATGGCCCTGCACCTTGCCGAAGCTGGACTCCTTGGCCCAAAGCGCGACTATGTACTGGGGCTGGACCCCGTAGGCCTTGGCCACTTTATCCAGCTCGGCCCTGTGGGTATTGAACAGCTGGCGGGCCTTCTTGACCTTCCATTCAGGCAGGGTGCTGTGCAGGTAACCTTCCAGGGTCAGCCGCACCTCGGGCTGGCTGCGGTCGGCCTGGATGGCGCGATGAAGCAGCTTGACGTCGGTAAAGGCCATGTCCACCGTCTGCTGCTTGATACCCTGGGTTAGGGCTTCGGCCTTGAGCTTGGCCACATAGGTGCCAAAATCCCGCTGCTCCTCGGCGCCGGCCAGGGACGGCAGCAACAGCAGCAGGGCCGCCAGTGAACGCTTCATGCAGCCCCCTGCCCGGCCTTGTGGGCCTTGAGGAGATCTTCGGGGGGCGGCGGCAATTGCAGGTAATAGCCCTTGTCATCGAAGGCGGCGGTCAGCTCCTCGATGGAGAGCCTGGCCAGCTTGCGCTCGGGCTTGAGTAACAGGGGCATAACAAAGACAGGCCGGCCGAAGATCGCCATCAAATCCTCCGGCACCTGGGAAAAGTCGTCTTTCCTGGGGATGTAAAGATAGGTGTCGGCTTTTTTCGCACTTTTATAAACAGCGCACAACATAAGGGGTCATCGTCTTGCCTGGCGTGGACCCTCACTATACCATGGCCGCTATGGACCAAGCACCCGCGAGCCCGGACGCTTCATGTCATTGCTGTTCAAAGGCACCGCTTTTACCCTGTCGGTACTGGCCTTGACCGACGCCGATCTGCCTACCTTTAGCGAAAAACTGGCTGCCAAGGTGCAGCAGGCCCCCGGTTTCTTCCAGGGCGCCCCCCTGGTGGTGGATCTGGCCCAATTGGCCGAGACGCCGGATCTGAGCGCCCTGCGCCAAGCCATCCTCGACCAGGGCATGGTGCCTGTGGGGCTGGTGAACTGCCCCGACGCCCTCAAGGGCCAGGCCCGTGAAGCCGGTTGGGCGCTGATGCAGCCCGGCCGCGCCCAGGCCAGGGAAGCCAAGGCCGAAGCAGACGAGCCCAAGGTACGCCCTGCCGCCCAGCTTTACCAAGGCCAGGTGCGTTCCGGCCAGCAGCTGTATGCCAAGGACAGGGATCTCATCATACTGGGCTCGGTCGGGGCCGGTGCCGAGGTCATCGCCGACGGTTGCATCCACATCTACGGCAACCTGCGCGGCAGGGCCATCGCCGGCGCCGCCGGCGACACCCAGGCCCGCATCTTCTGCCGCAAGCTGGAGGCGGAGCTGGTGTCCATCGCCGGCACCTATTGGTTGAGTGACGATCTGCAAGGTGGCCAGTGGCAGCAGCCGACGCAGTTCTGGTTACAAGAAGAACAACTGGCCCTGGGGCCGATTTAAGGAATCGAAGAGGAAACTATGGCGCGCATTATAGTGGTGACATCCGGCAAGGGAGGGGTGGGCAAGACCACTTCCAGCGCCGCTATCGGGACAGGCCTGGCACTGGCCGGCAAGAAGACGGTGATCGTCGACTTCGACGTGGGCCTTCGCAACCTCGACCTCATCATGGGCTGCGAGCGTCGGGTGGTCTACGACTTCGTCAACGTCATCAACGGTGAAGCCAACCTCAACCAGGCCCTGATCAAGGACAAGCGGGTGGACAAGCTGTTCATCCTGCCCGCCTCCCAGACCCGCGACAAGGACTCCCTGACCAAGGAAGGGGTAGAAAAGGTCCTGAACGACCTGGCCAAGGATTTCGACTACATCCTCTGCGACTCCCCCGCCGGCATCGAAACCGGTGCCCTGATGGCTCTCTACTTCGCCGACGAAGCCGTGGTCACCACCAACCCCGAGGTCTCCTCGGTGCGTGACTCCGACCGCATCCTCGGCATCCTCGCCTCCAAGTCCCGCCGCGCCGAGCAGGGCCAGGAGCCCATCAAGGAGCACCTGCTGCTGACCCGTTACAACCCTTCCCGGGTCAACAACGGCGACATGCTGAGCGTCGAGGACGTGCAGGAGATCCTGGCCATTCCCCTGCTGGGGGTCATTCCCGAGTCTCAGGCGGTGCTGCGCGCCTCCAACGCCGGCGAACCGGTGAGCCTGGACAGGGAAAGCGATGCCGGCCAGGCCTATCTGGACACGGTAGCCAGGCTGCTCGGCGAAGAACGCCCCATGCGTTTTGTCACCGAGGAGAAGAAGGGCCTGCTGAAACGGATCTTCGGAGGTTAAGGCATGTCTTTCCTGGATTATTTCCGCGACAGCAAGAAAAAGTCCGCCAGCCTCGCCAAGGAGCGGCTGCAGATCATCGTCGCCCATGAGCGCAACCGCCGCTCAGGCCCCGATTACCTGCCGGACCTCGAAAGGGACATCCTCGAGGTCATCAAGAAGTACGTGCAGATAAGCCCAGAGCAGATCTCGGTGGCCCTGGAACACAGGGGCGACGAGCTATCTGTACTGGAGCTCAACATCACGTTGCCGGAAAGGTAGTGAGAAAAGGGGCCGCAAGGCCCCTTTTTTATGCCTCAAGCAGCTAAAGCGGCATCCCGATGGTCATCAAGCAGGCAGCGCTGAGCAGCGTCAAATGCCCAGGGACATAGGCAAGGCACTGTCGGTGCTGGCGCTCAACATCAGGTTGCCGAAAGGGTAATAACAAGAAGGGGCCAGAGGGCCCCTTTTTCATGCGCTGGCGCAATGCCAATCCGCCTGTTACAGCTCGCCAACCAGTTCGGCGCGCCAGCCGGACATCAGCACCGGCAGCCCCGCCTCGGCCCGCTCGGCCTCACTCAGGCGGTAATGGTAGCTGTACCAGTCGTTGATCAGCTTCTTGGAGCCGATAAAGGCCTCAGGCAGACCAGAGGCCTCGGCAGCCTTGGCCACCTTGTCCTTGGCAGCGGCGAACCGGCTCTTGTAATCAGGCAGGTCGATAAGCCGCACTACGGGCTCCGGCCACTGCGACTCTGGGCAGGCGAGCCCCGCTTCCACCAGCTTGGGCAGCAACTGGCCGTGGTGGCGCCATTCCTGGGGCGCGACCAGGGCCTTTATCTCGCTGGCCCGCTCAGGCAGGTTCTTGGCGATGGCCCAGAGGTTTTCCTCCCGTACCACGAAGTTCAGTGCCAGATCCCGGCGCCTGGCCTCTTTGAGCCGCCAGGCCGCCAATTCGCGCAGCACGGCCAGGGAGCGGGGTTTGAGCATCCAGGCGTTCTTGATGTCCAGGTAGGCCTTGTCCAGGGGCGTCAGCTGGGCCCGCTGGGCCACCTGGCGCTCGCACTCCTCGGTCAGCCAGTCACGGCGGCCAAGGCGCTGGAGCTCGGCCTCCAAACGCTGGTGAAGCTCCGGCAGGTAGAGCACGTCGTTGACGCAGTACTGGCACTGGGCCGCCGTCAGGGGGCGCTGCAGCCAGTCGGTGCGGGACTGGCCCTTGTCCAGGGTCACGCCGAACTCCTTTTCCACCAGGGCGGCATAGCCCAGGGACATGCCCATGTTGCAAAGGGCGGCGGCGACCTGGGTGTCGAAGAGCGGCAGCAAGGGCTTGGGCAGCACGTCCAGATCTTCACCGCAGGCGTGCAGCACCTTGGTCTGGTGGCCGGTCAGGCGATGCCAAAGGGGGGAGAGATCCTCGACGGCCAGGGGGTCGACGAGGAAGATGCCCTTGCCCGTGGTCAGCTGCACCAGGGCCAGCTGCGGGTAGAAGGTGCGGGTGCGGATGAATTCGGTGTCGAGGCAAAGGGGCGCCTGGCTGTCCAGGGCGTCCAGGCACAGGGCCAGGCCCTCCTGGGTGGTGATCATCTCAAATTGCAACGGCTGCTCCTTAAGCAAGACGCCGGCTTGTGCCGGCGTCTTTTTCATTATCAACTGGCCTTCTTGGCCATCTCGTCCCGCAGGGCCCTGCGCAATATCTTGCCGACGTTGCTCTTGGGCAGCTCGTCCCTGAATTCCACCTGCTTGGGGATCTTGTAACCGGTCAGGTGCTTGCGGCAGTGCTGGATCAGCTCCTCGGCGGTGAGGCTGCTGTCTTTGCTGACCACGAAGATCTTCACCACCTCGCCGGAATGCTCGTCCGGCACCCCTACGGCGGCCACTTCCACCACCTTGGGATGCATGGCCACCACTTCTTCGATCTCGTTGGGGAAGACGTTGAAGCCGGACACCAGGATCATGTCCTTCTTGCGGTCGACGATACGGAAGAAGCCCTTGTCGTCCATGGTAGCAATATCGCCGGTGGCGAACCAGCCGTCCTTGAGGCTGTCGGCCGTGGCCTCCGGCCTGTTCCAGTAGCCGGCCATCACCTGCGGGCCCTTGACCCACATCTCGCCGGCCTGCCCCTGTTCGGTCACGTCCTCGCCGGTTTCGGTATCCACCAGGCGGATGTCGGTGCTGGGAGCCGGCAGGCCTATGGTGCCGTTGAAGCCGGTGGTGGTGTAAGGGCTGACGGTCACCAGAGGCGCACACTCGGTCAGGCCGTAGCCTTCCAGCATGGCGTGGCCGGTGGCCTTCTGCCAACGTTCCGCCACAGGGCGCTGTACCGCCATGCCACCGCCCAGGGCCAGCTTGAGGTCGGTGAAGTCCAGCTTGGCGAAATCGTCGTTGTTGAGCAGGGCATTGAAGAGGGTGTTCACGGCCGTAATGGCGGTGAAGGGGTACTTGGCCAGCTCCTTGACGAAGCCGGGGATGTCCCTGGGGTTGGTGATCAGCAGGTTCTGGCCGCCGTACTTCATGAACAGCAGGCAGTTCGCGGTCAGGGCGAAGATGTGATAGAGCGGCAAAGCCGTGACGATCATCTCAGCCCCCGGGTTGAGCATGGGGCCTATGATGGCCGTGGCCTGCTCCAGGTTGGCCACCATGTTGCGGTGGGTCAGCATGGCGCCCTTGGATACGCCAGTAGTGCCGCCTGTGTATTGCAGGAAGGCGAGATCCTCGCCTTTGACCTCTGGCCTGTCGTAGGCCAGGTGCGCGCCATGGGCCAAGGCCTTGCGGAAGCTGATGGCATCCGGCAGCTGGTAGTGCGGCACCATCTTCTTGATGTATTTCACCACCAGGTTGACGATGGTGCCCTTGGGGCGGCCCAGCATGTCACCCAGCTTGGTGAGGATCACGTGCTTGACCGGGGTCTTGGCCACCACCTTTTGCAGGGTGCTGGCGAAGTTGGAGACGATGACGATGGCCTCGGCGCCGGCGTCGGTGAGCTGGTGCTCCAGCTCACGGGGGGTATAGAGGGGGTTGACGTTGACCACCACCATGCCGGCGCGCAGCACGCCGAAAAGGGCCACGGGGTATTGCAACAGGTTCGGCATCATCAGCGCTACCCTGGTCCCCTTGGCCAATTTCAGATCCTTTTGCAGGTAGGCGGCAAAGTCGCGGCTTAGCTTGTCCAGCTCCCGGTACTTGATGCCCTTGCCCATGTTGATGAAGGCGGTGTGATCGCCATACTTCTGGCAGGCATCTTCCAAGACATTGAGCAAAGAGGGGTAGTGGTCAGGATCGATAGTGGCGGGCACGTCTTCCGGATAGCTGTTCAGCCAGATTTTTTCCACGCAAAGTCTCCTTCCGGTTGCCATCCCGGTATTATCGCTTTTGTTTTTATCGGGTTTGGCCTGGGCGCCAGGCCAACTGAGTTTTTACTCGAATTCCCGGATCTTCCCACAGAGGCCGCCTCTATCTCAAGATGCGCCGCTGAAATTGACCGTTCACGTCAACGTTAACATCTCTTCAACCAGTCTGACCAGATCCGCCGGCGCCTCCAGCTGCAGGTGATGACCACCGTCGAGCCACACCGGCTCCCTCAGCCCAAGCAGCGCCAGTTCCCTGTCCAGGCGCCCCGGATCACCGCTGTAAAGGCCGGTGCGGCCGAGGTAGGCCCTGACCGGGCAACACAGGCCCGCCAGCAGGGACTCCACCTGTTCGGCGGTCAGGCGAATGGGCGAGGTGGTACGCAGCTTGGGATCGGTGCGCCAGTGGAAACCATCCTCCTTTTCGATGCTGGCCCTCAGCACCAACGGCAAGGCTTGTTCAGGGCTGAAGTCCCCTGCCTCGCTGCGGGCCTGGGCCATGGCCTCGATACTGGGGTAGACCCTACTGGGCCGGCCCGTTTGCTTGAGGCGGGAGAGGATGGCGGCCTTCAGGGTCTGGGCCGCTTTGTGGGGGGCATCAGACAAGGGCAGCAGGCCGTCGATGAGCTGCAGGCTTTTTACCTTTTCGGGAAAAAGGCCGGCAAAGCTGGTGGCCAGCATGGCGCCCATGGAGTGGCCAAGGAGATGCACCTGCCCCCCCAGCTGCTCCACCACCTGGTAAATCTCGTAGAGGTAATCGACGAAGTAATAGGCTCCCTGGCGGTGGTCAGAATGGCCATGGCCGGGCAGGTCCAGGGCGATGAGCCGGCCCCGGCGCCAAAATGGCGCCAGGGGAGCGAAACTGGCGGCGTTGTCCATCCAGCCATGCAGGGCCAACACCGGTTCGCCCTCACCACAGGCCAGCGCCGCCAGGCTCATGCCCGGCAGCGCAAAACGCAGCGCTTCCATCAGGGTTTGACGAACTTGAGGGTCATGCGGTCGCTCTCCCCTATGGCCAGGTACTTGGCCTTGTCCTGATCACCCATGGCCAGGGTCGGCGGCAGGGTCCAGACCCCTCTGGGGTGGTCCTTGTCGTCCTTGGGGTTGGCGTTCACTTCGCTCTTGGCATCCAGTTTGAAACCCACCTGCTTGGCCAGATCGATGACGAAGTCTTCACCCATGTAGCCGGACTCGGCCATGGCCTCTTCGGTAATGCCGGCCTTGCCCCTGTGCTCCACCACACCGAAGACGCCGCCGGGTTTGAGGGCCGCATAGGCCGCCTCGAAGACACCCTTGAGCTGGCCGGCCTTGTGCCAGTTGTGCAGGTTGCGGAAGGTCAGCACGGCGTCGACCGAGCCGGGCGGCGCCAGCTGCATCTGCTCGGGCGGTGCCAAGACAGCCAGGCTGACGTTGCCCCACTTGCCCTTGTTGCTCTCCAGCAGGGCCTCATAGCCCTTGCCGGCCTTGGCGTAATACTTCTGGGTGGGCGTCGGCTCGGCCCCCAGCTGGGTATTGAAGTTGGCGGCGATGAAATGGCCCTGATCCTTGAGGTAAGGCGCCAGGATGGCGCTGTACCAGCCCTGGGGACCCGGCCAGAGCTCCACCACCGTCATGCCCGGTTTGATGCCGAAGAACTGCAATGTTTCCAGGGGATGGCGGTACTGGTCGCGGGTCTTCTGGGCGGCCGGCCTGTCCGGGTTGTCCACCGCCTGTTGCAGGGTCATGGTGCTGGCACCGGCGGTAAAACTCAGGGCCATAGCGGCCCCGAGCAACATCATCAGTGGTTTTTTCATTGTTGCTTCCTTGTCGGTTGGTCCTGCTTGGGATTGGGATAGTCAGGCTTCGGCACCTTGGGCCCAGTGGTGTGGACGCGGCGCGGGAAGTAACGGGGGGGGCCGTAGAAGAAGGGATCGCCCCAGTAACCGTAGCCGTAGGGGGCGCCCCAGTAAGGCCACCAGGGGTCGTAGTAGACGTCTGTCTCCTGCTGCGGGGCCCAGAGCTTGA